>NZ_JAELUG010000587.1 GCF_016429255.1 Rhizobium sp. ASV8
ATCTAGCACCGGGGAGCACACTACAGAAAATCGTCTCGTTTGATCTCAAGGAAGAAGGCAACCACGTCCTCGCCGTAACAGTGAGCTACTACGAAGCAAGCGAGACAAGCGGCCGCACGCGCACGTTTAGAAAACTATACCAATTCATCTGCAAAGCGTCGCTGATTGTGCGCACAAAGGTCGGCATGCTGGACACGGATGCGCACGGCCGTCGGCGGTGGGTGCTCGAGGCGCAGCTGGAGAACTGCTCCGAGGACGCGATGCAGCTTGACAAGATTGTCATGGAGCTGGAGCCTGGGTTTCGGTACAGGGACTGCAATTGGGAGACGTCGGGGAGTGATAAGCCGGTGCTGCATCCTGGTGAGGTGGAGCAGGTTTGTTTTGTGGTTGAGGAGCATGAGGTTGATGTTGTTACGGCT
>NZ_JAELUG010000588.1 GCF_016429255.1 Rhizobium sp. ASV8
GTCATCAACAAAATCAAAACATTCAGAACGCTTTCATCGACTTCAATCCGTTAGTCGACGATTCAATTCCGGAGCAGCGACTCGCCGTTCAGCGCATACTTTTCGCCACCTCTTCGCATCGCTTTCGCCCTCACCAAGCGCAATTGCATAACACAATGGCTTCGGCCCAAAATAATGTCGACCTCGACGCTCTGCTCGACCTCTCCGAGTTTGATGCCGTCTCCAACTACCAGTCCCCTTCTCTCTCGCCATCCATGAATTCCAAGCCCAGCTTTGCCAGTCCAGCCTCGGACATGACAACAGCACCTGCCGCCATGTCATCGTCAACAAACCAAACTCTCAGTGGCCCCAGCCATAACTATGACATGTATCGCCAGCAGACTGGCTTCGTCCCTGGTGCCCTCACAAACACCATGGC
>NZ_JAELUG010000589.1 GCF_016429255.1 Rhizobium sp. ASV8
AGAGATTAGCTAAAGTAACGAAAAATATATACCTGCCATACATCGGCAAAGCGCCTGCCGCAGCCAAGGTGTAGGCATTGGTGAGGCTTCTCCCCAGTGTGAGTGCGCGTGTGAACGGTTAAAGCGCTGCGCTGAATGAAGCTCTTCCCACAGTCTGCAACGGCACAGGAGTAAGGGCGTTCATTGGTATGTATCCTGTAGTGTCGCCGAAGATCTGATTTGCGGTTGAAGCCCTAGGAATAAGGAGTCAGTGCCTTGTATTGTCAGTCGTCTTGGTCGAAAAGGCTGCACCTTCTTACAAGAGCTCCAATCACATTGGAATTTAGAAGTGGCAATATCGTATTCAATGAGCTCACGTAGCTCCATGATGACGAATACACTCCTACCTTTCGTCAGTGGATTATACCTGTCTCTTATA
>NZ_JAELUG010000061.1 GCF_016429255.1 Rhizobium sp. ASV8
GCGTTACCCTCGTCGGAATTGGCAACCTTCAGGCCATCCAGCACTTCGATGATCAGATTGCCGATTTCGCGGAAATCGCCTTCCTTGAAACCGCGCGTCGTGCCGGCCGGCGTGCCGAGACGAACACCCGAGGTGACGAAGGGCTTTTCGGGATCGAACGGAATGCCGTTCTTGTTGCAGGTGACATAAGCGCGGCCAAGAGCGGCCTCGGCGCGCTTGCCGGTGGCGTTCTTCTTGCGCAAGTCCACAAGCATCAGGTGGTTGTCGGTACCGCCGGAGACGACATCGACGCCGCCGGAAATCAGCGTTTCTGCGAGCGCCTTGGCGTTCTTGACGACCTGAGCGGCGTAATCCTTGAACTCCGGCTGCAATGCTTCGCCGAGAGCCACGGCCTTTGCGGCGATGACATGCATCAGCGGGCCGCCCTGAAGGCCGGGGAATACGGCCGAATTGAACTTCTTCGCCAGATCCTCGTCATTGGTGAGGATCATGCCGCCGCGCGGGCCACGGAGCGACTTGTGCGTCGTCGTCGTCGCGACATGGCAATGCGGAAACGGCGACGGATGCTGGCCACCGGCAACGAGACCGGCGATATGAGCCATGTCGACCATCAGGTAGGCGCCGACGCTGTCGGCGATCTCGCGGAAACGCTTCCAGTCCCAGATACGGGAATAGGCCGTGCCGCCGGCGATGATCAGCTTCGGCTTGGTTTCTTCGGCCTTGCGCTGGACCGCATCCATGTCGAGCAGGTTGTCGCCTTCGCGTACGCCGTAGGAGACGACATTGAACCACTTGCCGGACATGTTGACCGGCGAACCATGCGTGAGGTGGCCGCCCGAATTCAGGTCGAGACCCATGAAGGTGTCGCCCGGCTGCAGCAGCGCCAGGAACACCGCCTGGTTCATCTGCGAACCGGAGTTCGGCTGAACGTTGGCGAAGTTGACGCCGAACAGCTTCTTGGCACGATCGATGGCGAGCTCTTCGGCGATATCGACGAACTGGCAGCCGCCATAATAGCGCTTGCCCGGATACCCCTCGGCATACTTGTTCGTCATGATCGAGCCCTGCGCTTCCAGCACGGCGCGCGAGACGATGTTTTCCGAGGCGATCAGCTCGATTTCATGACGCTGGCGACCCAACTCCTTGCCGATCGCTCCAAAGATGTCCGGATCGGTGTCGGCAAGCGAGCGATTGAAGAAGGATTCGGTGGACGCATTTGTCATCGTGAAAGCTCCTGAACGGCCGGAACGGCAATGCAGACGGTATTAGCGTCAGGGTCGCCGGAGAGCAATACGATCAGCGACATTTGCGCGCATAATCCCGTAATCGACCAAGATTCTCGGGAAAGATTATGCGCCATTTCAAAGTCTTACTGCGTCCTTCGCGCGCTCCAAGGACGCGCGGCGCAGTAAGCATTCTACGCTGAGGAGCTTCAGCCGACAAAAAAGCCGCGTCCAGGGACGCGGCTTTGGCAATCAGCGACGCAAAAGGGCCTATTATTGAACCGGCTGCTCCATGCCCTGTGTCGTATCGAGCGCCAGCTGAGAATTTCCGTCGAGATTGTAGATGTCATCGCGGAACTGGACGATACCGTCTGCAGCGCTCCAGGCAGAGATATAGACGAAATAAACAGGCACTTCCGTCGAAAGCGTGATCGGCGTGTTTACCCGGGTCGAAATGACCTGCTCGATGCGCAGGCGCGGCCAGCCTGGGGTGTCGGCAAGCAGCCAGGTCGCCAGGTCACGCACGTTCTGAACACGCACACAACCCGAACTGTCGAAGCGCATCAGCTTGTTGAACAGGCCCTGCTCCGGCGTGTCGTGCATGTATTCGTTGTTCGGATTATGGAAATTGATCTTTGTGGACGCCATGGCGTTCGTCTTGCCCGGATCCTGACGGAACATCAGATCCGGCGCCTTGTCCGAATTCCAATCGATCGTCTCAGGCGCGACCTCCTGACCCTTGCCATCGAGAAGGCGGATGTTGCTCCTCTTCAGGTAGGTCGGATCCTTCCGCATAAGCGGCATGATGTCCTTGACGATGATGGAACGCGGCGCCGTCCAATATGGGTTGAGGATGACCTCATAGATTTTGGAATTGATGATGTGCGTCGGTCGCGATTCCCGTCCCACGATCGCTTCGTGGCGCAGCGCCACCTGACCGTCTTCCACGGCCTCGACGCGGGTCGCGGGGATGTTGACCATAACGTGACGACGCCCAAGGTCCGATGGGAAGGTCTGAAGGCGAACGAGATTGGTGTTCAGCTGCTGCAGACGGACATTAGCGGGAATATTCATCGCCTTTAACGTGAAATCGCCGATGACACCATCCGGCGGCAGGCCGTGACGAGCCTGGAAACGCTTGACGGCGCCGTCAACGTAGGAATCGAACGAGGAGGAAATGCCCGCCTCGCGCGGCAGGTCGCCGCTGACCATCAAATGCTGGCGAAGCGTCTGCACGGCGGGATCGGTGACGCCGATCTGCAGCGGCTGCTGACTGGTCGGATTGATCTGCGGCCAACCGCCATTGGAAACAATGCTTTGATACTGAGCAATCGCCTGCTGAATGTTAGGTACGGAATCCGGTCCAAGAATTGGCTTGTTCGACTGCACAGCTGCTGCCGTGCGTGCCGCAGCCTTGGCATCGAACTGATCGTCCCAATTGCCGCGGGAACGATCGTTGATCAACGCTTCCAGCGGAGACGCATTCTGTGCGAGGGCCGGAGCCGCCAATGCGGCAGCGCCGAACGTTGCGACCGACCGCAGGAAAGAGCGGCGCGAAAAGGGTTCAATTCCGTTTTTCTTCGACATATCCCAACCGTTCAACGCTGCGATTCAGTCATGCGCAGCTTAGAGAGGAAGCAGTAAATAGCGCAGTAAGCGCCAAGTAACGCAACTCAGTACGACCCGTTCCCTTAAGGCACCATCAACAACTTCACCACGAACTATCACAATATTGCGAGTGCAGATTTGAGGGTCGGAAAATCGGAACTTGAGAACGCCGCTTGCCGTTAGTTTCCGCTGTCATAGCAATATGGCCAATTCGTGTCGTCCGGCATGAAACTTGCCTTGTCACACCGCCACGGAAGACGCGCCATGCTGCAATTGCTAAAATACCACAAGTGCGCGTGGTTCATAGCGTGTATTGCCCCGCCGTCAATGCGCAAATGCGCGGCGCGCTGCATGTGACGCAAGGTGAAGGAAGGACGTGGCAAAAAGCGCACAACTACAAGCCTTAAACGGGTTCAAGCCAGACACGCAGGGAACGTGTCCAGCTTGCTTGTACCGGAGAGTCTCACGGCGTATCCTTCGCCGTTGCCTAAGGCGCATCGCGAACTTTCAGATTCGCTATCGGCACTTAAGCCTTTGATGCTTCGCCTGTCGTTATCGCAAAGCCGCTAAGCACTTTGCGCAACATGTTTTAGAGGCGATACAGGATCTGATCGTTCCAGAAGCGGTCGAGGCGCTGCAGGAGCTTGTTCATCTGGGTGAATTCGTCGGTGCCGATGCCCCCGACCTTGTCGATCGAGCCGATGTGCCGGTCATAGAGCTTGGCGACGGTTTCGGCGATATCCTGGCCCGTTTCCGTCAGGCTGATGCGAACCGAGCGACGGTCGATGCGCGAGCGCTGATGATTGATGAAGCCGAGGTCGACCAGCTTCTTGACGTTGTAGGAAACGTTGGAGCCGAGGTAGAAACCGCGCGAGCGCAGTTCGCCAGCCGTCAGCTCGGAATTGCCGATGTTGAAGAGGAGAAGTGCCTGGACGGCGTTGACGTCGTCACGACCCTGACGGTCGAACTCGTCCTTGATTACATCAAGCAGGCGGCGGTGCAAACGCTCGACCAGGTGGAGGGATTCCATGTAGAGAGCCCGGATATCGTCAACCTGCTGGTCCCGAGCATTCGCAACTGCCTGCGGCTTGATTTTCGTGTTCATCATGACTTGGCCTCACTCTGTTTTGTTTGGCGGTGTCGTTTTCTTCCCGCCTTGAGTGAGACCCTATCGAATACACATAAAATTCTACTTAAACTGCAGGCTTAACAGCACCTTACCAGGAACTCTTGCTGTCTCAGGGTAAATCAACCATTACCTGCTGCCGCCGGCGCCGCCGCTTTTCCTGCCATAGAAGGACACGGAACAGGCAATAAAGCACGGCGACGCAGGCATGCAAGATCATAATGAGCGGATTGGATCCGAAGACCTCCGGCCACACACCATACATCAATGCCTGACCGCCCGCAGCCAGCACCCACATGACCGGCCCCCATGATACGGTAAGCCACAATCCGAGCGCCGCCACCGGGAAGACAACAGCCAGTCCGGCACCCGCGACCTTCCAGGGAAGATTGAGGAGATCGAAGCGGGCATGGCCATCGAGCGAGTAGCCGACGAGCATCGCCCAATATTGCAGGCCGAGCCAGAAGCACGCGATCGCGATCAGCCGCAGGAACAGCACGAACATGATGTCCGTCAGCGTATTCTTGGGTACGGTCGAAGAATCAGGTTCCATGCGCGAACAATACGTAGGAGGCATCGGCCTCGCCAGCGAGATCTTGGCTGCGGCCTTTCGCCCGCTTTTGAATTCTGGGGACAGCGTGATAGGTACGCTCTCCATATAACAGGCCATAAGTAGACGAAAAAGGATGGCGGCATCATGGAAAACAAGACGCATCTCGTTGACGAGATTACCGGGCATCGCCGCATGCGACGCAACCGCAAGGCCGACTGGACGCGCCGCCTCGTCCAGGAAAACCGCCTGACGGTCGACGATCTGATCTGGCCGATCTTCATCATTCCCGGCACCGGCATTCTGGAGCCGATCCCCGCCATGCCCGGCGTCAATCGCATGACGGTGGACAAAGCCGTCGAAGCAGCGAAGGAAGCGGCCGATCTCGGCATCCCCGCGCTTGCCACCTTCCCAAACATCGAAATGGAACTGCGCGACGAGACCGGCTCGAACAGTCTCGAAAAGAACAACCTCATCAATCTTGCCAGCGCCGCGATAAAGAAGGCAGTTCCGAATATCGGCGTCATCACGGATGTCGCCCTCGATCCCTTCACCAGCCACGGCCATGACGGCATCCTGCGCGGCAACGAAATCGTCAACGACGAGACGGTCGAGCAGGTGGCGCGCGCCGCCGTCTATCAGGCGGATGCGGGTGCCGACATCATCGCGCCGTCGGAAATGATGGACGGGCGTATCGGCGCGATCCGCCAGGCTCTTGACGCCGCCGGTCACCAGAGCGTCGGCATCATGAGCTACGCGACGAAGTTCAGCTCCGGCTTCTACGGCCCCTATCGCGAGGCGATCTCGACCGGCGGCCTGCTGAAGGGCGACAAGAAGACCTATTATATCGACCCGGCCAACGGCACCGAAGCCGTACGCGACGCCGCACTCGATGTCGAGGAAGGCGCCGATATGCTGATGGTCAAGCCCGGCCTGCCCTATCTCGACATCTGTTGGCGGTTGAAGGAGGCCTTCGGCCTTCCGACCTTCGCATACCAGGTCTCCGGCGAATATGCGATGATCAAGGCCGCCGCCGCCAATGGCTGGATCGACGGCGACAAGGTGATGATGGAAACCTTGCTCGCCTTCAAGCGTGCCGGCTGCGACGGCATCCTCACCTATTTTGCCGTTGAAGTCGCAAGACAGCTGGCGAAAAAATAGTTTCGGACCGTGTCGGCGGCCTGCTTATTGTATTTGCAGGCCCTGATACCATATGTTCGGCAAATGTTTCCCCAAGGAGGAAAACGATGAGCCTGAACCCCAGCCCGATCTATGCAGCACCGGAAGACTGGCGCGCCTATAGTGGCGTGCTGAGCCGGCGCGTCTTCGCCTTCATCGTCGATTACATCATTGTAGCCCTGCTCTGCATTCCGGCGGCGGTGCTGTTGTTCTTCGTATCGATCCTGACGTTCGGTCTAGGCTTCGTTCTCTATCCTGTACTCTTCATCCTGGTTGCGGGACTTTATTTCGGCTGGACCCTCGGCGGTCCTTACCAGGCTTCGCTGGGCATGCGCGCCATGGGCATCACCATGGTACGGGTCGACGGCCGCCGCATGGATTTCCTGACGGCGATCGTTCATCTCGCGCTGTTCTGGATCCTTAACTCCGTGCTGACACCGCTCATCCTGCTGGCAGGTCTGTTCACCGACCGCAGCCGCCTGATCCATGACATGCTGCTCGGCACGGTCATCGCTCGCACAGCTTAAAGCCAAGGCAATCCTTCACGAGATCTGGCTTCCCTGCGCCCGGATCGGTGCGCAGGGCGGCGTTGATTTGTCTGCTCAATTAGGAAACTGTGATCTTTCGCAAAGGACATAGTTGACGTTTTCCAAACTTGGGCCATGCTTGTGAAAACACTGATGCCGAAAGAAAGGCAATAAACGGCAGATGAATACGCAGTCGACGCCATCTCCGCAGTTTTACCTGACGGCACCGGCTACCTGCCCGTACTTGCCGCACGAGATGGAGCGCAAGGTCTTTACGCATCTTGTCGGCCCGCGCGCGGCGGAGATGAACGACATCCTGACCCAGGGCGGCTTCCGACGTTCGCAAAACATCGCCTATCGACCTGCCTGCGAATCCTGCCGCGCCTGCATATCTGTGCGCATTCTCGCCCAGGAATTCGAGGCCAGCCGTTCCATGAAGCGCGTCGTGGCGGCCAATAGCGATGTGATCGCCACAGAATTTCCGGCGCAGCCCTCCAGCGAACAATATTCTCTCTTCCGTCGATATCTGGACTACCGCCATCAGCAGGGCGGCATGTCCGACATGACCGTGCTCGACTATGCGATCATGGTCGAAGATACGCATGTGAATACGCGCATCATCGAGTATCGCCGCCGCGAAGAGGGGTCCGGGTTGGAACAGCGCCCGAAGGGCGAGCTTCTGGCAGCAGCGCTGACCGATGTGATGAGCGACGGCTTGTCGATGGTCTACTCCTACTTCAACCCCGACCTCGATCAACGCTCGCTCGGCACCTTCATGATCCTCGACCATATAAAACGGGCGAAGGCTCTTGGATTGCCGCATGTCTATCTTGGCTATTGGGTCAGGGGATCGCGCAAGATGGATTACAAGACACGCTTTCAGCCGCAGGAGCATCTGACCCCGCGCGGCTGGGAACGCTTCGATCCTAGCGCCGACGACGACAAAGACAGCGCGCGCTGAATGTTCGCCAATCTCTCCGACCATAGAAAAGGCCTGTTGCTGACCACGTTCGGCGGTCTGGTCCTGTCGATGGACATACCGTTGATCCGGCTTGCCAGCGGTGAAGTCTGGTCGGTGCTCTCGGTGCGCAGCGTGGCCACGGTCGTTGCCGCGCTTGCTGCCCTTTTTGTCATCCGGCGTGTTACTGGCTCGGTGCGCGGTGCGCTGCCGGGCTGGCTCGGAATTCCTGTCGGCTTCTTCTATGGCCTGACGACGATCTGCTTTCTTCTCGCCGTCTATTATACGACGGCGGCGAATGTGGTGTTCATCATCGCCCTCAACCCGATGTTCACCGCGCTGCTCTCGTGGATCTTCCTCAAGGAACGCCCTGCCATTTCGACCTTCAGCACCATGGCGGTCATGGTCATCGGGGTCGGATTGATCGTCGGGGACGGCATGGAGGGTGGCCACCTGCTGGGTGACGCCCTGTCCGTGCTCGCGTCGCTTTCCAGTGCCTGCGCTATAACGATCAGCCGCGCCTCCCGCCGGGGCATGGGCTTCGCTTCACTGCTGGCAGCCGCCCTACCCGCAGCCGTGGGACTTTATCACGTCATACCGGGCGGCTTCTCCATCGATCACCCAGGCTGGATCCTGCTGGATGGCGGCGTGCTGATGCCCCTATCCTTCTGGTGCCTTGCGACAGGCACCCGCTATCTTTCGGCACCGGAAGTCGCGATGTTCTATCTTCTGGAAACGATCCTGGCACCGATCTGGGTCTGGTTGATCTTCACGGAAGCGCCAAGCAACATGACGCTTGCCGGTGGCGCTATACTGATCCTTGCGCTCGCCTCCCATTCGCTTTGGCAGGCAAGGGTTAAAGCGCGAGCGATTGCCGCCTAGGTATTGTCTCTGCGGAAACCTCCCGCAATGCGTGCGAGAGGCGTTTCTTGGTAGGCGCGGATGTTCTCACCTATTTCCCCTTACCCGGAGAACCTGCCGCTTCTCGGGAAGCCCTTCGGCACGGCGCGGCCTGCGCCGGCACGATCGCCGAGCCATTCCGTCAGTTCGTCCTTGGTCTTGGTGAAGGTGCGACCGGCGCTATCTTCCCAGGTCAGGCCATCGGCGATGACGAAGCAGCGGATGTCGGAAATGCCGCCATCCTTGTACTTCTGCAGGCGCACGCCCTTGCCGCGGGACATCTCAGGCACCTGCGACAGCGGGAAGATGACCATCTTGCGGTTCTCGCCAACCACTGCGGCATGGTCGCCGAAGACCGGCACAAGAAGCTTCGTTTCGTCGGGATAGGAGACGTTCATTATCTGCTTGCCCTTGCGGGTATTGGCGACCAGTTCCGCCTCGGCGACGATGAAGCCATTGCCCGCCGTCGACGCGATCAGCTGCTTGCGCTGCGGATCGTGGACGAATGCCGTCAACACGTCCTGATCGTTTTCCATGTCGACCATGATGCGCAATGGCTCACCGTGACCTCGGCCGCCCGGCAGCTTGTCACCCCCGAGCGTATAGGCCTTGCCGCCCGTCGTGATGATCAGGATCTTGTCCGTCGTCTGGGCAGGGAAGGCAACCTTCAGCCCATCGCCTTCCTTGAAGGTGAGCGAGGCGGTATCGGAAATATGGCCCTTCAGGGCACGGATCCATCCCTTTTCCGAGACGACGACCGTGATCGGTTCCTTCTCGATCATTGCCTGCAGGATTGCCGCATCGTCGGCTTCGGGCGCCTCGGCAAACTGGGTGCGACGCCGACCGATCTCGGTTGCCTTGGCAAATTTCTTCTTCACCTCGCCAATTTCCCAGGCGACCGTCTGCCACTGCTTGTCTTCCGACGCGAGCAGGGATTCGATCTCGGCCTTTTCCTTGGTCAGGCCATCGAATTCCTTACGGATTTCGAACTCTTCCAGCTTGCGCAAGGAGCGCAGCCGCATGTTGAGGATCGCCTCGACCTGATTGTCCGTCAGCCCGAACCGTTCCATCATCACAGGCTTCGGCTCATCTTCCTCGCGGATGATGGCGATGACCTCATCGATGTTGAGGTAGGCGATCAGGAAACCGCCGAGGAGTTCGAGACGTTTCTCGATGGCGGCGAGCCGGAAACGCGAGCGACGCAGCAGCACTTCGCGGCGGTGGTCGAGCCACTCCTTCAGCACCTCGTTCAGCGCCATGACCTTCGGAATGCGGCCCATGGACAGAACGTTCATGTTGAGCGGGAAGCGGCTTTCCAGCTCCGTCAGCTTGAACATCGACTCCATCAGGATCGTGGCATCGACGCTGCGGCTCTTCGGAATGAGAACAACGCGGATGTCCTCGGCGGATTCGTCGCGAATGTCTTCCAGCAGCGGCAGTTTGCGCGCGATAAGCAGTTCGGCGATCTTTTCGATCAGCCGGGACTTCTGCACCTGGAACGGAATTTCCGTGACGACGATCTGGTAGCCGCCACGGCCGAGATCCTCGATTTCCCACTTGGAGCGGACGCGGAAACCGCCACGGCCGGTCTTATAGCTTTCGATGATGCTCTGGCGGTCGTCGATAATGATGCCGCCGGTCGGAAAGTCCGGACCGGGAATATACAATTCCACCAGCTTCTCGACAGTGGCATCGCGATCTTTGATCAGATGCAGAGCCGCATCGCAAAGCTCGTGGGCATTGTGCGAGGGAATGGAGGTTGCCATGCCGACGGCGATGCCGGAGGAGCCATTTGCGAGGAGATTTGGGAAGGCTCCAGGCAGAACGATCGGCTCGGAATTCGACTCGTCGTAGGTATCGCGGAAATCGACCGCATCCTGATCGATGCCCTCAAGCAACAGTTCGGACACCGCCGTCATCTTGGATTCGGTGTAGCGCATCGCGGCCGGGCTATCGCCATCGATATTGCCGAAATTGCCCTGGCCGTTCACTAGCGTGTAGCGCTGGGAGAAATCCTGGGCCAGGCGCGCCAGCGCGTCGTAGATCGACTGGTCGCCATGCGGGTGATAGTTACCCATCACTTCGCCGACGATCTTGGCGCATTTGCGGAAGGCGGCGTTGGGGCGCAACCCCATCTCGCTCATCGCATAAACGATACGCCGATGCACCGGCTTCAACCCGTCGCGGACGTCCGGAAGCGCGCGTTGCGTAATCGTCGACAGAGCATAGGCCAGATAGCGCTCTTCGAGCGCAGCCTTCAGATCGACCGGAACGATGTTGTCGTCGCCGTCACCAGGCGGCGGTGTCAGATTTTTTCCCATGGCCCTTGACTATCGGAGATGGCGATTCCCGGCAAGAAATCAGCGGAAAGCACCTGTGGATGAAGGCATCTCCGGCGCCATTCCACCCGGTTGCACTTACAATTTTGCTGCGGTTGCACATATTCCTCTTTGCCGGTGGATTTTTAGAGAAAGATCAATATAAATCGCCGCAGTACAAGCTGACTATGTACGCCCCCGCCGGGACGCCGGCTTAACGAGGAAACGCCATGATGACTTTCTACCGGACCACGCGGCTGATGCTGAGCAGTGCAGCCGTTCTGTCTTTTGCCAGCTCCGCTTTCGCGCTTGACGGCAACGACCTGCTGAAGAAGATCAACGACATCTATGGCCAGCAGGGCGCAACCATCGCCGCACAAGGCGTGGATATCGACGGCAGCACGGTGACGCTGAAGGGCGCAAGCTTCAAGGCAGCCGGCATGGACGATAGCATTCCGCTTGGCGACATCACCCTCGACGGCGTTGAAGAAAAGGATGGCGGCTACACGATCGAAGAGATCGACTTTGCCGATGTCGATTTCAGCAAGGACGGTGCCGCCGTTTCCGCGACCGACCTCAAGCTCAATGGCGTCGAAATTCCGGCTGACGCAACCAAGGGCGACCTTGGCTCGCTCCTCTACTACAAGAGCGCCCATGCCGGCGCCGTTTCCGTCACCAAGGATGATGTCGAAGTGTTCTCGATCGAGGGCGCCGACGCAACCATGAACAAGCGCGACGACAAGTCGGGCCTCGACTTCGATGCCAAGATCAACGGCATCAAGGCCGATCTCAGCAAGGTCGACGATGCGAAGGCCAAGGAAGCGATCGAAGCACTCAAGCTGCAGCAGATCGACGGCACCGTCGCCATGAAAGGCAGCTGGGAAATCGGCCCCGGCACGATCGACATCAGCGAATATTCCTTTGACTTCAAGGATATCGGCAAGCTGAACCTGGCCTTCAGCATTTCGGGCTACACACCTGCTTTCGCCAAGTCGATGCAGGAAGCGCTCAAGACGGTTCGCTCCAACCCGAACCAGCAGGAAGCACAGCAGTCGGCCGGTCTCGCCATGCTCGGCCTCCTGCAGCAGCTGACCTTCAACAGCGCGAAGATCCGCTTCGACGATGCGTCGATCACCGGACGTGCGCTTGATTTCGCCGGCAAGCAGCAGGGTGTCTCGGGCAAGCAGCTCGCCGACACGCTGAAGGCGATGACGCCGATCATGATGGCCCAGCTCAACGTTCCGGAACTGCAGAACGCCGTTTCGACCGCCGTCAACGCCTATCTCGACAATCCGAAGAGCCTGACGGTCACGGCTGCCCCCGGCAAGCCGGTTCCGGTTCCGATGATCATCGGCGCTGCCATGGGCGCTCCGCAGTCGATCCCGCAGGTCATCGGCCTCAAGGTTTCCTCGAACGACTAAGCCGTCGTTCCCGAGCCATTTCCAGAAACCCGGCGATCTCGGTCGCCGGGTTTTTCTTTGCCGAGGCGTCAGCTCGCTATTACAGCTTGATACTTCCTGAGTTCGCTGAGCGCATGGGACATCAGGGAAAGTAGCTCCTCCGTCGTCGCACCATCGCGCGCCTGGACGGACATGCCCTGCACGATCGCGCCCAGAAAGCGCGCCAGCGAACGGGCATTGGTGTCCGGCCGCATGTCCCCTTCCGCCATGCCGCGCTCAATGCGGGTGGTAAAGATGTCGAGCGCTTGCAAACGCATGGACGCGACATGATTGGCAATCGGCTCGTTTTCCTCGGCACAGTTCAGCACGGCCGTCGAGATCATGCAGCCCTTCGGGTGTTCCGGCGCCGTGAAGATCGTGGCGGAATTCGTTAAAAACCGCTCGAAGGTGGTGACCGTATCCACCTTGTCCTGAAACGGATTGCCGGGCTCCGGCCGTGGCATGCGCCGATACTGATCCAGCGTCTCACGATAGAGCTCGGCCTTCGAACCGAACGCGGCGTAAAGGCTCTGCGGCGTGATGCCCATCGCCGCCGTCAGATCGGCGATGGAGGAACCGTCATAGCCATGCTTCCAAAACGTGTCTCGCGCCGCGGCTAGAACAGTCTCACGGTCGAAAGCAGGCGGACGTCCCCGCCTGCGCGGCGAAGAATTTTCAGTCTCTTTCTTATTTTTCACAGTGGTCACTCTAGAAATATTTTTCGATCCAGGTTATTCAGGAATGGTCATTGTGATTATAGAAGGTTTTGCCCCATGAGTCTTCCCCTGGAAAATTCCGCGCGCCCAACCCAAAGCAGCCTTGCTGAAGGCGTCGACGCCGCAATCGATTCCGCTCTCGCAGACAAGAGGCTGGTCGGGACCGTGGTCCTGATTGCCCGGGACGGAGAGCTTGCTTATACCCGCGCCGCCGGTCTGGCAGATCGGGAAAACAGCGTTGCGATGCGCGAAGATGCCATCTTCCGGCTGGCCTCCGTCACCAAGCCGATCGTCACCATCGCCGCTATGCGCCTCGTCGAACAAGGCCGTATCGGGCTCGACGATCCGATCACCAAATGGTTGCCGGATTTCCGGCCGCGGCTGGCCGATGGAACCGAGGCCCTCATCCGTATTCGCCATCTCCTGTCGCACACGTCCGGACTGGGTTATACCTTCGCGGAGGAACAGGACGGTCCCTATCATCGGGCTGGCGTATCCGACGGTCTGGACACACCGGGCCGATCAGTGGCTGACAACCTCCAGCGTCTTTCCAGCGCGCCACTTCTCTTTACGCCTGGTGAGAACTGGCGTTACTCGCTGGCGATGGACGTGCTTGGTGCCATCATCGAAAAGGAAACCGGTCGCGCGCTCGGCGATGTGGTCGCAGAGCTTGTCATGAGGCCTCTCGGCCTTTCCGATACGGCATTCTCCGTTCGAGATCGCAGCCGCCTCTCGGCCAATTACGTGAATGGCGATCCCCAGCCGCAACGAATGGAAGACGGTACGCTTGTTCCGATACTCGATGGCGTGATCCGGTTTGCGCCCGACCGGATATTCGATCCCGCCTCTTACCACTCCGGCGGTGCGGGCATGGCGGGAACGGCAAGCGATGTGCTGGCTATTCTCGACGCCATCCGCAAGGGCGGTGCGCCGCTGCTCTCGCCCGATACTGTCAAAACGATGATGACCGATCAGGCAGGCGGCCATATGCAGGCGCTGCAGGCCGGTTTCGGCTTCGGCTACGGCTGGTCCGTCGTCACCGACCCTGTTGCGGGCCAGGTCCCCTTCTCCGCCGGCACGATCAAATGGGGCGGCGTCTACGGCCATAGCTGGTTCGTCGACCCGAAGAAGGGCCTGACAGTGGTTGCCCTGACCAACACGGCGCTTGAGGGCATGTGGGGGCAGTTCACGATGGATCTGGCGAAAGCCGTTTATGCCGGGATCTAACTGACACACAGGCTCAAAACAAAAAACCCGGCGATTTCGATCGCCGGGTTTTGCATTTCATATGGCCTGAAAGCCTCAGTCCTTCTTGACCGGCGGCACAGGGCGGATGGCCAGTTCGCGCAGCTGGGTCGGCGTTGCGACCGAAGGAGCGCCCATCAGCAGATCCTGCGCCTGCTGGTTCATCGGGAACAGCGAGATTTCGCGCAGGTTCTTGGCGCCGACCAGCAGCATGACGATACGGTCGATGCCGAAGGCAGCGCCGCCGTGCGGAGGTGCACCGTACTGGAAGGCGCGGTAGAGACCGCCGAAGCGCTCTTCGACGTCGGTCTGGCTGAGGCCGACCTTTTCGAAGGCGGCGACCATGGTTTCCGGCGACTGGTTACGGATCGAGCCCGAGGCGATTTCGAAGCCGTTGCAGACGGCGTCATACTGGAACGCCTTGATCGTGAGCGGATCCTGGTTCTGCAGCGCCTCTAGGCCGCCCTGCGGCATCGAGAACGGGTTGTGAGCGAAATCGACTTTCTTTTCTTCCTCGCTCCATTCGAAGAACGGGAAGTCGACGATCCAGCACAGCTCGAAACGGTCGCGATCGACCAGGTTCAGCTCTTCGCCGGCCCGGGTGCGGGCTTCACCGGCAAACTTGTAGAACTTGGAGGGATCGCCAGCGACGAAGAAGCAGGCATCGCCGTCATCGAGGCCGAGCTGCGTACGGATCGCATCCGTGCGCTCTTCGCCGATGTTCTTGGCAAGCGGGCCTGCGCCTTCGAGCTTTTCGCCTTCCTTGCGCCAGAAGATGTAGCCGAGGCCCGGCTGGCCCTGGCTCTGCGCCCAGGCGTTCATGCGATCGCAGAAGGCGCGCGAGCCGCCGGTCTTGGCCGGGATTGCCCAGACTTCAACCTTCGGGTTGGAGGCGATCATGTTGGCAAATACCTTGAAGCCGGAGCCGGCGAAATGGTCGGTCACAGCTTCCATGACGATCGGGTTGCGCAGGTCCGGCTTGTCGGAGCCGTATTTGCGGATGGCGACGTCATAGGGGATGCGCGGCCATTCCTTGGTGACGGGCTTGCCCTCGGCAAACTCTTCGAACACCTGGGTCATCAGCGGGCCCATCGTGTTCCAGACGTCTTCCTGGGTCACGAAGCTCATTTCGAGGTCGAGCTGGTAGAATTCACCCGGCAGACGGTCGGCACGCGGATCTTCATCACGGAAGCACGGCGCGATCTGGAAGTAGCGGTCGAAACCGGCGACCATCAACAGCTGCTTGTACTGCTGCGGCGCCTGCGGCAGCGCGTAGAAGGTGCCGGGATGGATGCGCGATGGTACGAGGAAGTCGCGCGCGCCTTCCGGCGATGAGGCCGTCAGGATCGGGGTCGTGTATTCGGTAAAGCCGACTTCGCCCATGTGACGGCGCATGGAGGAGATGACCTGCGTGCGCTTGACGATGTTCTTGTGCAGTGTGTCGCGGCGCAGATCGAGGAAGCGATACTTGAGGCGCACGTCTTCCGGATAGTCCGGCTCGCCGAAAACCGGCAGCGGCAATTCCTTGGCGGCCGACAGCACTTCGATCTCCTGAGCGTAAAGCTCGATCTCGCCGGTCGACATGTTCTTGTTGACGGTGTCTTCCGTACGGGCCTTTACCAGGCCGTCGATGCGGATGACCCATTCGCCGCGAACCGTTTCCGCGAGCTTGAAGGCCGGAGAATCAGGGTCGGCGACCACCTGGGTGATGCCGTAGTGATCGCGCAGGTCGATGAACAGAAGGCCGCCATGATCTCGGACGCGATGAACCCAGCCGGAGATACGGACGGTCGAACCGACGTCGGACTTGCGCAGGGCGGCGCATGTGTGGCTGCGATAGCGATGCATAGTATATATCCTGGACTTGGCGGGCCGTGGCGAAAGGACATGCAAGCCCCTCGCCTGCCGACGAGAAAATCGGGCGGAAAAGCGCATGGCGCGCCCGATTTGTCAAGGCTCGAACGCCGGAAGTCGACTTAAAGCTGTTGCATTCGCCGCCTCAATCGGCACCTGCAAGTAGCCGCTGCGGCAGTTTGGCTACCGGAATGCTATTGCTGAATGGCAATGTCAACTTTAAACAGGCATCCACATATCTTCGCCCCCGGAGCGTAACATGCCGATCCTCACCCGTCGTAATCTTCTGAAAGCTTCAGCCGTTGCGGGCGCCTATGGTGTCGGCCTCGGTATCGCCGGCAAGTTTGCAGGCAATGCCGCAGCAGCTGAGCCGCGCGTTATCAAGACCGCCAAGATCGAGGCCAATTTTGCCGATGGTGGAACGACCAGGAATGTCCTGACCTATGGTGACGCAGGCATGCCGCCGGTGGTGCGCATGAAAAAAGGCGAGGCATTTGCGGCCCGGTTGATCAACGGCATAGACGATCCGACGACTATCCACTGGCACGGCATCCGCCTTCCCAACAATATGGACGGCGTGCCCTTCCTGACGCAGCCCTACGTCTATACCGGCGATCATTTCGACTACGCCTTCACGCCGCCCGATGCAGGCACCTTCTGGTATCATCCGCATTGCAACACGCTGGAACAGATGGGTCACGGCATGACCGGCGTCATCGTCGTGGAAGACCCCAAGGATCCCGCTTTCGATTCGGAAGTGGTGCTCAATCTGCGTGACTGGCGGCTTGGCGGCGACGGCCAGTTCATTGCCCAGTTCCGCCCCCGCGATGCGGCCAAATCAGGCACATATGGCACGGTCCGAACCGCGAATTGGCAGCAGGAGCCGCAATATGACGCCCCTTCCGGAGGCCTCGTACGGCTGCGCATGGCGATCACCGACGTCACGCGCATCTTCTCGTTCCGGATGGATGGGGCCGAGGCGACCGTGATCGCCATCGACGGCAACCCCGTACCGCAGCGTTTTCCGCTGGACCTCCTGCAACTCGGCCCGGGACAGAGGCTGGAGCTGGCGGTGCGCATGCCCGACGCCGAAGGCGCGGTCGTCAAACTCGAGGATATCAAGGGAACCAATCCGAAGGTGCTGGCGACATTGCGCGCTGTGGGTGCCTCGCTGAAGCGCGATGTTCGGGATCTGTCTCCGCTGCAGGCCAATCCGGTGCAAAAGGCGGACCTCGGCTCCGCCACTCACCTGCCATTGATTCTCA
Organism: Rhizobium sp. ASV8; assembly: GCF_016429255.1. Lineage (GTDB taxonomy): Bacteria > Pseudomonadota > Alphaproteobacteria > Rhizobiales > Rhizobiaceae > Rhizobium. The sequence goes on from NZ_JAELUG010000061.1 coordinate 16,909, forward strand.
GCGCCACGGCGGAGAATACGGCCGACAACAGCATTTGCGGCTCGCTCGGCTACAGTTTCTGGGCGATCAACAAGGTGCCTTGGCCGGGTGATACTCCAGACCCTACGGCTCCGCTTGCCGAACTCAAGCTCGGCAAGAGCTATGTCATCGATATGGAAAACGTCACGCCGCATAGCCACCCCATCCATTTGCACGGGATGAGTTTTACCGTCCTCTCCTCGTCGACACGGCAAGTGCAGCCGTTCGTGTCCGATACGTATCTCATCCAGCCCGACGAAAAAGTGCAGCTCGCCTTCGTCGCCGACAATCCGGGCGACTGGCTGCTTCATTGCCACATCATCGAGCATCAGAAGACGGGCATGACCAGCTATGTCCGCGTGGCATAGTGAAGGGCCGCATGCGGCTTTCCGCGCCAGCCACCCTTCGAAGAAGCAACAACCCCCGGTTAATTTCAGCCAAAAGCGGCGTGCGGCAACGCTTTGTCCGCGAAAGTATTGACATATCCGGCTGAAAGGAGAAGGAAGTTAAAGAACTATTTTATCGATGAATGTGTTGAGATGATCGAAACTACCGCCCAATTGGAGGCGGCCTGCCGAGAGCTGGCCAAGTCGGATTTTATTACCATCGATACCGAATTCCTGCGAGAGACGACCTTCTGGCCGGAACTGTGTTTGATACAGATGGCGAGCCCGACCACCGAGGTATTAGTCGACCCGCTGGCCAAGGGGCTCGACCTCGCGCCCTTTTTCGAGTTGATGGCCAATCCGGCCGTGCTGAAGGTTTTCCACGCAGCACGCCAGGATATCGAAATCATTTTCCATCGCGGCAATCTCATTCCGCATCCGATCTTCGATACGCAGGTCGCGGCAATGGTATGTGGCTTCGGGGACTCGGTCTCCTACGACCAGCTCGTCAGCCGCATCAAGAACGTCCACATCGACAAGTCCTCGCGCTTCACCGACTGGAGCCGCAGGCCGCTCTCGGAAAAGCAGCTGGACTATGCCCTTGCCGACGTGACCCATCTGCGTGATGTCTATCTTTCGCTCGACGAGCAACTGAAGCGCGAAGGACGCGCCTCCTGGCTACAGGAGGAAATGGCGATCCTCGAGGCGCGCGATACCTATGACCTGCATCCGGACGATGCCTGGCAGCGGCTCAAGATGCGGCTGCGCAAGCCGCAGGAGCTGGCGGTTCTCAAATATGTGGCGGCATGGCGCGAACGCGAGGCCCGCTCCCGCAACGTTCCGCGCGCACGCGTGCTGAAGGACGATGCGATCTATGAGATCGCACAGCAGCAACCGAAGGATACCGAGGCATTGGCCCGGTTGCGCACCATCCCGAAGGGCTGGGAGCGTTCGGCCGCCGGTGCTGCGGTTCTCGAAGCCATCAACGCGGCGCTGGCGCTGCCGAAATCCGAGATGCCGCATCCGCCGCGTCATCAGCAGGCCCCGGAGGGTACTGCTGCAGCAGCTGAATTGTTGAAGGTGCTGTTGAAGCTCATTGCCGAAAAGCACGGCGTTGCACCGAAGGTTATCGCCAATAGCGATGACCTCGACAAGATTGCCGCCGAAGGCGAGAAGGCGGATGTCGCAGCCCTCACCGGCTGGCGGCGCGATCTCTTCGGCGAAACGGCCTTGCAGTTGATACAGGGTCAGGTGGCGTTGCGCTTCGTCGGAAAGCGGATCGAAACCGTCGCCCTATAATAGCGACATTCTCCTTCCACAGCGTCTCGCGATTGCGTATGATTCGCAGATCGAGACGCTGGTCGCCATCACGATTGCGCCGCAAATCTCGTGGAATGAACGTCTTACGCAGTCGTTATGTTCGATGACGTTTCGGTTTCCCGGCGCAATCCCGCGTCGATGACAGGCGTCGCTTCTCGGCGGAAAAGGTGAATGGGCATTCTCCATTCAATGCGCACCTGGCTTTTGTCATCGCTGCTTGTCGCCTCGACGGGCGTGCTTTACGGCATCATGTTCTTCCCGCAGGCGCCGATGTATATCGGCGCAATCTTTGCGCTGTTCTGCGGCATGCCGCTGCTGGCCTTCGAGCGCCGCATGATCCTGCCGAAGCTGAACGTCTGGGTGCATCGCCTGCCGACGCCGGCCTTCATCCTCTCGGCGCTCGTCGTCGACTTCCTGCTGATGAGCGTCGGCTACGCGATGGCCGGCAGCCTCCTGAAGCTGCTCGGCCTGGTCGATGGCTCATGGAAAGACCTCACTCTGCTGAAGTTCGACGTCTATCTCTACGCCGTCCTGGTGACTGCCGTGATCATCTTCGTCGGCCGCGTGCGGGAACTCCTCGGCCGCGACGTCTTCCTCAGCCTCTTGACCGGGCGGTATCGCAACCCGACGCAGGAGGAACGTGTTTTCCTGTTCATCGATCTCGTCGGCTCCACCGCCTTTGCCGAGGAACATGGAGACCTCAAGACACAAGAGTTTCTGGGTGCGGTGTTTGCAGCGATGGCCGAGCCGGTCCGCCGGCACAAGGGCGCTATCGACGACTATATCGGCGACGCAGCCCTCATCACCTGGCCGCTTCGCCGAGGCCTGAAGAACGCCAACTGCGTGCGCTGCGTCTTCAACATCCTCAACGATATCGAGGCCAATGCGGAAACCTGGCTGAAGTCCTACGGCAGGGTGCCGCGTCTTCGCGCTGCCCTGCATGGCGGCAGCATCGTCACGGCGGAAATCGGTGTCGACCACCACAAGATCGCCTATTTCGGCGACACGGTGAACACCGCCGCCAGGCTCGAGTCGCTCTGCAAGACGCTGGAGCGTCAGGTGCTGATTTCGAGCGATCTTGCCGGGCGGCTGGATCTTCCCGAGGCGATCATCAAGGAAGAACTGGGTGACCATGCCGTGCGCGGCCGCGATCAGCATCTCGGCGTCATCGCACTGCATACGCAAGACCGGCAAGCGCTGAAAACTGCCAATGGAAGATCGTAAGCCATAGAAATCTCTGGCTGTATGCTCAGATCAATGCGCGCTTGGGCTTCACACCCTATGGGTTGTCCACAGTCACCAAACCTTCACCTGGACGTTAATTCGCCGACACAGCTCACCTGTTAAGCCGGAGGTGTTTCGCCAATCCCACCAACCGGGTGACATGATGACCAGAATTCTTTCCGCCTCCACGGCACTCTTCATTTTGCTTGCCGCATCGGCTCAGGCAGACGAACAGCAGTTCAAGGCAAAACTCGTCGGGCAGGCCATCCTGCCAGCCAATACAATCGCCGCCGCCCCTGCAGACGCGGCGGAATTCCTGAAGACCTCCGGCAAGTTCACCACGCCGGACCGCAAGCGCACCGAAGCGCTCGCATCCGTTGCGGGCAAGGATGGCGCCCGCGTCACCGACATCAAGCTGCCTTTCGCCGGCCAGCCGATCCAGGGCTTCTCCGGCATCAAGACCATGCCCGACGGCACCTTCTGGACGCTCTCCGACAATGGCTTCGGCACCAAGCAGAACTCCAGCGACGCGATGCTCTTCCTGCATCAGCTGAAATTCGATTGGGACAGCGGCAAGGTCGAAGTGGTCAAGAACCTGTTCCTGTCCGACCCGAACAAGAAGGCTCCCTTCCCGATCGTTATGGAAGGCGCCGACAAGCGCTATCTGACCGGCGCCGATTTCGACATCGAATCGATCCAGCCGGTGGCCGACGGCTTCTGGGTCGGCGAGGAATTCGGTCCTTACCTGCTGAAGTTCGACACCAACGGCCAGCTGACAGATGTCTTCGCCACGACGGTTGACGGTAAGCCGGTCCTGTCTCCCGACAATCCGCTGCTGCAACTGCCGGGCAACCCGACGCAGAAGATGCCTGCTTTCAATCTGAAGCGCTCAGGCGGCTTTGAAGGTCTCGCGATGTCGAAGGACGGCACCAAGCTCTATGGTATGCTCGAAGGCCCGATCTACCAGGAAGACGGCAAGGTGGAGAATGTCGACGGCAAGACGGCCATCCGCGTCATCGAATTCGACGTCGCCTCCAAGAGCTGGACCGGCCGCAGCTGGCTCTATCCCTTCGCCGACAAGGGTCTCGCCATCGGCGATTTCAACATGCTTGACGAAACGACTGCGCTCGTCATCGAGCGTGATAACGGCGCCGGCACCAAGGACAAGGCTTGCGCCGATCCCAAGCAGCCGAAACCCGATTGCTTCGAGGCCCCGGCTGAGCTCAAGCGCGTCTACAAGATCGAGTTCAATGATGCCAATGTCGGCAAGTCCGTTCGCAAGATCGGCTACATCGACCTGATGCGCATCGAGGATCCGGATCACAGGCGCCGTCAGGGCGGTGGCGAAGGTTTCTACGATATGCCTTTCATCACCATCGAGAATGTCGACCGCGTCGATGCCACGCACATCATCATCGGCAACGACAACAACCTGCCCTTCTCCGCAGGGCGCGCCGTCGACAAGGCCGACGATAACGAATTCAGCCTGCTCGAAGTCGGTGATTTCCTGAACGCGAAGTAAGCCGCGACAAGACCGCCTCTCCCTGCCATGCAGGGAGAGGTTCCGGGCCTGCGAGGAGCAGGCAGATCTATTCGAAGCAGAAGGCCAATCGGCGGTTCGTGAGCTTGCCGAGCTGCTGCAGGCGCCCATCCAGCCTCTCACCGGCAAAATCGTGATATTCGGCCGGAACGACGAATTCGAGATCCAGATCCGGATTTGTCGAACGACGGAACGACAGATTGCGGACGATTCCAGGCATCGACGCCGAAAACAGATAGACGACGCGCAGCAGACCGCCGAGAAGCTTGGCGCGCTCGATGTAGAGCGGCGTGGCGATCGTCGCCAGCGGCTCGGTCGCACCATCATCATGCAGGCCTTCGAAGCGATAGTAGTTGGCGAGCGCCACGAATGCGCGGCCGGCATGGGTGATACCGACGAAAGACGTATGGGCGATGATGTTCAGCGCCTGAAGGCCGCGATAGTCGGGATGGGCACGCCAGCTGATGTCGGCGAGCAAACAGGCTGCCTGGCGATAGCGGCTCTCCTCCTCCGTCTCGGTGATCCCGAAGAACGGCATCATGCGTCCGGTCCAGTCCGCAAGCTCGCGGGCATGCTCCGGCGAACGAGCACGCAGGATGGCAAGCTCTCCCGCCGCCACCAGGAGTGGATCGCTATGGCGCTCCGCCTCTGTCAGCAGTGAATAGAGATAGCCTTCACGCACGCCCTGGGCGGAGAAGGAAATGATGGATGGTTTCATGGCCGTCAGCACTTCGCGCATGGCGACCGCGCCGAAAGGCAGCAGCAGACGGCGATGCTTGGAAACCGCCTGCAGGGCCGGATCCTTCGAATCCTTGGATTCGACGATCTGATCCAGGAAGCGCAGCATCTCGTCGAGCTGCACTTCGTAGCCCTGCATCATGTGCAGCGGGTATTTGCGCGTTTCCATGTGCAGCTTGGCGATGTTTCGCCACGTGCCGCCAACCGCATAGAAGGTGCGGCCCTCACCCTTGCTCAGCAGCTTGGCCGTCTTGACGTGCTTGCGCGCGAAACCGCGCGCCTTCTCGATCGAGCCGCCGGCATATTCGGACAGGCGCAGGCCGCCGAGCGGCAGCGTGATGCCTTTGCCGAACTCGCGATCCTTGATGTCGATCAATTCCAGCGAGCCACCGCCGAGGTCGCCGGCAATACCGTCCGGATGGAAGAACCCACTGATGATACCGAGTGCGGAGAAGCGCGCCTCTTCCTCACCGGAAAGCACGCGCACCTTGCGCTGAAGGATCGTTTCCGCCTGATGGATGAACGCCGGACCATTGCTGGCCTCGCGCGCGGCGGCCGTCGCCAGGACATAGATAGTCGACGCGCGGGCCTGATCGGAGAGCGCCTTGAAGCGATGCAGGGCCGCGAGAGCCCGCGCCACGCTTTCCTCATCCATCTTGCCGGTCAAGGCTATGCCCTTGCCGAGGCCGCAAAGCACCTTCTCGTTGAAGAGAATGGTCGGAGACCGCGAATGGCCTTCATAGACGACAAGACGGACCGAGTTCGATCCGATATCGACAACGGAGACAGGGGCTATACCGGGAAGGCGCCCCTGGGCTTCTGATTCAACCATGCAGGTCCAGTTTATTTGTTGCGGCCCGACAACAGCCCAGCGATCAGTTTCGGCGCACTGGATTTCAAGGCTTCACCTCGGCCGGACAGGCTGGGATTGGTCATGAAATACTGCTGCGCATTGAATGGCTCTTCTCCCTTGCGCACTTCCATGCGCCTTGAAGTACCGTCCGGCAATATCTCGTAGCTCTGTTGATTGTCAATGATATTGCCCAGCATGATCTGTGAAAGCACCTGCTCGTGCACGGTCTTGTTGGTGAGCGGCACCAGGGTTTCGACGCGGCGATCGAGGTTTCTGGGCATCATGTCGGCCGAGCCGATATAGACCAGCGCCTTCTCCGACGGCAGGCCTTGACCGTTGCCGAAGCAGAAGATGCGACTATGCTCGAGGAAGCGGCCGATGATCGACTTGACGCGGATTTTCTCCGAAAGACCAGGCACCTGCGGACGCAGGCAGCAGATGCCGCGCACGACGAGGTCGACCTCGACGCCCGCATTGCTGGCACGATAAAGCGCGTCGATGATGTCGGGATCGACGAGCGAATTCATCTTCATCCAGATCGCAGCCGGCTGGCCGCTCTTGGCATGCTCGATCTCACCCTCGATATGCTGAAGGATGCGGCTGCGGAGCGTGTAGGGCGACACCGCGATCTTCATGTCGTGCTCCGGCTCGCCGTAGCCGGTGATGAAGTTGAAGATATTCGCCATATCATGGGCAATCTTCGGGTCGCAGGTGAAATACGAGAGGTCGGTATAGATCTTGGCGGTGACCGGGTGGTAATTGCCGGTGCCGAGGTGGCAATAGGTCCGCAACTTGCCGTCTTCGCGGCGCACGACCATCGACATCTTCGAATGCGTCTTGAGCTCGATGAAGCCGAAGACAACCTGCACGCCCGCACGTTCCAGATCGCGCGCCCAGCGGATGTTTGCCTCTTCGTCGAAGCGGGCCTTCAGCTCCACCAGCGCCGTGACCGACTTGCCGAGATCGGCAGCGTCGATCAGCGCTCGGACGATCGGGCTGTCGTTCGAGGTACGATAAAGCGTCTGCTTTATCGCCAGAACGTCAGGATCCCTAGCAGCCTGGAGAAGGAACTGGACCACCACGTCGAAGGATTCGTAGGGGTGATGGACGACCATATCCTTTTCGCGGATGGCGGCGAAACAATCGCCGGCATGCTCGCGGACGCGCTCAGGAAATCGGGCGTTATAGGGCTCGAAGCGCAGATCGTCGCGCGGAGCCTTGCATATTTCGGAAAGAGTATTGAGCGCCAGCAGGCCGGGCAGAACCGCGATGCGGTTTTCCGGGACGTTCAGCGATTCCACCACGAACTGGCGAAGTTCCAGCGGCATTTCGGAATCGGTCTCGATGCGGATCACCGAGCCGCGACGGCGCCGCTTCAGTGCGGTTTCGAAGAAGCGCACCAAGTCCTCAGCCTCTTCCTCGACTTCGATATCGCTGTCGCGGATGAGGCGGAACGTACCCGAACCCTGCACTTCATAGCCGGGATAGAGGCGGTGGATGAAGATGTTCACCACATCTTCGAGCGTGATGTAGCGGATGACGTTGCTCGCGTCCGGCAGACGAACGAAGCGGTCGAGCGCCGGCGGCAGGCGAAGCAGCGCCGTCATCGGCTCACGGCCGTTCATGCTCTTCAGTTGCAGCGCGATCGAGAATCCGAGGTTCGGAATGAACGGGAACGGATGGGCCGGGTCAATGGAGAGCGGCGTCAGGACCGGGAAGATGGCCTGCTCGAACTCAGTGTGGAGCCACTGCCGATCCATATCGGAAAGGGCAGCCGGGCGGACGATCAGAATGTCTTCCTTGGCGAGATATTGCTGCAGGACGGCAAGCGAAGCCTGCTGCTCCATCTGCAGGTTGTCGATCTCGCGCAGGATGTCGTCGAGCTGTTCGGCCGGCGTCTTGCCGTCGGGCGTGCGAACGAGAATCTTCTGGCGGACCTGACCCTCGAGGCCGGCAACGCGCACCATGAAGAATTCGTCGAGGTTTGCGGCGGAGATGGAGAGGAAGCGGACACGCTCGAGCAGCGGGTGCGCCGTATTCAATGTTTCCTCGAGGACGCGGCGATTGAACTGCAGCCAGGAGAATTCACGGTTGATGAAACGCTCGGGACTGGTCAGCAACGGATTGACCGGAGCCTCCTCCGAGGTTCCCTGGCTGGCGTCCTGATGTTCCGTGAGTGCCGAGTCCATGTTCCACCTACCCTCTTCTAATCCTGTGCCACGTATATCAGTTTGACGACGGAACTGTGACAGTTCGGTATCAACTCAATCCGGCCGGCGGGAATTACCCAGCTCATTCAGTACTTCAGCGGCCAGCACGCGCGTGATCCTGGTTCCTCGTCCCAGCGCCAGCCGGTCGAGACGATCGACGATCAACTGCGCTGCGTTCATGGAGCGCTCCATGCGATTGACGATATAAAGGACGAGTTTGTCATCGATATAAAGCTGACGGTCGGCAAAGAGCTTTACGATGATCTGCGACAGCAGCTCCTCGTCCGGCTCCCCAATCTCGACCACAGTCGCCGCCTTCAAGCGGGAGCGCAGGTCAGGCAGCGTCACCGGCCAGGACATCGGCCAGAGCCGGCTCGTCATCAAAAGGCTGTTGCCGTTTTCCCGAACGCTGTTGATGACATGGAAAAGCTCGGTATCGTCGAAGCCAAGGCGATCGACATCCTCGAAGATAACGGGGCCGTTCGCAGCGGCGATTGCGGCATCGGAACCCGCCACGGGATGAATTGGGGTCGCATCGCATCTCTCGCTCCAGATGCTGGCAAGGTGCGATTTTCCGGAACCGACCGGACCGGCCAGAATGACGACCGGCGACGGCCAATGCGGCCAGGAATCGACGATCCGCACCGCCGCCGTCAACGGATCGGCGACGAGCAGGTCGTCGCGGCCGCTTGCGGGGTCGTGTGTAAAGGCCAAGGGCAGCTGTTCGGCGGTCCTGCGCCTCAAATCAGCGTTCTTTGCATCGGTCATGTCTAGTTATTCTCGGGTTTGCCGGCCTTGGCTCTGCGGGCCCTGCCGGCCTCCGAGCGTCCGTGATAGAGCTCGCTCTGAAGGTACCGCGAAAGGGCGAAGCGGACAAGAACGCCGCAGGCAGCGGCGGCCGGAACGGCAATCAAAAGCCCGACGAAGCCGAAGAGTGCGCCGAAGGCGAAAAGCGCAAACATCAGCCAAACCGGGTGCAGGCCGACGCTTTCGCCGACGAGCTTCGGCTGCAGCACATTGCCTTCAAGGAATTGGCCGGTGAAGAAGACGGCAAGCGTCAGACCGACCCAGAGATAGTCGGGCCAGAATTGAACGAGCGCGACGCCGACGGCCAGGACAAGGCCGACCATCGAGCCGACATAGGGAATGAAGCTGATCATGCCGGCGAACAGGCCGATCAGAAGGCCGAAGTTCAAGCCGACGAGCGAGAGGCCGACGCCGTAGTACACACCGAGAATGATGCAGAGCGAGCCCTGCCCCCGGATGAAGCCGGCAATCGCCTGATCGATCTCGCGGGCGATTTCACGGACAGTGGCAACGTGGTCGCGCGGGATCCAGTCATCCACCTTGGCGATCATCCGGTCCCAGTCGAGCAACATGTAGAAGGCAACGACCGGCGTGACGACCAGCAGCGATATCACGTTGACCAGCGCCTTGCCGGAGCTCCAGAGCTGCGCGAACAGCCCACCGACGAAACTCAAGCCTTCGGACATGATGCTGGAGAAATTGTCCTTGATCGCGCCGAGCTGATTGCGGATCCAGTCGGGCAGCACCATCGTCTGCGCCTTGGCGATAAGTTGCTGTATCTGCTGCACATAGGTCGGGATGTGCTGAATGAAGTCGTTGAACTGGTTGATGATGATCGGAATGAAGATCGTCAGCGCTAGCGCAAAGATCAGCAGGAACGAGAAAAGGATCACCACCGTCGCCATCAGGCGGCTAAGGCCGAACCGCTCAAGCCGGTCAGCAACCGGATCCAGGAAATAGGCAACTGCCATACCGGCAATGAACGGCAGCAGGATCGTGCTGAAGACATAAAGGAAGCTGACGAACGCAACCAGTACGATCACCCAGAACGTGACTTGGCGCTTGAGGCTGGCTCCGCTGACCTTTTGCTCCATCGACTTCCCCGTTGCTCCGGCCCACCTGCCGTTCGCTTAGGACATAGGATGATGCTGTAATTATGGTCAAGTCTGAGAGCAGAAATCGGCGCCAAGTGCTGTGAAGCGGGGAAAATCGAGGGGTTGGCAGCGCTTGCGCCTTGCATAACGGCCCCTATCATGCAATGGCGACCCGATCGAAGCCCTATCGCGACAGAAGGGCGGCCATCGGAGGCGGAAGCATGAGCCAGTCTGGAAAAAACGGTCTGACCTATAGCGACGCGGGCGTCGATATCGATGCCGGCAACCTGCTCGTCGAAAAGATCAAGCCCGCCGTGCGCTCGACGCGCCGGCCCGGTGCGGATGGCGAGATCGGCGGCTTCGGCGGCCTGTTCGATCTGAAAGCAGCAGGCTTCACCGATCCGGTGCTGGTTGCCGCCAATGACGGCGTCGGCACCAAGCTGAAAATCGCGATCGACGCGAACTATCATGACACCGTCGGCATCGACCTCGTCGCCATGTGTGTCAACGATCTGGTCGTCCAGGGCGCAGAGCCGCTGTTCTTCCTTGATTACTTCGCGACCGGCAAGCTCGATCCCGACCAGGGTGCAGCGATCGTCGGCGGTATTGCTGCCGGCTGCCGCGATGCAGGTTGTGCGCTGATCGGCGGTGAGACGGCGGAAATGCCGGGCATGTATTCTCACGGCGATTACGATCTGGCGGGCTTTGCCGTCGGCGCCGCCGAACGCGGCCAGCTGCTGCCGTCAGGCGATATTGCCGAAGGCGACGTCATTCTCGGCCTCACCTCCTCGGGCGTTCATTCCAACGGTTTCTCGCTGGTGCGCAAGATCGTCGAGCTCTCCGGCCTTGGCTGGGATGCACCGGCCCCCTTCGCCGAAGGCAAGGCACTCGGCGAAGCGCTGCTCACACCGACACGCATCTATGTGAAGCCACTGCTTAAGGCCATCCGCGAGACACATGCTCTCAAGGCACTCGCTCACATCACCGGCGGCGGCTTCCCGGAAAACATTCCGCGCGTGCTGCCGAAGCATCTGGCCGCTGAAATCGACCTGACGGCTGTCAAGGTGCCGCCGGTCTTCTCCTGGCTTGCCAAGGTTGGTGGCGTCGAGGCCAAGGAAATGCTGCGCACCTTCAACTGCGGCATCGGCATGATCGTCGTCGTCGCTCAGGAAAACGTCGCAGCCGTAAAGGCCGCGCTTGAGGCCGAAGGCGAAGCGGTCGTCACACTCGGCCGTATGATCGCGCGCGAAGAAGGCGCGCACGGCACCGTCTACAAGGGCACGCTGGCTCTATGACCACGCCGCGCAAACGCGTCGTCGTCTTCATTTCGGGCGGCGGCTCCAACATGCTGGCTCTTCTGAAGGCCACGAAAGCGGCCGACTACCCGGCCGAGATCGTCGGCGTCATCTCCGACAAGGCAGACGCCGGTGGTCTGGCAAAGGCTGCAGCGGAAGGCATTGCCACCTTCGCTTTCGGGCGCAAGGATTTTGTCAGCAAGGAAGCCCATGAAGAGGCGATCCTTGCGCAGCTTGCGGCCCTCTCCCCCGACGTCATCTGCCTTGCCGGCTATATGCGGCTTCTTTCCGGCCGCTTCATCCAGGCCTACGAAGGGCGGATCATCAATATCCATCCGTCGTTGCTGCCGCTTTTCCCCGGCCTGCACACGCATCAGCGCGCCATCGACGCCGGTATGCGCATCGCCGGCTGCACCGTGCATTTTGTCACCGAAGGCATGGATGAAGGTCCGGTCGTCGGCCAGGCTGCCGTGCCGGTACTGACCGGCGACACCGCCGACAGCCTCGCCGCTCGCGTGCTTACGATCGAGCACCAGATCTATCCGCAGTCGTTGCGGCTGGTGGCGGAAGGCAAGGTCATGATGGAAGGTGGCAAGGCCGTAAGCCTTGCCGAGGCATCTGCCGCGCAAGGGCGGCAGATCGTGTCACTACTTGGTGATGTAAACTAGAGCGCTTCCGCTTTTTCTTGAAATGCGAAGCGCTCTATCTTCTTGTTTTCTTACGCATTCCGGACGGAAAACCGCTCCGCACTTTCTGGAAATGCTCTAGCTTTCAAGCCGCCATCGCCATCAGCGGATGCAGCGTGCCGTCGCTATAGACGATGCGGCCGCCACGGAAGGTCGCGCGAATGCGGTGAACCGAACCGGGTTCGACGGCAACCAGGTCGGCAAGCTGGCCGACAGCGATTTCGCCGCGATCCAACAGACCCGCCGAACGAGCCGCATTGGACGTTGCGGTCGCAACTGCCGCCGGGAGGCCGCCGCCTGCAACATCGGCGATCTTGAAGATTGCCGGCACGAAGGCGGCCGGGTGATAATCCGCCGCGATAACGCCGAGCAGGCCCGCACGGGCCGCATCCAGGGCGCTGAGATTGCCGGACATGGACTGGCCGCGAAGCGCGTTCGGCGCACCCATGAGCGTCCAGAGACCACGGCGGCAGGCTTCTTCGGCAGCCGGGCCAGTGACGGGAAACTCGCTGATCGTTACACCGAGGTCGTGCATTGCCGCCACCTTCTCAGCGCTGTCATCGTCATGTGACGCCAGCGAAAGCTTATGCTTCAGCGACAGTGCGACGACGTCATGCAGCTTGCGTTCGATCTCCGGATCCTGACGCTGCGCGATGCGTGTCGCCACGACTTCCTCGGCCGCCTCACGCGACATAGAGCGACGCTCGGACATGCTGCGGATATAGCTTTCGATGTCGTTATACTGGCCCTGCCCCGGCGTGTGATCGGTCAGGGAGACCATGTCGACGGAGCCCTCCTCCAGCAGCCGCTCCAGCGTCGGAGCCGCGCCGAGATTGGTGATTTCGTAGCGGGCATGGACGCGATGATCGATCAGCAGCTCGTTGCGCAGGCTGCCGATGCCGCGGATGACAGCCGAAGTGGTTTCGAGCGAACGGACATGACCGTAGACGCTTTCGGTCGCAAAGGAGAGTGCCGCGAAGGCGGTGGTGACGCCGGCTGCCGCCAGCTTCTTGTCCAGCTCGTGAATGCCGAAATCGATCGGCATCATTGCATTCGGCCGCGGTGCGATTTCGCGCTCGATCATATCGCAGTGCAGATCGACGAAGCCGGGCATCAGCAGGCGACCGCCACCATCGAAGGTCGGCCGCTCCACCGGCTCGGAGCGGATTTCGGCAATCACGCCGTCCTCGACACGCACCGCGCCATTTTCGACGACTTCATTGGGAAGAACGAGCGTGAAATTGCTGAGCCACATCGGCTTTCTCCTGAAACAGCGTCAAATCGAAGGAGGCTCGGAAACATTCGAATGTTTCCGGCCAGCACGCCCGGGTAAGCTCGATTCGTGACAACATGATGAATGGGGAGCGGTGTTTCCACCAAAGCTCCCAATCGCTCAGCGCCTACCTCAAGCTCGCAACGTTCAATGTCGCCCATTGCAGCAGCATGATGGTCTTTGCGTCGTAGATATCACCGCTCTCGATCATCGCCATGGCATCCGACAGACGCACTTCCAGGACCTCGATATCCTCGTGTTCCTCGGCAAGACCACCACCAGCCGCAATGCGGTCGGACGTATCGATCACGGCGGCGAAGAAATGGATGATCTCGGTCACGGCCCCCGGAGACGTCAGCGCCTTGAAGAGGAAGCGAACATCGCGAACTCGAAAACCGGTCTCTTCCATGGCCTCACGGCGGATGGCTGCTTCCGGGTCGTCGCCGTCAAGCAGACCGGCGGGCACTTCCAACATCCATGCCGGCACGCCGAGCAGCTGGGCCGGCAGGCGGAACTGACGGACGAGCACCACCGTTTCCCGCTTGGGATCATAAAGCAGGATGCAGGCGGCTGGCGTGCGCTGATAGACTTCCCGCTTCAGACGGTGCTTTTCGCCCTGCGAATCCGTGTAGTCGAGATCGAAGCTGCTCAGCCGCGTCCATTGGTCCGCCAGCGTCTTTTCGCTGACGATTTCGGCTTTCGCCCTTTCGAATTTAGTCATGCCATATCCTTGCGGAGCCATACTTTATTGTCGTGAACAGCCGCGCCACCATAAGGCGCGACCGGATCGGCGCCGGTGAGCACATTGATGCCTTCGCCATCGACATGGGCCTTGTTCGGCCACAGGCCCTCGGCGATCAGCACTCCGGGCTTGACTTCCGTCGTCACGCGGACATGGAGGCGGATGTCCCCTCTTGCATTGCCGATGCGAACCAGCTCGCCGTGGGCAATAGCGAGCGCTTCTGCGTCCGCAGGGTTGACCATCACCTCGGGACGGCCTTCCTTCTGCCGCGACGTCTTGGTTTCCGAGAAGCTCGAATTCAGGAAATTGCGCGATGGCGAGGTCGCGAGCCGGAACGGATGCTCGGGATCGGCTACCTCGATCACGTCGACCTGATCCGGAAATTCCGGCAGCTCGACATGCGGACCGAGCAAGCCGACCGAGGCGGGCGGCCGGTTCGGTGCCGGCTGATTGGACCAATCCGGGCGGAAACGGAACTTGCCGTCGGGATGACCGAAGCCATTGATGAAATGGGCATCGTCAAAATCGGGCTGACGGTCGAACCATTTGTTCTCGAGAAAATAGTCGTAGTCCGGCAGGCCACTCTTCGAGAGAACCCGGTCGATCATTTCGCGGGCGGAAAAACCGAAACCGGGACGGTCCGCGACGCCAAGGCGTTTGGCCAACTCCTCGATGACGAAGAGATTGCTGCGCACAGTCGTCGGCGGCTCCACCAGCTTCGGGCCGAGGAGAATGTGGTTCTGCCCGCCAGCGCGATAGATGTCGTCATGTTCGACGAACATGGTGGCCGGGATGACGATATCGGCCATCTCGGCCGTATCTGTCATGAACTGCTCGTGCACGGCGACGAAAAGGTCGGAGCGCGCAAAGCCGCGCTTTACCAGCCGCTGTTCGGGGGCGATGTTCATCGGGTTGGTGTTCTGGATCAGCATGGCCGTGACCGGACCACGATGGCGAAGCGCGACCGCATCGCCGGTCAAAGCGCGGCCAATCTGCGACTGATCGATCATGCGGATGTCCTGATCCTTCATGGCGCGGCCGGTCAGTTCGCTCGCGTCCATGCGGAAGATATCGCTGTTCGAATGAAAGGCGCCGCCGCCCTCATATTGCCAGGAACCCAGCACCGTCGCGATCGATGCTGCCGCGTGCATGGCGATCGCGCCGTTGCGCTGGCGGGTGAAGCCATAGCCAAGACGGAAGTAGGTCTTCTTGGTCTCCCCCACGAGCTTGGCGAAAGCTTCGATCTCATCCACCGACAGGCCGGTGATATCAGCCGCCCATGCCGGGGTCTTCGACTTCAGGTGTGTCTCAAGGCCTGAGGGATCGTCGGCATATTTGGCCATATAGGCGCGGTCGGCATAGCCGTCACGGAAGGCGATGTGCATGACCGCGCAGGCAAGTGCCGCATCTGTCCCCGGCTTGACGATCAGGGCCATGTCGGCCTGCTTCATCGTCGGGTTGTCGTAGATATCGACGACGACGATCTTGGCGCCGCGCTCCTTGCGGGACTTGATCGCATGGGTCATGACGTTGACCTGGGTCGCCACAGCATTCGTGCCCCAGATGACGACGCAATCCGTACGGCTCATCTCGCGCGGATCGGGACCGCGCAGCACACCCGTCGCCATGGTGAAGCCGGTCCAGGCCGGATTGGTGCAGATCGACGAGAAAAAGCCGGAATAGCGTTTGGCGTGGCGCAGTCGCTCGATGGAATCGCGCTGCACCCAGCCCATCGTGCCGGCGTAGAAATAGGGCCAGATCGCCTCGCTGCCATCCTTGGCCTCGGCCTTTACGAAGGCCTCGGCAATCTCATCAAGCGCTTCATCCCAGGAAAGCTCCTGCCAGCGCCCAGCACCCTTGGCCCCTGCTCGGCGCAACGGCTTCATCAGCCGATCGGGGTGATAAAGCCGCTCGGCATAGCGCGCAACCTTGGCGCAGATGACGCCCGAGGTGTAGGAATGATCGTTCGCACCACGAACCCGGCCGATCTTGCCGTCTTCAGTCAGATCGACCTCCAGTGCGCAGGTGGAGGGACAGTCGTGCGGACAGGCCGTATGGCCTATGCGCGATTTGGCTGGAATGGGGGTCGCAATGTTCATGATGTTTGTATATTTCAAGCCATGTCCGGCCACTAGAGATAATGCGGCCCATCTCAACAATTCATGCGGACTTCACCGACAATGAACTATCGGCACATCTACCACGCGGGCAATTTTGCCGATGTCTTGAAACACGCGATCCTCGCGCGCCTCGTTCGCTACATGCAGAACAAGGACAAGGCATTTCGCGTGCTCGACACGCATGCCGGCATCGGCCTCTATGATCTGTCGTCCGAAGAAGCCCAGAAGACGGGCGAGTGGCAGGATGGAATCGGCCGGCTGCTGGAGGCGGAGCTTGTGCCGCAGGTGGCAGATCTGCTGGAGCCCTATCTCGCCGCCGTGCGCGAGCTGAACCCCGAAGGCGGCCTCCGGCTCTACCCGGGCTCGCCGAAGCTTGCGCGCATGCTGTTTCGCCCGCAAGACCGCCTGTCGGCGATGGAGCTGCATCCGGACGATTTTCAGCGCCTTCACCGGCTGTTCGAGGGCGATCACCACGCTCGCATCACCGAGCTGGACGGCTGGCTGGCGCTCGGCGCGCATCTGCCGCCGAAAGAAAAGCGGGGCATCGTGCTCGTCGATCCGCCTTTCGAGGAGGAAGGCGAATATGACCGGTTGATCGACGGATTGGCAAAGGCGTGGCGGCGTTTTCCGGGCGGCACCTATTGCCTCTGGTATCCGATCAAGAAGGATGCGCCGATCAAGCAGTTTCACGAAGCGCTGCAGGCGCTGGAAATTCCGAAGATGCTCTGTGCCGAGTTGAGCGTCAAAAGCGACCGCGGCTTTACGGGGTTGACCGGCTCCGGCCTTATCATCGTCAACCCGCCCTTCACATTGAAGGACGAGTTGCACGCACTGCTGCCGGCACTGAAGGACATGCTGGCGCAGGACCGCTTCGCCTCGCAGCGCGCCTTCTGGCTGCGCAGCGAACACTGACCCCTCAGCACACCATAGGTGATCCATGAGACTTCTCTGCGCACCCGCCTCCCCTTTCTCCAGCAAGGTGCGCATGGCGGCACGCCATTTCGGCATCAAGCTTGAGGAAATCCATGTCGATACGAATGCCGGGCCGACGCTTCTCATCGACAACAATCCGCTCGGCAAGATTCCGACGCTGCTGACCGACGAAGGCGACGCCATATTCGACAGCCGCGCGATCATGCATTACTTCCACCGGCGCAAGGGCAAGTTCTATCCGACCAAGAAGAGCAAACGCACGGAAGTCGAGGTTCTCGAAGCGCTATGCGACGGTACCAACGAGTGCCTACTGTCGATCGTCTACGAACGGCGCGTTCGCGAGCTTGAAAAGCAGCATCAGCCCTGGATCGATCGGCAGTGGACGAAGGTAGCGCGCGCGCTCACCCACCTCGATGCCGAACCGCCGAAGATCGGCAAGAAGCTGCATGCGGGGCATTTTGCCTTCGCCTCCCTCATCGGCTACTTGCACCTGCGCTTCGAAGGTCAATGGGAAGCGGATTATACGGGGTTGCTCGACTGGGAGCGCAAATTCGAGAAGCACTTCCCGGATTATCAGGCGATGAAGCCGCGGGCCTAAAGCGCGGCGCGATCTCTAAGATTCGCTTCACGCGCTTTAGCTCTTTGATCTCACGCATGTCGTGGCCGCAAAAACCGCTGCACACTTTTGCGCGACATGCTCTAGGCAGGCCCCGTTCGGCGCACGGGCACGCACTGCCCTGGCAAGATCGCGCATGCCTATCGTCCTTACGCAGGGCACAAACAGAAAAAGCCGGGGTTCTCACCCCGGCTTTTTCTTCATTCCAAATCGTCAAGCGATTAGAACTTCACGCCAATACCGACCTTGACGCTCTGCTCGTCGTAACCGCGCGAGAAGCTGCCGGAGTCGAGGTTGAAGGTCTTCTTGCCGTAATCCGTGTAACGGTATTCGAGGCGAGCCGTGATGTTGTTGGTGATGAAAGTTTCAGCACCAGCACCGACGGTGTAGCCAACTGCCGTTTTGCTTTCAGACGAAGTAGCGTCGGAGAGCTTGTTCTGGCCGAGAGCCAGACCGGCCGTGCCGTACAGCATGAAAGGGTTGAAGTCGTAACCGAGACGGGCACGGACAGAGCCGTTGACGCCGTTCTTTGCAGTCAGACCGTTGCGGGTAGCGTCTGCGCCGGAGTAGCCGAGATCACCTTCGATACCGTATACGATCTGGCCCTGCTGCCAGTTGTAGCCGGTGAAGGCCTGGCCGCCGAAGCCGTAAGCGTTACCGTTACGGGTGAAGTGGCCCTTGTTCCAGTCGCCTGCACCACCGATGTAGAAGCCGGACCAGTTGTTAACCGGCGGAGCGACGTCCTGGGCGACGGGCGGCTGCGGAATCTGCTCAACAGCGTCGGCAGCGTGAGCTGCAGTAAAGCCGCCGAGAGCGAAAGCGGAGACCATGAGGGTCGTTACGAGAGTACGCATACTTTTCTCCTTTCAGTCCCGTGTGCTTCGTCTACTGTCTTTGACTTCGAAGCGTCACGAGCAATTAAAACAAATCCCTCCCGGATCGAGGTTGAAATTGAAGTGCAAATGAGGAATTGGAAGAGCCAAAATATGATATCATTGTGGCACAGACATGGCTGAATTTCGATGTTGCTTCATCGCAACAGATGAATTGTTAACCATAACCAATGGTTAAAGCGTGTATACTTATTTTAATCTAAATATATCTCAAGCTTTACATAGGCGCCTTCAAGAACGCTATCTGCCGAAGCATCTTTTCATATGGTGTATCGACGTCCTATATGATCACCGATTGGGTAACGACGAGCAAAAGGCGATCTCTTGAGCCAGGAAAAACTACGCACGGCATTGATAACGGGCGCCTCCAAAAGAATAGGCCGGGCCATCGCCGAGGATTTGTCGGCTAATGGCTTTGCGGTCGCGCTGCATGCCAACCGATCCTTCGCCGAGGCCGCGGAAATTGTGGCAAAATTGCAGCAAGCGGGCCGAAAGGGGATTGCGATCAAGGCGGATCTGCAAAATTTGGGCGAGACGTCAAGCCTTGTCGAACGAGCCACAAATGCGCTCGGCCCGCTCGATCTGCTCGTCAACAATGCTTCCGCTTTCCTCGGCGATTCCGCCGGGCATTTCGACGCCGAAGCCTTCGAGGCGCATTTCGCCGTGCATGTGCGTGCGCCGTCGATTCTGGCGGCCGATTTTGCGCGGCAGCTGCCGGCGCCCTATCAAGGGCTGATCGTCAACATGATCGACCAGCGGGTCTGGGCGCTGAACCCGCGCTTCTACTCCTATACATTATCGAAGGCGGCGCTTTGGACGGCGACCCAGACGATGGCCCAGAGTTTCGCGCCCCGTATCCGCGTCAATGCGATCGGCCCCGGGCCGACAGTGCGCAGCGTGCGGCAGACGGAAGAGGACTTTCAAGCGCAGATCGACGGCCTCATATTAAAGGTGGCGCCAGGGCTCGAAGAATTCGGCCGCACCGTCCGCTTTCTTTTTGACACGCCCTCGATCACGGGCCAAATGATAGCGCTCGACGGCGGCCAGCATCTTGCCTGGGAAACGCCTGATGTGGCGGAGAGTGCGGAATGAATGGAAGAAAGCTGCCCGACGGCGGCATTCTCTACGACGAATCGGATGACATAGAAGACGACATCGAGGTTGAGGGCGATGCCGCCGCCTCCCCCGTCACGCCCGTCGACTGGAACGAAGGCGGCAAGAACGAAACCGGGCTTCGCGGCGCGGAGCTGATCGCCGAATTCGTCAAGCGGCTGCCGAACAATCCCGGCGTCTATCGCATGTTCAACGAAGCCGGCGACGTGCTCTATGTCGGCAAGGCGCGGAACCTGAAGAAGCGTGTCGCCAACTATGCCATGGGCCGGGTGCATTCCAACCGCATCGCCCGCATGGTGCGCGAAACCGCCAATATGGAGTTCGTGACCACCCGCACGGAAACCGAAGCGCTGCTGCTGGAAGCTAACCTGATCAAGCGCTTGCGGCCGCGCTTCAATGTCTTGCTGCGAGACGACAAGTCGTTTCCCTATATTCTGATCACCGGGGACAAGCGGGCGCCGGCCATTTTCAAGCATCGCGGCGCGCGCGCCCGCAAGGGCGACTATTTCGGCCCCTTTGCATCGGCGGGCGCCGTCGGCCGCACCATCAATTCGCTGCAGCGCGCCTTTCTGATCCGCACCTGCGCCGACAGCGTTTTCGAAACGCGCACGCGGCCCTGTCTGCTCTACCAGATCAAGCGCTGTTCCGGGCCCTGCACGCATGAGATCAGCGATGCAGGTTATGCGGAGCTCGTGCAGGAGGCGAAGGATTTCCTTTCCGGCAAGAGCCAGAACGTCAAGGCGCATATGGCCGAGGAAATGAACGCAGCCGCCGAGGATCTGGATTTCGAGCGCGCCGCCGTTTTTCGCGACCGACTGGCTGCGCTCTCGCACGTGCAGAGCCATCAGGGCATTAATCCGGCCGGCGTCGAAGAAGCCGATGTCTTCGCCATTCATCACGAAGGCGGCATCTCCTGCATTCAGGTCTTCTTCTTCCGCACCGGTCAGAACTGGGGCAACCGCGCCTATTTCCCGAAAGCCGACCCCTCGCTTTCGGGCGCCGAGGTTTTGAACGCCTTCCTCGCTCAGTTTTACGACGACAAGCCTGTACCGCGGCAGATCCTGCTTTCGGAAACGGTTGAGGAAATCGAACTGCTGGCGGCCGCCCTCGGCGAGAAGGCCGGCCATAAGGTGGCGATCCTGGTGCCGCAGCGCGGCGAGAAGCGCGATCTGGTCGATCATGTCGTTGCCAACGCCCGCGAGGCACATGGCCGCAAGCTTGCAGAGACAGCGTCGCAATCGCGATTGCTGGAGGGCTTCAAGGAAACGTTCCAGCTTCCTTATGTGCCGCAGCGCATTGAGATCTACGACAACTCACATATCATGGGTACCAATGCGGTCGGCGGAATGGTGGTGGCCGGGCCGGAAGGCTTCGTCAAAGGCCAGTATCGCAAGTTCAACATCAAATCGACCGACATCACGCCCGGCGACGACTTCGGCATGATGCGCGAGGTCATGACCCGGCGGTTCTCACGCCTGTTGAAGGAAGAAGGCAAGCCCGACCGCAGCGCGGCGGCGGAAGCCTCCGGCGCGGACGCTGCCGACCAGCCCTTCCCCGCCTGGCCCGACATCATCCTCATCGACGGCGGCCAGGGACAGATGACGGCGGTGCGCGCCATTCTCGAGGAACTGGGAATCACCGACAGCGTCATTGCCATCGGCGTCGCCAAGGGCGTCGACCGCGATGCCGGGCGCGAGCGCTTCTTCGCTCCTTCACGCGAGAGTTTCACGCTGCCGCCCCGCGATCCGGTTCTCTATTTCATCCAGCGCCTGCGCGACGAAGCACACCGCTTCGCGATCGGTTCGCACCGCGCCCGGCGCAAGAAGGAGATGGTGAAGAACCCGCTCGACGAGATCGGTGGCATCGGCCCGTCGCGCAAGCGGGCATTGCTGCAGCATTTCGGTACCGCCAAGGCCGTTTCGCGCGCCGCCCTGTCCGATCTGATGGCCGTCGAAGGCATATCGGAAGGTGTGGCGCGGCAGGTCTATAACCATTTCCACGAGGACGCCGTGAAATAGAAAATTGCGGTCGCAAATTCCACGCAATAGCGGTGAAAAAACAGAAACAATGTTGACGATAGACTGGTCAAACCATCATCTAGGGATGGTGCCAAAAAGTGCGAAGCGGTTTTTGGACCAGATCATGCCCAATCAATTGGCTGCGGCGAGATGAGGCTTGAATAAAGGCTCACCAAACCGCCGGCACAAAGAGACGAAACGATTTCCATGGCTTCGCGCGCTTACAGCATTCCCAACCTGCTCACCTACGGCCGCATTATCTGCGTCCCTCTGATCGTTCTGTGCTTCTTCGTCGAAGGCAAGCTGGAAGGGTCCGATTTCGCGCGTTGGGTGGCGCTGTGGATCTTCGTCATCGCCTCGCTTACGGATTTTCTCGACGGCTATCTCGCGC
>NZ_JAELUG010000590.1 GCF_016429255.1 Rhizobium sp. ASV8
GGACAGGACTCCTGCCCGGCTCAGCACTCATACGACCAGCCTCTGCTGCACTGCGTCGGGCCTTGCCGAACCATTCTGGGAAGCCATGTCGCAAACTGAAACCGCCGGGCGGGAGTCGCTCGTCATCCGTTGCACTGACTGTGCCGTTGTCTTGAATATCGGTAGTGTACATGTATGTAGTAAGAGGCGTAATGAGCGGATGAAAGAGGTCGGTCGCAAACATGACGATGGGTGGTCTGCTGGGATAGGAGTTCGGAAATATGATTTGAAATCGAGCAATGGCGGGAGCGTAGGGACCTGGAGCATATTAACCCCCGAGGTATAAACCATGTATTTCTATCTAGTGACATACCATCACGAACAAAAAGAACTGCCGACCAAGCTGAAGAATCCCCTGGTGTCAAGGAGACAAAGACGC
>NZ_JAELUG010000591.1 GCF_016429255.1 Rhizobium sp. ASV8
CCCCCCCCCCCCCCCTCTTCCTCCCCCCCCCCCCCCCGCTCTCTACCCCCACGACACGTCGTCGGCAGCGTCAGATGTGTATAAGAGACAGGTAGTATGTAAGCGCATGTAATAGGGTATTGCCTCGCAAAGCTACTGGCGCAAATTGAAGCCGCAATTCCGCCCTCGCTACGATTGGCCGGCTCGGCATCTCGGAGAGTCCGCGCTAGTTACGCTTGATGTGCGGCAGGGCTCCATGCAAGGCCCAAAAGAGTAAGAAAATAGTAGCGAACTTGTGAATGCTAAAAAATTGGTTTGGGTAGCGTGAAAGCGAATTACGTATAGTCACTCCTTTTTCTGTGACTGGATCGTTCGCCTTAGGCACGAGGCCAGTTTAGGGCTGTCTCTTATACACATCTGACGCTGCCGACGACGTGT
>NZ_JAELUG010000592.1 GCF_016429255.1 Rhizobium sp. ASV8
GGGTTGCACGGAGTGGGCCTGGCTGAGCTTTGCCTGCTTTTAACATGAATGTCGTCATCTCAATCACGGATTACTCTTCTTCTTCAACATGACACGCAAACCAAACATTTGACGACTTCTTCTTAGTAACATCTTCCCACGCAGTTAATTTACAGATCAAAACGTCATCCTACGCTCGGTGAGCTACTACTCGCCTGGGTGCATTGGACACATCATGGTTATGGATTTTGCAATATGGACGGCTGCAGTTGTTTCTTCGGTGAAAGCGCCCTGGAGCTTTAACGAGTGCATTGACGCGTTTCGGCGTGAACGATGACTCGGCCAGCTTCGAGGTCTATATCACGGGAGGATTAAACTTTGCACTGCATGTTAATAAAGGGGACGTGTCAAATGGAATAAAACGAGAGGCCATTTTAG
>NZ_JAELUG010000593.1 GCF_016429255.1 Rhizobium sp. ASV8
CTGTCTTACTGTCCAATTTGCTCAAGGATAATGAAGACTACATCAACCTACAGGTAGTCAGAATGTTTACGCAGCTAGCAAGCAAACACCCCAAGTCAACTATCAAAGAGTTGCTCGACAACTACCTCGATCCGCAAGAAAAGTTGAGCACAGACACAAGATTACGTTTTGGCGAAGCACTTTTACAAGTCATCGAGCGCCTAGGTGAGACATTTTTCGGCGAAGCCGCTAAAGATGCTGGAGAGACCCAGCGATCCATTGCAGGACGACGGGGCTACCGGCCAAAAACACTCGCGAAGCAACACCGAGATGAGAAGCTGCGTAAGCTAAAGGAAGCCAAGAAGGAAGCCGGCCAGCAGGCGGACGGAGACGCAGATGATGAGAATATGGCAGACGAGGAGCTAGACGAGGTGGAGG
>NZ_JAELUG010000594.1 GCF_016429255.1 Rhizobium sp. ASV8
GCCCACGCCTTTGTCACGCAGGTAATGGGCCAGGCGGTTGGCCTGGGTGTGCAGTTGGGCAAAGGTCAGGCTGCCGTCCTGCCAGACCAGTCCGGTAGCGTCCGAAGTCTGCTGATTGAGCAATTCGGGGAGCCATTGCCGGGCGGGAGCACACGGCGCTTGGCTCCACTCGTGTTGCTCGACTTGCTGCATCAGCTTGAGGTCGCCTATGGCTTGCTGGGGTTGGTCGCACAACGCTTGCAGCAGTTGTGTGAAGTGCTCGGCCAGGCGCTCGATTGTGCGGGTTTCGAACAGTTCGTCGGCGTAGTCGAACGACAGGCTCAGGCGCCCATTGCGGTCCTCTTCACTGTGCAGTTGCAGGTCGAACTTGGCTTCGAGGCTGTGCCATGGCAGCTCATCGGCGAGCATGCCCGGCAG
>NZ_JAELUG010000595.1 GCF_016429255.1 Rhizobium sp. ASV8
CGCAAAGTCCCCCCACGACACGTCGTCGGCAGCGTCAGATGTGTATAAGAGACAGAGCCATTGTCGCAAACCGGGTATCATATTTTTTTGACTGGCTGGGACCCAGCATGACAATTGATACCGCTTGCTCTAGTAGTCTAGTTGCCCTGGATCTCGCCGTCCAAACCCTTCGAAGTGGGAAAAGCAATATTGCAGTTGCCGCTGGCACTAGCTTGATACTCAGTCCTGGTATACTAAATACACACTTACTCCATCACTCATTATAGACAAGTTACTAACCATTTGAGTACATTAGCCATGTACATATCCGATAGCAACCTTGGAATGCTCTCTCCAAATGGACGATGTGCCATGTGGGACGTTTCCGCCGATGGATACGCACGCGGCGAAGGCGTGGCGGCTGTCGTCCTCAAGAG
>NZ_JAELUG010000062.1 GCF_016429255.1 Rhizobium sp. ASV8
AAGGCGGCAATGGTCTTTAGCATTCGTTAACCGGATTCGGTAACGCCACGCTTGTCAATACGCAAGCCTTCGACAAGTGCGGCGAGCACTCGGGCGGGGATAAATGCCAAAGGCGACAGTTTTGCGATGACCAAGTGGCAATCCGAGAGCAGGTTGTCGCGCATCAATTGCAGCTGACGGCCATTCCGTACCTCGCCACTTCCCACCGGTTTGGACATCTGCTATTTCTTTGACGTTTTCGTAAACGTCAAAGAATGGATGATGTTCATGGCCCTTCCCCCGATCCTGACCGAACGTCTGCGGCTCCCGGTCGTGGCCTCGCCGCTCTTCATCATCTCGCATCCGGTGTTGACGCTCGCGCAATGCAAGGCAGGCGTCGTCGGCTCCTTCCCGGCGCTGAACGCTCGGCCGGAAAGCCAGCTCGACGAATGGCTGGCCATGATCACCGAGGATCTTGCCGCACACAATGCCGCAAATCCAGATCGTCCGGCAGCTCCCTTTGCGGTCAATCAGATCGTCCATACGTCAAACAAGCGGCTGGAGCACGATTTGATGCTCTGCGTGAAATACAAGGTGCCGATCGTCATCTCCTCGCTCGGCGCCGTGCCCGAGGTGAATGCGGCCGTGCATTCGTATGGCGGCATCGTTCTGCATGACATCATCAACAATCGCCACGCCAATTCGGCGATCCGCAAGGGTGCTGATGGGCTGATCGCCGTCGCAGCAGGCGCCGGTGGCCACGCCGGCCGCCTTTCGCCTTTCGCGCTCGTGCAGGAAATCCGTGAATGGTTCGACGGACCACTGCTGCTTGCCGGCGCAATCGCAACCGGCGGCGCCGTGCTGGCCGCGCAGGCCGCAGGCGCTGACTTGGCGTACATAGGCTCACCCTTCATCGCGACGGAGGAGGCCCGAGCCGTCGACGCCTACAAGCAGGCGATCGTCGCGGGAACCGCCGCCGACATCGTCTACTCCAACTACTTCACGGGCGTGCACGGCAATTATCTGAAACCCTCTATCCTTGCCGCCGGCCTGGACCCCGACAACCTGCCCGAAGCCGACCCTTCCAAGATGGACTTCGAAGCCGCCACCACAGGTGTGAAGGCCTGGAAAGACATCTGGGGCTCCGGCCAGGGTATCGGCGCGGTCAAGGCCATCCAGCCGGTCGCCAAGCTTGTCGACAGGCTGGAGGCGGAATACCGGCAGGCGCGGGCGCGGCTTGCGCTTTGAACCTGCCGGAAACGGGCTTGTTTTTCACAAGCCTTTCGCTTTTTTACCAAATGGCGATTTGAGCGCTTGAAATCTGGTCGCATAGACTGTATCAGCGCCATGCAAATCGCGGGGCCAAACCGAAAGCCCCTGGAATGCCGCTTTAGCTCAGTCGGTAGAGCACATCATTCGTAATGATGGGGTCACGTGTTCGAGTCACGTAAGCGGCACCACAAATTTCTAGAGCATCGTTAATTGTCTGTATAAGCGGTGAAATATCGCCGCTTCGCAGAGCATGTGCTTTTTTTCGGAAAGCCTCTCAGCTGTGACCGGGAATCACCGTGCGTTTCGGCTCATCGACCGGCGCATTCATCAGTAAGGCGTGTTCACTCAATTGATATCGCAGCTGTGCCTTCTGCTCGCTGATCATCCCCGGGATCAAGAATGCGTCGACGATCCACCAGATGCCCAGCGCAATCAAAAAACCAAAGCCGATGACGATTGCCGCTGTCAGCCATCCAACGACCAGCAAGGCCAATTGCGCAAGACCCGAGCCTGTCCTGCCGAGATAGAAACGATGAGCCCCCAAAGTGCCCAGGAAAAACCAAAGCAGATAGGCTGCACCGACGGATTTCGCCTCGTTCATGACCCGCTGTTCGATCAGTATCTGCTCTTGTGTGGATAGTGCCATTTCCCCCTCCCAGATGAATAGTCAGCGCAAGCCCCCTCGCGCCTGACTAGATTGACGCAAAAACCTCGCGTCATGATGGAAGATCGCGCCGGGTAAAATCGAAGTCAAGCGTTCGGATATCGTCAATTTGTGATAATGATCGACACCTGCCAAGGATTCGGCAGCCGCAGCTATTTTCCATCCAAATGTCTAATGGTTCCAAGGATATCGTTATGATCCATGTTCTCGCCATCCTCACCGCGTTGCCCGGCAAGCGGGCCGAGGTGCTCGAAGCTTTTCAGGCCAACGTCCCGGCCGTTCATGCCGAAGACGGCTGCATTGAATATACCGCTGTCGTCGATGTCCCGGGCGCCGACCCGGCCTTCGGGCCGGATACGTTCGTCGTGGTCGAGAAATGGGCAAGCATGGACGCATTGAAGGCCCATGCCGCTTCGGCGCATATGGCCGCTTACGGCGAGAAGGTGAAGCATCTCATGGCCGAACGCGCCGTTCACGTGCTGAATCCGGCCTGAGGCTATTGAGAGGACGGCGCCGAAAGGCGCCGTTTCGCTATAGGCAAGGCCGTCAGTTATGCGAGAAATGCGGCTGGCTGTGATAGCGCCAGTATCTGCCACCGCCATGCCAGCCGTGATAGCCACCATGATAATATCCGCGCCCGCCGTACCAGCCGTGGTGGCGATATCCGCCGAAGCCGCCAAACCAGCCGAATGAATAGAGGGGCTGGTAATAGCCATAGTCGGGCTCGTAGTAGCCGTAATATGGGCGGTAGTAGTGGGGATAAGGACGGTAATAGTGGGGCCGATAATAGTGGTGATAATAGTAATGCCGATGGACGATCACGCGATGGTGGTGCCCATGGTAGTGACGGCGCGCTTCGGCGTGGGTTGCAGGCAGTGCGAACATTCCTAGCGCAATCAGCGCTGTTGCCAGAATTTTCATTTCCAGCCTCCTTGGATGCCGGAGCCAGCGCTATTCGGATCATTTGCGTCGTCCGGACCAGAGAATAAACGCGATTGTGCCCTCGAAAGTTCCGCGAACCTCTGGATGGCAAGCCTTTTCTCGGTGGAGCGCGGCGGCTCGCAAACCCTATGGATCAACCGGCAGGCTGCGATAGAATTCCACAACTGGACATGGGGCGCGGCGGCATACGCCGCGCCCTCAAGCTTCGGATAGCGAACGACGCAAGTAAAGGCTAAAGAAGGCGCCTTGAGGCACCGCTTTTCAGCCTATCCTTGTCGTCAGGCATGCGAAAAATGCGGCTGTTTGTGCCAGCGGTGGTGATGCGGCCCATGCCGCCAGCCGTGATGGCGATGCCAGCCATGATAGGGGCGATAATAATGGCGGTGATGGTGGTGACGCCTGAAGTCGGGGCGATGATGGTGCCAGCGGTGATGATGATCACGCGCCTCGGCGTAAGTGGCAGGTAGAGCGAGAATACCTAGAGCGACGAGCGCCGTTGCAAGAATTTTCATATATCGGTCTCCTTGGGTGCCGAACGAGCCCCCCGGCTGCGTACGCCCGGACTAACCTAACTCCCCTAAACGCGGATCTACCGTGATGGTTCCGCTAAGTCGCGGACGCCAGTCGCTTTTTTGGCGCACCCATATCGCCCACCAGTTCGCGAACCGCCTGCTGGATGAGGCGGCTCGCCTCTATCGACGCTTTGCGGCCGTTGTGCGCGAGATGATAGGACAAAGGCAGCAGCTGCTCGGGTTCGACGATCCGCACCCTGTCGGAAATCGGCAAGGCGCTCACGCGGCCGAGGAACGAGACATAGCCGTGATTGGCCACCAGATCGACGATGACGGGGAGGGAATCGGCCGAGGTGATATCCCGGCCGCGAAACCTGCGCCGATCGTGGCTGTCGTAGCCGAAAGCAGTCGCGGCGTTGCCTATGCCGGTGCGTGGGCTCGGCACGCAGAGCGGGTGGTTTTCCACCAGCGCGGCAAACGTCTGTTCCTTGCTGTCGGGCGGGGCGATCGCCACCATGTCCGTCGCCACCAGTTCCATATGCTCGAAGGCATCGAGGCCGAAGACGGAATCGACGATGGCGACATCGATACGGCCCGAGCGCAACGCCTCGCGCAGATCGTCGGCGGTCATCAGCATCAACGACAGCATGTTGCGGTTGCCGCCGATATTCCACCGTGACACCAGGCTCGCCAACGAGCGTGCGACCCAACTCTCGGCGCCGGTCGGAATGATCGAGCCGATGCGGACGGCGCGCGCCGTGCGCTGAAAGCGCTCGTCGGCCGCCGCCTTCATCTCGTCCCAGGCCTGGGCGATGCCGGCCAGAATAGCGTGAACCTCCTGCCCTGCCTCCGTCAGCACGGAACCCTGCGCCTGCCTCTCGAACAGCCGGAAGCCGAACAATTCCTCCAGATTGGCGATTTGCAACGAGAGCTGCGGCTGCCCTAGCCGCAAGCGGCGGGCGGCGCGATTGATGCTGCCCTGATCGGCGACCTCCAGAAAACGTTCGATGGTGGCGATCTTCAATGACAGGCGAGCGGCCCACTGATCATACTCCTGCGGCGCGGGCGGGTCCTTCATCAGTGTGGAAAGCTGGCGGATACCGGCAAGCACAGGCTGCAATCCCTTCTGAACCTTGGAACTTGCAAGCAGCGTGGCAAGCTCGCCGGAAGCGCGCTCGACCAATTTCAGCGCCAGTTCGGTTTCCAGACGGCGAAGCGCGCTGGAGACGGTTGAAGCGGAAAAGGAGAGCCGGCGAGCAGTCTCCCTGACCGAGCCGATGGAGAACACCATATCGGCAATGAATAGAGCGCCGAGATACAAACTTCTTTCCTTCCATGCCAAACGCAAGTTGCTCCCCTGGCCCGGAAAGTACTTACGATATCCCGACGATATGATGTGTTCTCGAAAAAAGATATCCCTAAGCACAGGGGCGACGATTATCGTCTCTTCGTCGCCTAACTGATCCAGCCGCAAAAATGAGATCGGAACAGCGCCAAAACGGGTAAGGGGAACAAAAACAAACGCACTTGCCCCCGAAAAAAGAAATCCAATTTCGCGCGAATGTCGAGTACGCTCGTCATAATCGCGCGACTGCAACGGGAATCCGGAGCGCATCGACTTTTCCGCGATGAGCGCTACGTGCCTGAAGCAGCCACGAATTCGCCTGCAGGTCGCCGACCTGCTCGAAGCTTGCGCATCCGGATGGTCGCTTGAGGCGACGCGGGCATGCAAGACAAAGATTTAACGGGGTACAAAGGGAAACATCATGCTCAAGAAGCTTGCACTTGCCGCCACGCTGACGGCCCTCCTTGCCAGTGGCGCCAGCGCCGCCGACGTCGTCGTCTCCTCCAAGATCGACACCGAAGGCACTCTGCTCGGCAACATCATCCTCGCGGCTCTCAATGCCAACGGCATCAAGGCGCAGGATCGCATCGCACTCGGCACCACACCTGTTGTCCGCAAGGCGATCACATCAGGCGAGATCGACATCTATGCCGAATATACCGGCAATGCCGGCTTCTTCTTCAACAAGGCCGACGATGCGGCCTGGAAGAACCTGCAGCAAGGCTACGACCTTGCCAAGAAGCTGGACTATGACGCCAACAAGATCGTCTGGCTGACACCTTCGCCGGCCAACAACACCTGGGCACTCGGCGTGCGCAGCGATGTCGCCGGCCCGGCCAAGCTGAAGACCATGTCCGACTTCGGCAAGTGGGTCGCCGGCGGTGGCTCAGTCAAGCTTGCGGCTTCCTCCGAATTCGTCAATTCGCCGGCCGCCCTGCCCGCTTTCGAGACCACCTACGCCTTCAAGCTGAAGCCGGAGCAGGAAGTCGTGCTTTCGGGCGGCGACACTGCAGCGACGATCAAGGCTGCTGCCGACCAGACCAACGGCGTCAACACCGCAATGGTCTACGGCACCGACGGCGCCATCGAAGCCGCCGAACTGACGGTGCTCGATGACGACAAGGGTGTGCAGCCGGTCTACGCACCGACGCCGATCATTCGCGAAGCCGTGCTGAAGGCCAATCCGAAGATCGAGGAAGTTCTCGCGCCGATCTTCAAGGGCCTGACCGCCGACGTGCTGCGCAAGCTGAACGGCCGCATCCAGGTCGATGGCGAGCCGGCCAAGGCCGTTGCCGAATCCTACCTCAAGGACAATGGCTTCCTGAAGTAAGGCTTTGCCGCTGCTCTTGCGGCTCCATTTTGCCAGAGCAATTCCAGGAAAAGTGCGCAGCGGTTTTCCTGGAATTGCTCGACAACAAGGATGGAACGTTTTCGCGTTTCGAAGAAAAGCGGAAAAGTTCTAGAGTGGAGCCGCGGGGCTTTCTTATGGGCATGATCTTGTCCGAACCCGCCTTGAATTTTGGGCTCATGCGCTGACGGAGCTTGCCTAATGGAAGACGCGCTAGCGGTCCGCAGAGTGGATCGTCTCGGAGTAGTGCTGGTGGCAGGCGGCTTGATGGCGGTAGCCTGGATGCCGTTCATCATCGTCAAGGCAAACCGCATTGCCGCCGGCAAGCCGCAGTTGCTGACGCAACTTTCGGCCCAGCCAGCGGCACTCACGCTGCTGGTACTTCTCGCCGCAGCCGCTCTTGCCGCCCTTTTCCTTCATAATCAGATCATCCGGCTCGGCGTCGCGACGCTTGCGATCGCCATGCTCATCGTTGCGCTCGGGCTGGTTTCGACGGCTGCGACGCCAACGGGAAGCACCGTGGCGCGCATTACGCCCGGTGGTTGCTTCTGGGTTCTGCTCGCCGTCGTCGGGCTGATGATCTCGGACGCGCTGGTGAAGCTGCGACTGACGCCTTGGCTGCGCGTGGCCGCATTGGCTGTCTATGCCGCTTTGCTTGCCATCGTGCTGCGTTGCGGCCTGCTCGACAATCTCTCGATCATGAAGGAATACGCCAACAACGCCGACAAGTTCTGGCATGAAGCGCTCGGCCATGTCTTCCTTTCACTTGGGTCCGTTGCCATCGCCATCGTGCTGGCGCTGCCGCTCGGCATCTTCTGCTACTGGCAGCCGCGCCTGCGCGCCGTCGTGCTGCGCGCGCTGAGCCTGGTGCAGACCATCCCGAGCCTGGCACTCTTCGGCATCCTGATGCTGCCGCTCGGCTATATCGCCGCCAACGTGCCTTTCGCCGCCGCGATCGGCATAAAGGGTATCGGCGTGGCGCCGGCGCTGGTGGCGCTGGTCATCTATTCGCTGCTGCCGATCGTCGCCAATACCGTCGTCGGCCTTGCCGGCGTCGATCCCTCCGTGCGCGATTCCGCCGCCGGCATGGGCCTGACGCGCCGGCAGATCCTGACTGGAATCGACCTCCCGCTTGCCTTTCCGGTCATCCTCACAGGCATCCGCATCGTGCTGGTGCAGGCAATCGGCCTCGTAACGGTGGCGGGACTTATCGGCGGCGGCGGCTTCGGCATCTTCATCTTCCAGGGCATCGGCCAGACGGCCAACGACCTTGTGCTGCTCGGCGCCGTGCCGACGGTCTTTCTCGCCTTCTCATCGGCCGTCATCCTCGATGCGGTCATCGACAGCATCCGGGGACAACGCGCATGACCAACATGATCGAGATCGAGGGCGTCACCAAGCGCTATGGCAGCGCAACCGTGGTCGACAACGTCACGATGAGCATGGAAAAGGGCACGATCACCGTCATCGTCGGCACCTCCGGCTCCGGCAAGTCGACGTTGATGCGGATGATCAACCGGCTGGTGCCGATTACCGAAGGACATATTTCCGTCGGCGGCGAAGATGTCATGACCGTGCCCGCGACGGAGCTTCGTCGCCGCATCGGTTATGCGATCCAGGGCCACGGTTTGTTTCCGCATCGCACGGTCGCGCAAAATATCGCCACCGTTCCCGAACTGCTCGGCTGGGAGAGCGCACGCATCCACCGCCGCGTGGAAGAACTGCTCAATCTCTTCCGTCTCGATCCCGGCACCTTTGCCGGCAAATATCCGAGCCAGCTTTCCGGCGGCCAGCAGCAGCGTGTCGGCGTCGCCCGCGCGCTTGCCGCCGAGCCGGAAGTGCTGCTGATGGACGAACCCTTCGGCGCGCTCGACCCCGTCATCCGCGGCAAGGCACAGGACGATCTGCTCGCCATCCAGAAGCAGTTCGGCACGACAGTCATTCTCGTTACGCACGACATGGACGAAGCCTTCCATCTCGGCGACAGGATCGCCGTGATGAGCGGCGGCAAACTGCTGCAGTGCTCAGAGCCCGAAAAGATCCTGACCGAGCCGGCCGACCCCTTCGTCCAGCAGCTGACCGGTACATCCGACCGCGCTCTGAAGCTGATGTCGCTGCTGCCGCTCAAGGAAAGCATGCAGCCGCCGCGATCAGGCCTCGGCTATAGTCTGCCGCAGAGCCTCAATCTGCGCGATGCACTGGCCGAATTGATCTGGCAGGGCGCGGACGAAGCAACGGTCGAAGACGAACGCAAGGTGCCGGTTGGTTCGATCTCGATCCAGCATCTGCTCGAACTGGGCCGCAAAGCATGAGATTTGTCGCCGCCAACCTCTTCCGCCTTTTTGCGCTGGCGCTGCTGCTTGTCATGCTGTTCCGCCCGGAATGGCTAACGCCTGTTCTGGCGCCGCTCACCAAATTCGGGGCGTCGCCGATCTATACGCAGAACAGCCTGCCGAGCCTGGCGCTCAGTCATCTCGAGCTGATTGTCGCCTCGATCGCCGCAAGCGGCATTCTGGCGGTGCTCGGCGGCATCTTCGTGACGCGGCCGATCGGCGCCGATTTTCTGCCGCTATCGCGGGCGATCGCCAATGCCGGACAAACTTTTCCTCCCGTTGCGGTGCTGGCTCTTGCCATCTCGACCACCGGCTTCGGCGCGGTTCCGACATTGATCGCGCTCTTCCTCTATGCGCTGCTGCCGATCTTCGAAAATACGGTTGCAGGATTGCAGCAGGTGCCGGCCTCCGTGCTCGATGCCGCCGACGGCATGGGCATGAATGGCTGGCAGCGCCTGTTTCGCGTCGAACTGCCGCTTGCGCTGCCGCTGATTATCGAAGGCCTGAAGATCGCCACTGTCATCAATATCGGCACCGCGACCATCGGTTCGACCGTTGCTGCCAAATCTTTGGGCGAAGTCATCATTGCCGGCCTGGTGAACGACAATACCGCCTTCATCCTGCAAGGCGGCCTGATCGTCGGCCTGATGGCTGTGCTGATCTATGATGGCATGGAGATGATCGAGCGGTCGGTCACGAGCAAGATCGGCCTTCAATCCCATTAGAGCTTTCCTACAAAAACTCTGGGATCGAAGGCATCGCTGCCTGTCACTGCCGGCGGTTCATTAGAGCTCGGTCAGGTGTCTCCGCCCAACGGCAAGGACGCGCCAGGCACGTATAGCGAGATCGGCCTGATTTCATAAACTGCGGTCGGATTGGCGCGGCGCAATTCACGAGCGGCCTCGACTGCCCCCTCTATTGTCGGAAAATCGACCACGTAGAAGCCGAGCAGCTGTTCCTTGGTTTCGGCAAAGGGACCGTCGATGACGACTCCCGCGCCCTTGCCGCGCAAAGTGACGGCGTTCTGGGTCGCGCCCAACCGCGCGGCCGGTCCGAGCGACTTCCGAGCGACCAGCCGGTCGTTGATCTCGAGCAGTTCGGTCATCAGCGCGGCATCCTCCTCCTCGCTCCATGCTTCAACAATCTCTTCCTGATGATAAGCCAGAATAGCGTAGTACATGGCGTCTCCCCATTGAGCCTATGCCTGAGCGGCGCGAAGTAAAGCAGACGAACGGGAATCCAGAAACCCCGGATCGACGATGAAAGGCGCGCGAGGCGAATTTCCCAGCGCTTGCCTTCATCTGATACCGGTGGCATTGGCTTCTGATGAAAGATTGATGCGACCGATGGAGATCCCGATGGCCAAGATAATTCACTCGATGATCCGCGTGCTCGACGAAACACGCTCCGTCGATTTCTATAGCAAGGCCTTCGGGCTGGAGATTGCAGACCGCGTCGCCTTCGAAACCTTTACCCTGATCTATCTCAGCAATGCCGAGACCGGCTTCGAGCTGGAGCTGACGGTCAACCAGGGCCGCACGGAGCCTTATGCGCTCGGCGACGCCTATGGCCACCTTGCGGTCTCAGTCGAAGAGCTGAAGGACGAACATGAGCGCATGACGAAGCTCGGGCTCAATCCCGGCAAGATCGTCGAACTCAATCGCGATGGGAAGCTCTTTGCGCTGCTCTTCTTCGTTACCGACCCCGACGGTTACAAGATCGAAGTCGTACAAAGACATGGTCGGTTTCAATAGATCCGACAAAGCATAGCCCCGCTCCGGCGGGGCTTACCGTGTCGGCTCCGTCAACGCGCTCACATCCAATAAGGGGGCACGCCAAAATAATCGTGGCTCTTATGGCCATGATCCTTGTGGTCGTGTTCATCCTTGCTGGCGAAGCGGCGCGCCTTTTCGATGTCGTTCTTGGTCATGCTGACACGATAGCCGTCGATGCGAGCGTCATAGCGCAGCTTTTCCCAAGGCAACCGGTAGTGATCCTGACCAATGCCGAAAAAGCCGCCGAAGCTCAAAATGACGAAAGCGATGCGTCCATCGCTCTTCTCGAGCATCAGACGTTCAATATGACCAATCTGCTTGCCGTCCGAACCGAATACCCTGGACCCTTCGACGCGGTCACAGGCAACCAGCATCGACATGTCCTTGATGTAAAGGTCACGGCCCGAAAGATCGGCACTCTCTTTATGCATGTGCGCACCTCCTTTTGGATACGCTTCACATAAACTTTGGAGCGTCCGATCTGCTCTTTCAGGCAGCACGATGCTCCGATGGGTTTACGCCCACGGGAGCATTAACGCTCCGTTATGGTAAAAGTTCCAGCATTTTTTTCAAAACTGTAAAAAAACGTGAGTGCGTGAGGATTATTGACGTTTACGTCAAGGTTATTGTAGCTTTCGAAGCGCTTGAATGATTTAGTTGAGAGCGACAGTTGCGGCACTGTGAAAAGCGGGAGACTTTTCGGTCGCGCGATGACACTCTACCTAACCGCCGTTGAACATGGCGGGGCGTGGTGATGATGCGTAAAGGAGGAAGTGCGCATGAATTCAATCTCCGCTCCTTCGGATAGACCGCAGATCAAGAAGATCTGGCTGGCCTCCTATCCGGATATCGTACCGGCAGAACTGCCGCCGCTGGAGCATGCATCACTCGTCGAATTGCTGGAGGAGAGCTGCGCGCGTTACGCCGACCGCCTCGCCTTCACCAGCATGGGCAAATCGATCACCTATCGCGATCTCGATACGCAAACGCGCAAGATCGCCGCCTGGCTGCAGAGCCTCGGCCTCAAGAAGGGCGACCGTGTCGCCGTGATGATGCCGAACGTGCTGCAAAATCCCGTTACCACCTATGGCATCATTCGCGCCGGTCTCGTCGTCGTCAACGTCAACCCGCTCTACACGCCGCGCGAGCTCGAACACCAGCTGCGCGACTGCGGAGCCAAGGCGATCTTCGTACTGGAAAACTTCGCCCATACGGTGGAGCAGGTGCTGGCGCATACGGATGTACGCCATGTGGTCGTCACTGCACTCGGCGACATGCTCGGTATCAAAGGTCATATCGTCAACTTCATCGTCCGCAAGGTGAAGAAGCTGGTGCCGGCCTGGTCCATCCCCGGCCACCGCAATTTCAAGGCAGTGATCGCCGAGGGCGCGCGCCTACCGCTGAAACCAGCCGAACTGATGGGCAGCGACATCGCCTTCCTGCAGTATACCGGCGGCACGACCGGCGTCGCCAAGGGCGCGATCCTCACCCATTCAAACCTGCTGGCCAACCAGCTGCAATTGCTGCTGTGGCTGCAGTCCGCCTACATCAACAAGCCGCGGCCCGAGCAACTGACCTTTGTCTGCGCGCTGCCGCTCTATCACATCTTCGCGCTGACCGTGAATTCGCTGATGGGCATGTCGCTCGGCGGCCACAACGTCCTGATTGCCAACCCGCGCGACATACCGGGTTTCATCAAGGAGCTGGGCAAATACAAGTTCGACATGTTCCCCGGCCTGAACACGCTGTTCAATGCCCTGATGAACAATCCCGAATTCCCCAAGCTCGACTTTTCCAACACGGCGACGCTTGCCGGCGGCATGGCGGTGCAGCGGCCGGTTGCCGAACGCTGGCAGAAGATGACGGGGGCCTGGATTACCGAAGGCTACGGGCTTTCCGAGACTTCACCCGTTGCCAGCGCCAACCGCTTCGATAGTTCCGAGTTCTCCGGCACGATCGGCCTGCCGATCACGGGCACTGAATTCGACATTCGCGACGAAAACGGTAACTCCTTGCCGCTTGGCGAAGTCGGGGAAATCTGCATCCGTGGGCCGCAGGTCATGGCGGGTTACTGGAAGCAGCCGGCCGAGACGGCGCGCGTGATGACATCGGACGGCTTCTTCCGCAGCGGCGACATGGGCTTCATGGACGAGCGCGGCTATACCAAGATCGTCGACCGCAAGAAGGATATGATCCTGGTATCAGGCTTCAACGTCTACCCGAACGAAATCGAAGAGGTCGCCATGATGCACCCAGGCGTTCTGGAAGCGGCGGCGATCGGCGTGCCCGATCCGCATTCCGGCGAAGCGGTGAAGCTCTTCATCGTCAAGAAGGATCCCGCCTTGACCGAGGCTGACGTGAAGGCCCATTGCGCCGAAAACCTGACGAACTACAAGCGCCCGCGCTTTATCGAATTCCGCACCGAACTGCCGAAATCGAATGTCGGCAAGATCCTGCGCAAGGAGTTGCGCGGCTGACATAATCCCATGCCATTCAAGGGGCCGCTCACCTTCATCGGCGAGCGGCCTTTTTTCGTTTTGGACGATAGGTGAACTTGATTTACGCCCTACATAGGGAATAGTTTCCGCGACCAAACTCAAAGCGCCTGGCCGGGTCTGACGGCTTGTGACGCGAACGCAAGGAGCCTCCCATGAACGCCCTCGTCGATCAACTGAAGAGCACCGCATCGGCAACGAAGGCCACGGACATCCGCGCCGCCTTTGCCGCCGATCCCAAGCGCTTCTCCCACTTCAGCGCCTCCTTCGACGATCTGCTGATGGACTACTCCAAAACGGCGGTGAATGACCAGATCCTCGGCCTGCTGGAGAAGCTTGCAACCGAGGGCGGCGTCGCGGCCAAGCGCGAGGAAATGTTCTCGGGCGTCGCCATCAACTTCACCGAAAATCGCGCCGTGCTGCATACCGCGCTGCGTAACCGCTCCAATACGCCTGTGCTGGTCGACGGCAAGGATGTGATGCCTGACGTTAATGCCGTGCTGGCCGCCATGGGCAAGTTTGCCGACGGCATCCGCTCCGGCGCGCTCAAAGGCTCCACGGGCAAGACGATCACCGATGTCATCAATATCGGCATCGGCGGCTCCGATCTCGGCCCGGTCATGGCGACCCTGGCGCTTGCTCCCTTCCATGACGGTCCGCGCTCGCATTTCGTTTCCAACATCGACAGCGCCCACATCGCCGACATTCTGAAGCTCGTTAAGCCGGAAACGACGCTCTTCATCGTCGCTTCGAAGACCTTCACGACGATCGAAACGATGACCAATGCCCAGACGGCGCGCAAGTTCATCGCCGATGCGCTCGGCGAAGCCGCCGTGCAGCATCATTTCGCCGCCGTTTCGACGGCGCTCGACAAAGTTGCCGCCTTCGGCATCGACAGCGAGCGCGTCTTCGGTTTCTGGGATTGGGTCGGCGGTCGCTACTCGATCTGGTCGGCCATCGGCCTGCCGTTGATGATCGCCATCGGTCCGGAAAACTTCGGCAAGTTCCTCGACGGCGCGCATGCGATGGACAACCATTTCCGCAAGGCACCATTCAAGGAAAACCTGCCGATGCTGCTTGGCACCATCGGCTTCTATCATCGCAATGTGCTCGGCTATCCGACGCGCGCAATCCTACCCTATGACCAGCGCCTGTCGCGCTTCCCGGCCTATCTGCAGCAGCTCGACATGGAATCGAACGGCAAGGGCGTCACCATCGACGGCACGCCGGTCGAAGGCAATTCCGGCCCGGTCGTCTGGGGCGAGCCCGGCACCAACGGCCAGCACGCCTTCTATCAGCTCATCCACCAGGGCACGAGCGTCATCCCGGCCGAGTTCATGATCGCCGCCAATGGCTTCGAGCCGGAGCTGCGTCACCAGCATCAGCTGCTGATGGCCAATTGCCTTGCACAGTCGGAAGCCCTGATGAAGGGCCGCACCTTCGAAGAAGCAAAGGCTCAGCTCACCTCAAAGGGCATGGACGACAAAAAGGCCGATTTCATCGCGCCGCACCGAGTCTTCACCGGCAACCGTCCGTCGATCACCTTCGTCTACGATAAGCTGACGCCCTATGCGCTTGGCCGCCTGATCGCCCTCTACGAGCACCGCGTATTCGTCGAAGGCGTGCTCTTCCGCATCAACTCCTTCGACCAGTGGGGTGTCGAACTCGGCAAGGAACTGGCAACGGGCCTGCTCCCGATCATCGAAGGCAAGGAAAGCGCTGCCGGCCACGATTCCTCGACGCAGGGGTTGGTGGCTGCGCTGGCAAGCCGCGCGAAGTAACTTCGCCATCAGAAACAAAAAGCCCGCCTGAGACATCAGGCGGGCTTTTTATTGGAAGCGCTGAAAGTCGACGGAGCTTAAAGCCCGATTTCATGCGCCCAGGGCGGATTTGCGCCGGCACGGGAGACTGTCACGGCCGCGGCCTTGGCGCCCAGAGCAAGCGCATCCTGCAACGCCTTCTCGTTGAGCGAAGCCACCTGCGCCTTGGTCAGCAGATTGTTCATCTTCAGCGACGCCAGAATGCCGGCGTCGAAGGTGTCGCCCGCACCGACCGTATCAACGACGGTGACGCGTTCGCTCGGCACCGAGATCTTCAGCGATTTGGTGTAGCCGGTCGCGCCTTCCGCACCCTTGGTGATAACGACGAGCTTGGCGCCCTGTCCCAGCCAATGCGCGGCAAGCTCATCATGATTGCCTGCGATGCCGAACCATTCCAGATCCTCATCCGAGAATTTGAGAATGTCGGACATGGCTGCCATCCGGTTGATGCGGCCCATATGAGCGGCCTTATCCTTGATGAAGCCCGGGCGGATGTTCGGGTCGAGCGAGATGACACGGCTCTGATGCTCGCGCTTCATCAGCGCCTCATAGGTCGCGCCGCAGGGATCGGGGATCAGGCTGATCGCGCCGAAATGCAAGGCTTCGCAATCGTCGCCGAGCGTCGGAAGATCCGCCTCGGTGATCATGCGGCCAGCCGTACCTTCATCGTAGAAGGCATAGGTCGCCTGGCCGTTGACGAGCTTGACGAAGGCGATCGTGCTCGGCCGCGGCGTGATGGCACAATAGCTGTAATCGACTTTCGAGGCGGACAGGGTTTCGCGCAGGATTTCGCCCATCATGTCGTCGGCAATGCCGGTGAAGAAGCCAGCGGGAACACCAAGACGGCCAAGAGCGATCGCGGTGTTGAAGATCGCGCCGCCGGCATAGGGCGCAAAACCCTTTTCACCCAGCGTCGTATCCCGCGGCAACATGTCGATCAAAGCTTCGCCACAGCACAAAATCATTCCGGCCTCCCAAAGAGCGCGTCTGTCTTATCCAGTTACATAAATCGATTAGATAGATTCACTGCAAAAGCAAAGCGTCAGTTTGTGGGCAGCTCCGAAATACCGCCGTTGCGGCCCGACCAGGCGAGCGGCGCATTGAGGAAAGCCTCGACTTCGCCGAGCGTCTTGTCGTCGAACAACTTCTGCTCCTTGGCGACGGCAAGCACATCGCGCCAGGTAGCGAGATGCTGAAGGCGGACCTTTTTATTGGCAAAGCGCTCCACAGCCTCGGGGAAGATGCCGTAGTAGAACAGCGCCATGCCATGATCGACGATGCCGCCGGCTGCGCGAATGGCATCGACGAAAGTGAACATGCTGCCGCCGGCCGTCGTCAGATCCTCGATGACGAGCACGCGCGCGCCGTCTTTCATATCGCCTTCGATCTGGGCATTGCGGCCGTGGCCCTTCGGCTGCTTGCGCACGTAGATCATCGGCAGGTTCAGTCGCTCAGCCAGGAAGGCGGCGAAGGGGATGCCCGCCGTCTCACCGCCGGCCACGCAGTCGAACTGCTCGAAGCCGACATTGCGAACGATGGTGCTGGCGGCAAAGTCCATGACCGTCGAGCGGATGCGCGGATAGGAGATCAGCTTGCGGCAATCGATATAGACCGGGCTCGCCATGCCGGAGGCGAATTTGTAGGGCTTGTCGGCGCTGAAATGGACCGCCTTGATCTCCCAAAGCATCTTTGCCACCAGCTCAGCCATGACGGCGCGATCGGTAAATGTCATCTGGGTCATGCGGGGCCTCCTTCGCAGCGCTAATGTTCCAGCGGCAATAGCAGCAAGCGGCCCGGGTTTCCAGACGAATAGACGCTTTTGCTAACATCCGGCAGCGTCCTGTTGATGCCTGCAGCCCGGCAGCCTTATCGATCAATGCCGAGGTCGGCGGGGAGCATGGCCTTGAACAGCGCGATCACCTTGTCGCCCTCCTCTCTTTCGATCGAGATCGCATAGCGGACGGCGGCGGCAACCAGCTGCATCGTCAGGCGGGCGGTCCTTGCCAGCTCGGAGTGGTCACGCTCCGGCCAGAGACGTTCGAGAACCGTCAGGAAGGCCTGAGAATGCCATTCCATATCCTCGGCATCGACCTGTTGTAGCAACTTGTCGGCATGGGTGGCGTGCCAGATGTCGCGCATGACGGGCTCATCGAGAAACATTGCATAATATCCATCGACGATTCGACCCAGCGCGCCCTGGAGCTGGTCGCGGCTCTTGATCGCCACCAGCTCATCCTCGACGCATTGCCGACCCTGGTCATTATAGCGTTCGGCCAGT
Source organism: Rhizobium sp. ASV8 (assembly GCF_016429255.1). Taxonomy (GTDB): domain Bacteria; phylum Pseudomonadota; class Alphaproteobacteria; order Rhizobiales; family Rhizobiaceae; genus Rhizobium. The sequence goes on from NZ_JAELUG010000062.1 coordinate 16,764, forward strand.
ACGCGGATGATCGCCGTCTTGTCCGGGAAATATTGATAAAGCGAGCCGAAGGATACTCCCGCCTTTTCAACGATCTCGCCCATACGCAGCGCATCGCTGCCGTTCTTCACGATCAATTCCGACGCCACCGAAAGAATCAAATCCACGCGTTCTCGGCCACGTTGCTGGCTGGGTACGCGCCTCGGCGTGCCCGCCGCCTCCTTGCTGCGCCTGCGTCTCGCGATCGGTTCCTGTGTCATGTCATTCCCTGTCTGTGGCCGTTGACAAGCAATATAAGAGAGTTTATCACATTTCGCAAATGAGAGAATTTATCACATTTTATCCTGGAGGAGTTTGAAATGCAGAACTCGACTGTTGCCATCATCGGCGGATTGGGAAAGACCGGCAGCCGCGTCGCAGAGCGGCTTGAGGCCCGCGGCATTACGGTTCGCGCCGCTTCCCGCTCGACGACACCCAGCTTCGATTGGCAGGACCGCAACACCTGGCATCAGGCGCTGGAAGGTGTTTCCGCCGCCTATGTCACATTCCAGCCGGACCTCGCCGTCGCTTGGGCAGCGGAAGCGATTGCTGCCTTTGCCGCGGCGGCCATCGACGCCGGTGTGAAGCATATCGTCCTGCTTTCCGGCCGCGGCGAGGATGGGGCCGTTCTGAGCGAGGCAAGATTGAAGGCAGCTGGCGTGGACTACACCGTGCTGCGCGCCAGCTGGTTCAACCAGAATTTCAGCGAGGGCGCCTTTATCGACGGCATTCTCCACGGGAAACTCGCCTTGCCGGCCGGCGATGTACCGGAACCTTTCGTCGATGCCGATGATCTTGCCGATGCGGCCGTCGAATGCCTTACCAATCCGCGCCACCGCAACCAGACGTACGAGATGACCGGCCCCCGCGCCCTGACATTTCGCCAGGCGGTTGCCGAAATCGCCTTGGCATCGGGCAGACATATCGGCTACGAAACGATCCCCATCGATGCCTTCATTACCGAAATGACTGCTTACGGCCTGCCGCAAGAGGCTACCGATCTCCTGCATGAACTGTTCACGCAGGTCCTCGATGGCCGCAACTCGCCCGTCAAGGACGGCATCAGCCAGATCCTCGGCAGGCCGGCAAAAGACTTTTCCGACTATGCCAATCAAACCGCCGCAACCGGCATCTGGAGTATCCGGTCATGACTTTCCCGATTACTTATATCGCGCTTATCATTGCAGCACTTAGCAGCGGCCTGCTCGCGGGCGTCTATTTCGCCTTCTCGACCTTCGTCATGCAGTCGTTCGCTCGCCTCCCCGTCGACCAGGGGATTGCCGCCATGCAATCGATCAACATCACGATCGTGCGTTCGCCCTTCATTGCAGTGTTCATGCTGGCGGCGGCGCTGTCGCTTTTCATCGCTGTCATGGCCATTCTCAACTGGCGGGGCGGCGCGAGCGTGATGATGCTGACGGGCGCTGCGCTCTATATCGTCGCAAGCTTCCTTTCGACGATCGTGTTCAACGTGCCGCTCAACGATGCGCTTGCCAAGGTCGATGGTCATACCGCCGAAGCGGCACAGCTATGGTCGACCTATCTGAGCGATTGGGTTCAGTGGAACCACGTCCGCACGGTCGCATCTCTGCTGGCCGCCTGTGCGTTTGTAAAAGCTCTGTTCTAAACAGGCCGGAAGAAAGCCATTTGGCCTGACGGACCTGGACGGCTAAAGCGCGCCGCGGTCTCTAAGATTCGCTTCATGCGCTTTAGCTCTTTGATTTCGCGCATGTCGTAGCCGCAAAAACCGCTGCACACTTTTGCGCGACATGCTCTAGACAGCGTGCAGATAGGCCGCGACCTCGACACGGTTGCGGCCATTTCTTTTTGCTTCGTAGAGCGCCTTGTCGGCGGCGCGGAGAACGTCGTCGAAATCTATGCCCTTGACGGTGCCGGTCGCAACACCCGCGCTGACGGTGCAGCTCACGGCTTGGTCGTCGACCTCGATCGATCGCGCGGCAAAAGCGTCCCGCACCCGTTCGGCAACCTGCTCGGCCCGGCCGGGCAAGGTATTGTCGAGCACCAGGGCAAATTCTTCGCCACCGAGGCGCGCGACCGTATCCGAGGGGCGCAACCCCGCCGACAATTCCTGACCGAAAAGCTTGAGCACGAGATCACCGGCCGCATGGCCATGCTGGTCGTTGATCGCCTTGAAACGATCGATGTCGAAGACGATGACGGCCATGGATGGGCCAAACGTGCGCCGACCATAGAGATCGAAGAGTGCGCGACGATTGAGCAATCCTGTCAGGGAATCGGTGATTGCCTCCTGACGATGCAATGCCGCCTGGCGCCATTGATGCAAGGCAAGCGAGAGCGCGCCGATACCCGTCATGCCGGCGATGCAAACGGCGAGGCTGAAATCCTCCGCCCAGTTGTCAGGTGCATGACCGAGCACAAGTTTGCCATCCGCGATGAGCACCGCGGCACAAAGGCCAAAGGAAATTGCGGTCAAAGTATAGAGCGCAGTAATGCCGTAAAGCGGCGTCGGCGCCTCATGCCGGCTCATCCAGTATTCACGCGCCGTCAGCAGCAGCAACATGCCGATCACGAGGTTATCGCCGATGAAAGCCAAGCCATCATAACCGGCGAGCATTGGCCCAATGGACGCCGTCATACCGGTCAGACAACCAGCCAGGAACCGCCACGCGGAAAGCCGTCGCGTGCGAAACTGGTAGCCGGCTACCCAGATCGTCGAGAAGCCTATGAAAAACAGGACAAATGTCAGGATGGCAAAGATCGGATGAGGCTTGTCGACGTAGTGCCCGTAAATGAAAATACCGCCGACCAGCGGCACCAGGCCGGCAGAACACGTCAACAGAAAGGTATCGGGCCGGCGAGAAAACCAGCTTCCCACCAATGTCACCGCAAGGCAGGACGCGGAGACGCCAAGAGCGAGAAGAAGTGAGTTATAATCAACCAGCATCATGCTCTTTCAACGGTTTCATCATGACCGTAGGGGATCGATGCCACGCTAGTCCTCAAGGGGTATCAAATTGGTTACGGCAATTAATAAAGAAAATACATTTCAGCAAAATATACGTGTCATTTAACGGCAAAACACGAATACTTTACCGCCAATACTGGACAAAATTCATCAATACTTATATTAGCAAGTACTTAATTTAAGATTCGACATCCCAATGCAACGGGAACATGGGGTCAAAAACGGTAACCGGCCCGGCTCCCGTCTCGATCTTCGCCGGAAATGTCACAGCGTCGGACCGGCGCACCAGAGTGATGCTGTCGTCATTGACAGGCAGCCCGTACCAGGCTGGACCGTTCAGCGATGCAAAGGCTTCGAGCCTGTCGAGTGCGCCCTCTTCCTCGAAGACATGCGCCAGGCAGCTCATGGTATTGATCGAAGTATAGATGCCGGCGCAGCCGCAGGCGCATTCTTTCAGGGGATCGACATGCGGAGCGGAATCCGTGCCGAGGAAAAAACGGGCGTCGCCGCTGGTTGCAGCTGCCCGGAGCGCCAGACGATGGCTTTCGCGCTTGGCGACGGGCAGGCAATAGTAGTGCGGGCGAATGCCGCCGACGAGGATGGCATTGCGGTTGATGATCAGGTGGTGCGTCGTGATCGAACCGGCGAGATTTGCCTTTGCCGACTTGATGTAGTTCACCCCGTCTGACGTCGTTACGTGCTCCATCGTCACCTTCAGTTCCGGCAGGCGCTGGCGCAAGGGATCGAGCACGGTTTCGATGAACACGGCTTCGCGATCGAAAATATCGACTTCCGGCGTCGTGACCTCACCATGGACGCAGAGCGGCAGGCCGACCTTGGCCATGCGTTCCAGCACCGGCATGGCCTTGTTGAGATCGCGCACGCCACCGTGCGAATTGGTCGTCGCACCCGCCGGATAGAGCTTGAGGGCAGTAATCAGCCCGCTTTTCTTGCCTTCCTCGACATCGTCGGGATCGGTATGCTCGGTGAGATAGAGCGTCATCAGCGGCTGGAACCGGTCGCCTGATGGCAGCGCCTTCATGATCCGTTCGCGATAGGCTGTCGCATCAGCCGTCGTTACCACCGGGGGCACGAGGTTGGGCATGATGATGGCGCGGGCAAAATGCCTGGAGGTATCACCGATCACGCCTTCCAGCATGGCGCCGTCACGCAAGTGCAGATGCCAGTCGTCAGGACGGCGGATGATGAGCTTTTGCATGGGCGCGACCTCTGGAAATATTGGCATGAACCCGCCCGGAACGGCTTCGCCGACTTCGGGATCATGCCTGATGATATCGCGCTTCGATAGCACCAACCAGCATCGCAAAACAATCCGCGACGGCAGTTAAATGATCGTGAGGTCAGTCCTGAACGATATCGATGGTGACGTCTGCCGGGCGGCGATTTTCGAGAATCAGCCGGCCGTTCGGCAAGTCGTTGCCGTAAACCTTGGCACCGGCCGCTTCCTCGTCGAGGTCATAGCCCCGCCAGCGTGCCCAGAGCCGCTCTTCGAGCACTTCCATCGGCGGTGCGAGCATGATCGAAAAGTCGAACATGCCTTCCAGCTCAGCCCACTTCCCCTGGCTGAACAGCAGGTAGTTGCCCTCGATCACAATGAAACGGTGTTCGGGGGACACGATGCGGGCGGATGCGATGGCAAGCTCGCGCGAGCGGTCGAAGACCGGCACCAGCACTTCCTGATCGGCTGCGCGCACGGCTTTGACGATGTCGAGGAAAGCGCGCACATCGAAACTATCAGGCACGCCCTTGCGCTTCAGAAGGCCCTTTTCGATGAGGACGGCGTTATCCATATGGAAACCGTCCATCGGGAGAACCTCGGCGCTTTCACCTTTGGCGTGCAATGCCTTGACGACATTGTCTGCCAGCGTCGATTTGCCGGCGCCCGGTGGACCGGCGATCGCCACCAGGAATCGTTTTACCTTGCCGGCCCGGGCAACGATCTGGCCGGCAACATCGTCGAGCGCGACACTCATGCGGCGACATTCTCCACCGGCGCCGCCTTGGCACCGGTCATGAAGGCGACGGCGTCGGACATGGAATAATCCTTGGGATTGATGACGGTCAGGCGTCGTCCAAGGCGATGGATGTGGATGCGGTCCGCCACCTCGAAGACGTGCGGCATATTGTGCGAGATCAGGACGATCGGCAAGCCGCGCGCACGCACATCAAGGATGAGTTCGAGAACCTTGCGGCTTTCCTTCACGCCGAGGGCGGCCGTCGGTTCGTCCATGATGACGACCTTGGAGCCGAAGGCTGCGGCACGCGCCACGGCCACACCCTGACGCTGGCCGCCGGAGAGCGTTTCCACCGCCTGATTGATGTTCTGGATCGTCATCAGACCGAGTTCGGAGAGCTTGTCGCGGGCGCGCTTTTCCATCGCGGGCCGATCGAGCATGCGGAACACGGAGCCGAGGATGCCGGGTTTGCGGACTTCGCGGCCGAGGAACATGTTGTCGGCGATCGAAAGTGCCGGCGACAACGCCAGGTTCTGATAGACGGTCTCGATGCCGGCTTCGCGCGCTTCCATCGGCGAGCGGAACTGGACGGTCTTGCCCTCCAGCTTGATCTCGCCCTCGTCGGGAATGACCGCACCGGAAATCGCTTTGATCAGCGAGGATTTTCCGGCGCCGTTATCGCCGATCACGGCAAGGATTTCGCCGGGGTAGAGATCGAAATCCGCATTGTCGAGGGCGGTCACGCGGCCATAGCGCTTGACAAGACCGCGGGCGGTGAGAATGGGTTCGACGGTCGTGGTCATGCCGATACCTTTCTGATCCATTGATCGATCGCGACGGCGCCGATGATGAGAACGCCGGTCAGAAGCACCTTCCACTGCGGATCCGCTCCAAGCATATTGAGACCCATGGAGACGACACCGACGATCATGGCGCCGAAGAGTGTGCCGAGGATCGAGCCGCGGCCGCCGAAAAGCGAGATGCCGCCGATCACGGTTGCGGTAATTGCCTGGAGATTGAAATCCGTCACAGCGGAAGATGGCGAGACCGAGCCGTTGCGGCCGATGGAGACCCAGGCAGCCAAGCCTGCGATCAGCCCCGACACGCCATAGACGGCGAGAAGCACCTTCTTCGTCTGGATACCGGCGAGTTTCGCCGCTTCCGGATCGTCGCCGACAGCGTAGACATGCCTGCCCCAGGCGGTGTGGTTGAGCACGTACCAGAGGCCGATGACCAGAAGCACCATGGCAACGACGCCGAGGGTGAGTACGGCGCCGCCAACGCGGAAGCTCATGGCGAACAGATGCAGGAGCGGCGCCTTTTCATCGACATCGGTGTCGCGAATGGTTTCGTTGGCGGAATAGATGAAGTTCGTCGCCATGACGATATTCCACGTGCCAAGCGTCACGATAAACGGCGGCAGCTTCATGTTGGCGACGAGGAAGCCATTGAGCAATCCGCAGAGGCCGCCCACGATCAGGCCGGCCACGACAGCAATGGGCGTCGGAAGGCCGTATGTCACGGCGACATTGCCCATGACGACCGAGGAAATGACCATGATGACGCCGATCGAAAGATCGATGCCGGCGGTCAGAATCACCAGCGTTTGCGCCGCGCCGAGAATACCGACGATGGCGATCTGCTGCAGGATGAGCGTCAGCGTATAGGCGGAAAAGAACTTTCCGCCTATGGCGATGCCGAAGATCACGATCGCCAGCACCAACACGATCAGTGGCACCGCCGCCGGCGTCGAGTGCAGAAAATGCTGCACGCGCTTCAAAAGGGAGACTTTGTTATCCTCGAACGAAGCGACCTTCTTGTCGCTGCCGTCGAGAACACGTTCGAATTCTTGTGCTCCGGACATTTTGTTCCTCCGCCACCGCGCCGGACGCGCGGAAACCGCCGGCTGTTGGAGCCAGCCAGGATCTAGACCCGACCGACATGGCTGTTGCGACTATCTGCTCCCTTTGTGAAGAGCCGCGCCAGCAGGCGCATGACGCGGCTCTCCAAGGGACTATATCACATGTGTGAGGGGCTTAGCCCCAGCACTTTGCGAGACCTTCCTTGGTGTCGATGGACTTGAGGCCGGGAACCGGCTTGTCCGTCACCAGGGAAACGCCGGTATCGAAGAAGGCCTTACCTTCGGTCGGCTTCGGCTTCTCACCGGTGTCCGCGAACTTCTTGATCGCCTCGACGCCGAGGGCTGCCATCATCAACGGATACTGCTGCGCGGTTGCGCCGATGGTGCCGTCCTTGACCGACTTGACGCCCGGGCAACCGCCGTCGATCGAAACGATCAACACCTGCTTTTCGAGGCCGACGGCCTTCAGAGCCTGATAGGCGCCGCTTGCTGCCGGTTCGTTGATGGTGTGGATGACGTTGATGCCGGAATCCTTCTGGAGAAGGTTTTCCATGGCCTTGCGGCCGCCTTCTTCATTACCGTTGGTGACGTCATGACCCACGATGCGCGGATCGGTTTCGTCGCCGATCTTGTTCGGATCCTTCGGGTCTATGCCGAAGCCGATCATGAAGCCCTGGTCGCGCAGCACGTCGACGGAAGGCTGCGACGGCGTCAGATCGAGGAAGCCAACCTTGGCATCCTTCACCTTGTCGCCCATGGTTTCCTTGGCCCACTGCCCGACCAGCTTGCCGGCGAGCAGATTGTCCGTTGCGAAGGTCGCATCAGCGGAATCGGCCGGCTCGAGCGGCGTGTCGAGCGCAATCACGAGCAGGCCGGCGTCGCGTGCCTTCTTGACCGTGGGAACGATGCCCTTGGTGTCGGATGCGGTGATCAGGATGCCCTTCGCGCCGTCGGCGATGCAGCTCTCGATCGCGGCGACCTGGCTTTCGCTGTCACCATCGATCTTGCCGGCATAGGACTTCAGCGTTACGCCGAGTTCCTTCGCCTTGGCGGTGGCGCCTTCCTTCATCTTGACGAAGAAGGGATTGGTATCGGTCTTGGTGATGAGGCAGGCGGATACGCCAGCGGCCTTTGCCGGTGCGGCGAAGGCTACGCCGAGCGCCAGAGCGGCGATCGCTGCGGAAATAACAGATTTCTTCATTCAATCCTCCCGATGTTTGAAAAGCCGGACCTTCCGGCAGCCCCGGGCCCGAACCCGGCTGAAGATGCGTTATGCCTGTCAGATTGTTTCCGTTGGACCTCCTCCAAGGTCATATGAGCATCCTCGACGGCCTATATCTGAGCCTAAAGATTTCGACCTGTCAATAAATAAATCGGATTGAATTATTAATTGGATGTGGCATTCTCGAAAAAAATAGGGCATGGCCATGGTAGAAGGAGCAGGCCCATGTCTCTCGTGCACGACCCGGAGGACACACCGACAACACCGGCGATTCTCGACCCCAGCGGGGGCGCGAACCAGCTTGGCGTACGCGCTCATAACGAGCGGCTCGTGTTGTCGCTCGTGCGCCGTCACGATGCGTTGTCGAAGGCCGATATTGCGCGTCGCAGCGGGCTGTCAGCGCAGACCGTTTCCGTCATCATGCGGGCTTTGGAGAAGGATGGACTTCTGTCTCGCGATGCCCCGGTGCGCGGACGGGTCGGCCAACCCTCCATCCCCATGCGGCTCAATCCGGACGCCGTTCTCTCTTTCGGCGTGAAGATCGGGCGACGCAGCGCCGATCTGGTCCTGATGGATTTCGTCGGCGGCATCCGGATGCAACTGCATCAGATCTATCCCTACCCGCTGCCGCAGGACATCATCGCCTTCATCATTGCCGGCGTCAAAGAGCTGGAAGGCCGGCTCAGCGAAGAGCAACGCGGCAAGATCGCCGGAATGGGGGTCGCAGCGCCATTCGAACTCTGGAATTGGGCGGAACAGGTGGGAGCGCCGCCAGGAGCCATGGATGTCTGGCGCGGCTTCGACCTTCGGGCGCAAATCGCCTCGCGCGTGCCCTATCCCGTCTTCCTGCAGAATGACGCCACCAGCGCGTGCGGCGCAGAACTCGTCTTCGGCGTCGGATCGCATTATCCCGATTTCGTCTATTTCTTCATCGGCTCCTTCATCGGCGGCGGCATCGTCCTCAATTCGTCGATCTTCGTCGGCCGGACAGGAACGGCCGGGGCGCTCGGGCCTCTCCCCGTGCGCGGCCGCAATGGCGAAAACCGCCAGCTTCTGGAAATCGCTTCGATCTTCGTGCTCGAAAACCTGCTGCGAGATCATGGTTTCGATCCGCGCCCTCTTTGGTACTCCGCCGATAACTGGGTCGATTTCGGCGAGCCGCTGGAAATCTGGATTCAGGACACGGCGAAAGCATTGGCGCAGGCGATCGTTGCCGCCGCCTCCGTGATCGATTTCAGCGCAGCCGTCATCGACGGCGGCTTCCCCGACTGGGTGCGCGAGCGCGTGGTCCGCGCGACCATGAAGGCGGCAGCGGAGCTGGATCTTCAGGGTGTCGTCATGCCTGATATCGTCGAAGGCGCGGTCGGGCCGCAGGCCCGCGCCATCGGCGGCGCCAGCCTGCCGATCTTCGCGCGCTACCTCATCGACCAGAACGTTCTCTTCAAGGAGATAGAGCATGCTGAAGGGCATTGACCCGCTATTGAGCCCGGATTTGCTGGCGACGCTGCGCGCCATGGGCCATGGCGACGAGATCGCCCTTGTGGACGGCAATTATCCCGGCCTCGAACACGGGCGCCGCCTCATTCGCCTGGATGGCCATGACGTGATCCGCGTGCTCGATGCGGTGCTCAGCGTGCTTCCGATCGACGATTTCGTGCCGCAGGCGATCTTCCGGGCGACCGTCAAGCAGGATCGCGATGCGGTCGACCCCGTTCATGCTGAGATGATCGAGTGCTGCGCCCGGCATGTGCCCGAGATCAAGGTCGTGCCGCTACTGCCGGCGGAGTTTTACGAACGGGTGAAACAGGCGCATGCGCTGATACAGACGGGCGAGCCGCGGCTCTATGGCAACATTATTTTGCGCAAAGGCGTGATTTATCCAGCAAAATAGCAGGCCAGCTCCTCATCCGGCCGCCTGAGCTTTGTCGAAGAGCGGCCACCTTCTCCCCGCTTACGGGGAGAGGGTTAGGGTGAAGGACAGAGCTCTCCAGATAATCGAGGCGGATCGCAGAGCCCTCAAATATCCCCTGCCAAAGGCCCCCAAACGTCGGTCATCGCAAAACCACCCGCCATCGGGTCGAACGGGTCGAGCGCCACCTGACTGAGGCCGAAGGTGAAGCCGCGGCCGGTGATGGTGGGGATGATGGCGCGCTTGCCGGCAACTTCGGTCTCCGCCTGCAGGCCGACTTCGAACTCCGAGCCGATGATCGAGCGCGATTTGAAGACGTCGCCGACCTTGGCCTTGCCGCGCGCATGCAGCGTCGCCAGATTGGCGGAATTACCGGTGCCGCAGGGCGAGCGGTCGGCGCGGCCGGGCCACATGGTCGTGCAGGTGCGGATGGCGCCATCGGGATCGATGTCGCGGAACATCACGTAGGCGACACCCGAAATTGCCGGAATTTCCGGATGAACCACGGTCATCGCCCGATTGATCGCATCCTTGATGACCATGCCGGCCTGGACGAGGGTTGCCGCATTGCCCTTCTCGATCTTTGAGCCGATCTGGCCGACATCGACGAGTGCATAGAAGATGCCGCCATAGCAAAGGTCGAGCTTGATCTTGCCCCATTGCGGCGTGTCGAGCTCGACATCGAGCTCATGAACGAAGGACGGCACCATGGTCAACCGCACCTTCTCGCAACGGCCGTCGCGGCAGGTCGCCGTGGCACGCACGAGGCCGGCTGCCGTATCGAGCGTCACGACCGTTTCCGGCTCCTTCATCTCGACGATACCGGATTCGAGCAGTGCGGTGGTCACGCAGATGGAATTCGAGCCGGAGCTTGCATGCGCCTGATCGGGCTGCAGAATGATGAAGCCGGCATCGGCATCGGGATGCTTGGCCGGTAGCAGCAGATTGACAGAGCCGATCGGCGCGCCGCGCGGCTCCAGCACGAGGAAGCGGCGCAGTTCCTGGCCCTTGGGGTCGGTGTTCAGCCAATGCAACTGCTCGGCAATGCTGTTTCCCGGGATCTTCGGCACGCCGCCAATGGCAACCTTGCCGATTTCTCCCTCGCAATGAACGTCCAGCAACTGGATCGTACGCTTCCATCTCATCTCATCTACTCCAATCAAACGTATCGCGTCGTGCCGCCATCGACCACCAAGGCAATTGCCTGGTGTTTCGAGACTCGGCTCCTCCCGGCAGCAGCGCGATGCCGGCCAGCTCGGCATTGCTGCCGACGATCATAACCCTACGCTTGTTTTCGCCCATGCCGAAGCCTGCCCGCAAAATGTCACCATGTCCGATATGGTGCGGATCTGTGATATATCAGTTTAAGCAGGCTGGCTATTGGCTTTTGACGATGCTGGCGCTCCCGTCGACAATCAGGCCCCTATTGCCGCAATGTCTCACCGACATTGTTGCCCGTCGCCTCGACGCTATCGCCGAGAGAGCCGACCGTATTGCCCGCCGAGGCGCCGACACGGCGCCACTGCTCTCCATAATTCTCACGCGTGCGAGGATCGAAGATGGCGATCGGGGCGCTGACGGCGGCACCGGCGACGCTGCCGACCGTTTGGGCGGCACCCATGGCAACTGCACCGACGGCATCGCCGATGCCGACATCGGAATCGGTGATGACCTGGCCCTCGATCAGCCGTGCTCCGATCAGCTTCACCACTTCCGGACTTTCGGCAAACTTGCCGTGGTTCAGACCGTCGCCGGTCTTGAGCTTGGTGAGGTCGAGTACGGTGATCCCCTGCTTTTCCAATTCGCTGCGATAGGGTTCGGCCGCGGGATCGATCTGGCCGAGACGGTCGATATTGCCTGAAATGCGCCGGGACAGGGAAAGGGCCCGGTCGTCGCGCGAGACGAACAGCGTGAAGTGCGGCTTGTCCTTGCCGAGTGCGGCGAACTGCCGGCCGAAGACGTCGACATCGAGATCGGGCGACGCCAGGATAACGTTCTTGATCTTCGGGGCGACGCGGCCGTTGCGGATCGCCATCTGCCGCAGCGATTCGACCGCCAGCCAGCTTCCCATCGAATGAGCCATGACGGTGATGTCGCCGACGGCGGGATCGGCAGCAACCCGGCGAAACAGTTCCTCGAGCGAGTCACGAGAATAATTCGTGCTCTCCTTGTCATAGGCATAATCGAAGATGCTGGCGCGGGACGGCCAGGTGAAAACGATCGGGGCGACATCGGCGTGCGAATCGTGAACGATCTGCGCGAAGCGATAGACCGCATCTTCATAGCGGTTGTTGAAACCATGCACGAAGATCAGCACCCGCTTGTTCTTCGGCAGTTCAGCGTGCAGCCAGCCGCGCCCATCCGCTTCCGTCGCAAGAGGTTTAACGCCGATGGTGACGAAATTCTTCAATGGGTTGCCCGGCAAGCGGCTTGGCCACTGCACCTGACCGACCTTGCGATTGGCCTCCGGCGGAATGGAGATGCTGACGGAGTCGATCTTCAACCCCGGACCGCGCTCGCCCGAAAAGAGGATCGCGGGATCCTTGTCCGGCAGGCGCGTCGTCGCGACCAACAAATCGACCCTCGACGTTCCGGGGACATTGTCGGCAACCGGCTGCATGACCCCGACGGGACGGCCGCAAGCCGCCAACGACAGCGTCAGAGCAATGGCAACAATTCGGAAAAAGACACTTCCCCGTCGATCCGAACTCGCCATACGCTGCATCATGCAACCCTTCTTAACCGCCTGATTGTCGGGCCACTCTACGCATCGGCACCCCTGGCGCAAGCACAGAGGCCCGTTCACCACCACATGAAGCAATGCTAATTCGCATCAGCATTGCAAAGGGGCAACGCCTTCGTCGAAAAGTGGGTGCCAAGGAATATGGGGAATAAAAAAAGAGCCCGACGCGGGAGGAGGATGCGTCAGGCTCTTTGATCCGGATTGGCAACTGGGAGGAGGAGTGTTGCCAATCAATGAAGGCGCGCTGGGAGGAGGAGATGCGCTGCCTTCGAGCGGGTAGATATAACGCCGGAATGAGCATGAACAGATCGCTCTTCGCAATGCAGCAATGCACCTGGCGCATTGCTTTTGCCCATCCATGCCGAAAACACCGCATAGCACCGACAAACCAGGCGTTCCGCCGCCTATTTAAAAGCCGTATCGCTCGGCCAGTTGGCGATTCACATGATCGTGAACGCCAAGACGGGTTGCTATCCCGTGCAGAAACGCGACGGGGCGACGCAGATGCCATCTGCGCCGCCCCGTGATTTGCGATTGGTTGCCCCGGCCTCGTTCACCGAAGCCATGCGCCTTATGCCTCCTTGAAGGCCTTTCTGCCTTCGGCATCCAGCGCTGCGAACTCTTCGTCGGAAAGCGTGATGTTGACCGCTGCGGTATTTTCCTCGAGGTGCTTCACCTTGCCCGTTCCAGGGATTGGCAACATGACCGGGCTGCGCTTCAAGACCCAGGCGAGCGCGATCTGGCTCGGCGCCGCGCCATGTCTCTTGGCAATGGTGTCGAGAAGCGAGCCTTCCTTGGCGAGATCGCCCGCGGCAAGCGGGAACCAGGGAATGAAGCCGATATCGTGCTTCTGGCAATAATCGAGCACGTCTTCGCTGGTGCGGTCGACGAGATTGTAGCGGTTCTGCACCGTCGCCACCTTGAAGTGCTTCGAGGCGGCCTCGATTTCAGCGACCGACACCTCACTCAAGCCTGCATGGCGGATGATGCCGTCATCGAGCAAAGACTTCACGGCATCGAACTGTTCGGCCGCCGGCACCTTGGAATCGATGCGATGCAGCTGCCAGAGATCGATCCGGTCGACGCCGAGATTGCGCAGACTCTTGTGCGCCTGCTGGATCAGATATTCAGGACGCCCCAACGGCACCCAGACATTCGGGCCCGTGCGGGTGAGCCCGCCCTTGGTGGCGACAACGAGATCCTTGCCATAAGGATGGAGCGCTTCCTTGATAAGGAGTTCGGAGACATCAGGGCCGTAGGAATCGGCCGTGTCGATGAAGTTGATGCCGAGCTGCGGCAGGCGCTTCAGGGTGCGGACGGCTTCAGCACGATCGTCCGGTTCGCCCCAGATGCCGGCCCCCGTGATGCGCATGGCGCCGAAGCCGAGACGATGAACGGGAAGATCGCCGCCGATCTTGAATTGACCGGACTTGGCTGCGTCGAAATCTGACATGGTTCTGTCCCTTTACTGCTGTGGAATATGCATGGAATTCCCGGCGTCGGTGCAGCCGGGATAGGTCGAACAAAAATTGAGCTTTTCGCGAAGATGGGGGTTGGGTCGCGACTTTAAACTAGATGGGTCTGCCTAAAGGCATATGCAATGTATTACCGCAGGATGAACTCACATTTTTCGGCACGCGCTGTCAGAGCGAACCACAGCCGCCGAAGAGCCAGGGCATAGGGTTACCATGCATCCGGCCGATGCAGCCGAGCCAGGGCGCCCAGATCGGCAAGCGCCGCCCATAGCTCGTCAAACATGCTTCGGGCGAGCTGTTCCAGCGAAATATCCTGCCGCGTCGCGTTCCAGCGTTCGCCGCCAATGCGCAGCGCGCTGACGACCGCCGCCGCAAGCACATTCAGGCGGAAGCGCTCCTCCTCTCCGCCGTGACAGCGAGCATGCAGCGCATCCGCGAGCTTTCTTTCAAGCTTGGCATATTTCAGCTGGTCGCGGGCGCGGAGCGCCGGCGTGTCGTGGATGAGGACAGCAATGGCCAGATGTTGCGGATCGGAGATGGTTGCATGCAAGGCCGCTTTAACGGCTGCCTCTATCACATCGACTAGCGATGCATCCGCAGGCTGGGCGGCCACGGCAGCGACCAGCTCACCGGAGAAACCATCCTGCCAGGCGGCAACGACATCTTCCTTGCTGGGGAAATAGTCGAAGAAGCTGCGCTTGGAAACATCCGCCGCCTCGGTGATATCCTCAATGGTGGTGGTGTCGAAGCCCCGATCTAGAAAGAGCTTCAGAGCCGTGGTTTCGATGCGCTCGCGGGTCTGGCGACGCTTGCGTTCGCGCCGGCCTTCCCTCATCGCGCTCTCGATGCCAGACAGATCCGCCATTCACTCCCCCCAAGAGCGTTTTCCGGGGATCGTGAAAACGCTCTATCCTCTTATTTCCTGAGGCATTCCGAAAGCAAAGCCGCTTTGCACTCTAGCCGGACTTGCGTCACGCGCTCGCTTCCGGCCGTCCCGTTTCGGCCTTGCCGGCATCCTGCGCAAATGCGCCGACGCCAACGCCCTCGGTGCTACGATATTTGGAGCCTCCGATCGAGAGCTCGAGCGGATTTTGCCGCGATATCCTGTAGACTCCGGCGGGCGGAATGTTGCGGACGGTGCCGCCGATGCGCGTGCCCTTCAAGCCGAGGCTTTCGAGGATCGTCCGCTGGACCGGACAGCGGGGACCATAGGTGAACTGATAGAAAGCTCCATCCGGCTTCATCGTTTCGAAGGCACCGCCGACAATGGCCGCGACCTTCGAAGGCGGCATGGACAGGAGCGGCAGGCCGCTGACGACGGCGCCGAAGGGTGCGTCATCGAAAAGGCCGCAATCGGCGAGCTGCGCCGCATCCATCCGCACGACCCGCGCCTGCGGAAAGCGGCCGCGCAAACGAACGGCGAACTCCTCGCCGAATTCGACGAGCGTGAGAGCACTTTCCGGAATTCCGCGAGCCAGCAGGGCATGCGTGAAAACACCCGTGCCGGGCCCAAGTTCGAGCACAGGGCCGTCCAACGGATCTATCTCCTGCGTCATCAGCCTCGCAAGCCGCTCACCAGACGGCGCGACTGCTGCGACCCGCATCGGATCGCTTACCCAAGAGCGGAAAAACCGCACGAAATCGGCGCATGATGTCTTTGTGGTCATTCCGCGAATCCAATCTCCGGCTGCGATTCGAATGAGGCATGATCTGGAACGAGCAGCGTGGCATTTCAAAGGCGTACCACGCCATTAGGTCGCCTAGAAACGCTGATATGCAAGGGTTGTCGCACGTTTCGTTGATTGCATGTTTTCACCAATTATAAATTTGCATTTAGTGCAATAAATTACCAACTACAATAGGCGATGCCAAATCTCTCGACAGGAGTTCGCAATGCCGGATTGGACAGTGAAAGATATCCCGCCGCAGACAGGTAGAATAGCGGTCATTACCGGAGCCAATAGCGGCATCGGTTACGAAGCGGCCAAGGCACTGGCGGGGGCCGGAGCGAAAGTCATCATCGCCTCGCGCAACGAAAGAAAAGGAGCCGCTGCACTCGCCTCGATCCGCGCGGCGACACCCGACGCAGATATTGCCTTCGAGCCTCTCGATCTCGCCAGCCTCGATTCCGTTGCGCGGACGGCGGCCCGCATCGCAGCTGCCGTGCCACGCATCGACCTGCTGATCAACAATGCCGGCGTCATGGCGATCCCCGATCGGCATGAAACGGAGGACGGCTTCGAGATGCAGATGGGGGCGAACTATATCGGCCATTTCGCCTGGACGATGCGGCTGCTGCCCAAAGTCTTTCTTGCCGACAACCCGCGGGTCGTCACCGTCAGCAGCCTGGCGCATCGCAGCGGCAGGATCAATTTCGACGATCTGCAATGGCAACGGAACTACGGCCCCTGGCGCGCCTATTGCCAATCGAAGCTCGCGACGCTGCTGTTCAGCCTGGAGCTCGACCGCGCTGCCCGCGCCGAAGGCTGGCAGCTGAAAAGCCTCGCTGCCCATCCCGGTTATGCGGTCACGGGCTTGCAGAGCGCAGGCCCGCGCATGGGCCGCAACCGGCCTAGCTTTCTGGAGCGCTTCGGAAAACTGGTAGAACCGATATTCTCGCAATCGGCTGCGGCCGGCGCTCTACCGACGCTTTTTGCGGCCACTTCTCCCGATGCCGAAGGTGGCACCATGTACGGCCCCAATGGCTTCTATGAGCTGAAAGGGCCACCAGCTCGCGCCAAGATCGCCGCGCATGCGCGCGACCCCGCCATTTGGCGACGATTGTGGGATGTCTCGGAGCAATTGACGGGGCTGAGATCGCCCCTGCCTGCAACGGCATAATGAAAGGCCCTCCGCGACGAAGGGCTTTTCACATTCAGCGCATGCGCAAGTCTGCCTCGGCCCTTACGGGCTGACGCACTGGCGACGGGGGCCGTTGGTCGGCTGATAGGTATTGTCGGAAGCGCGATAGGTCTTGTACCGGCTGGCACACCAGCGAACATGCGCGCTGCCGCGCGGCGGATGAGAAACGGCTCCACCGACGATCGCACCGGCGGTAAAGGCAGCCATCGGATACCACCAGCCGTCATTGTAGCGGCGATAACCCGGGCGGGCGTGACGATAGCCGCGATGACCATGCCAATAACCGGGCCGATTGTGCGGACGGTGATGCGGGCGGTAGTGAGGACGATGGTGTGGACGAAGATGCCTGTTGTGATGGCGATACTGCACATCGATGATGCTGGCGGGCTGACCGCTGCCCTGCGCAGCCATCGGCTGAATCATAGGCTGGATCGGTCCCGCAATGGCCGGATCGAATGACGATAGCGCCAGCAAAGCACTCAACGCAGTCACAGTTACCGTTGTCAGAAGTCGTTTCACAGCTCTTCTCCTCTCGAGTCGCAGTACCGATGAACAACGCGTAATGATTGAAAATGTTTCATAATATTATCGCTTGCGCAAGTACGAACAGCGAGCATATAGATAGGAAGCCTACCTATTTATTGAGACATGAAGCCCATGACCGACACCGACCGCCATCACGGACTCGAAGAAGCCCATGCGCTCGCCGAAGCATTGCGCCCTGCCCTGCATCGCCTTTACCGGCAATTGCGCCGCGAAAGCGACGATCCGCGGCTCACGCCGCTGCATGCTCTGCTGCTTGTTGCCGTCGCGCGTCAGCCGGGTATCGGCGTCGCCGAACTGGCGCGGATGGAGAAGCTGCGCGGTCCGACGATATCAGGACATGTGAAGACGATGGAGCGCAACGGCCTCGTCATGCGCTGCGAACCCGACCCAAGCGACCGCCGCCGCAGCGGCCTGATCGTAACCGAGAAGGGCCGGGAATTTATAGCAAGCATGAAGCGGCGGCGAACCGACTGGCTCGTGTCCGAACTGGTCAAGCTATCGCCCGACCAGCGCGCAGCCATTCGCGCCGCGATCGCGCCGCTCGAGGAGATCGGACAATGAGCGGCGAGCGTCTGCAAGCAGTGCCGCGATCAACGCCCGCCGCGGGCGATCCGCCGGATCGGCGCGAGATCCGTGCTGTTATTCTGGGGTTGATGATCGTGCTCGGCCTTGGCGCCATAGACCAGAGCATCGTCGCGACAGCGCTGCCCCGCATCGTCAGCGACCTTGGCGGGCTCACGCACCTCTCATGGGTCGTCAGCGCCTATGTGCTGGCCTCCACCAGCACCATGCCGCTCTATGGCAAGCTCAGCGACCAGTATGGCCGCAAGCCGATGATCTATACGGCGATCCTGATCTTCCTGCTGGGCTCCGTCCTCAGCGGCATGGCGCAGACGTTGATGCAGCTCATCATCTTCCGGGCGATCCAGGGCATCGGCGCCGGCGGCTTGATGCCGCTGGCGCAGATCATCATCGGCGACCTCGTGCCACCCGCGAAACGCGGGCGCAATCAGGGCTCGATCGCAGCCGTCTTCGCCGTGTGCAGCGTCATCGGTCCGATCGTTGGCGGCGTCATTACCGACCTTCTATCCTGGCACTGGATCTTCTACGTCAACCTGCCGATTGGCGCCGTCGCCCTCGTCATGATCGGCCGTGCACTCAAACGGCCACACCAATCGCACAGCCGCCGCATCGACTATCTCGGCGCCGCATTGCTGACGAGCTGCACCACGAGCTTCCTGCTGGTGCTGGCGCTCGGCGGCAACGAATGGGCCTGGAATTCGCCGGAGATTTTCGGACTGTCCGCCCTCGCCCTGGTACTTTGCGGCCTCTTCATCCTTCATGTCCGGCGCGAGCCCGAGCCGGTGCTGCCGCCGGATCTCTTCTGCAACCGGCTGTTCGTCGTCGCCTGCATCGTGCTCGCACTGACCTTCATGGGAATGTTGGGGGCAAGCCTGTTCTTTCCGCTGTTCTTCCAGATGGTGATGGGGGTCAGCGCTTCGCATTCCGGCCTGCTGACCGGACCGTTGATGGTCGGTGTCGTCATCTCGTCCATGGTCAACGGCCGCGTGCTGCTGCATCGCTTCGGACGCTACAAGCCCGCACAGATCTGCGGCCTCAGCCTTGCGACGGTCGCATTCGCGATCCTCTCCTGGGCTGCGGCCAACAGCCAGGGTTTCGGGATCATCGAGCCCGCCGTCTTCGCGCTCGGACTCGGGCTCGGGCTCGTCATGCCCACCATGACGATTGCAGTGCAAAATGCCCTGCCTCTTGCCCATCGCGGCGTCGGAACGGCGACGCTCGCCTTCTTCCGCTCGCTCGGCGGCCTCATCGGCGTCACCGGCTCGGGGGCCATCCTGGCCTATCGCGTGCAGAATGCCGGCGGCGCGCTAGAAGGCGTGCATATCTCGTCACTCACCGAAGCCGGCATGAAGCAGCTCGCCACAGCCTCGCCGGAGGCCCACGCCGCCGCCATCGCGCTCTATCGCCATGCGATTGCGATGACCTTTGCAACGGGAACGGCGATCGTGGCGTTGGCGCTCGCCGTTCTGCTGTTTCTGCCGGAACTGCCACTGGCGAGGGATCACGGACAAGAAGCGCCGCGGTCCGGCTGAACCCGCGCCGCTGCAATTCCTGACAGCGCGAGAAAATTTGACGAGAGCCTGTCGGCTCCCGACCACTTCAGTCGTCATCTAGTGGAGGCAGGCAACCGGCCTGCCCGACAACTTCGAGAGGAGACGTCATGACACAGTATCTGGTCGCCATTCACCATCCCGCGGACTACGACCCCTCGACGATGGAGGACGAAGCAATGCACGCCGATATCGACGGGCTCAATGATGAGATGAAGGCTGCGGGTATCAGGATTTTCGTCGGCGGCATGCATGCGGCAAGCACAGCAACGTCGCTGCGCCCTCAGCCCAACGGCGATGTGCTGGTGACGAATGGCCCGTTCCTGAAGACCACGGACTATGTGGGCGGCTTCTGGGTGCTCGAATGCGCCGACAAGGAAGAAGCGCTGACCTGGGGGCGCAAGGCTGCGATCGCCTGCAGGGCGCCGGTAGAAGTCCGTCAGTTTCACTGATGGCGAGCGAGAGGCACGCTCGATAGAAAGCTTGCTAAGCCACAGTCGGCGGTGCGCTCAACGCGGCCACCGCAGCCTCAACAATCAGCAAAAAGCTTTGAAGAAAGAATGGCGCACCCGAAGAGATTCGAACTCCTGACCCCCAGATTCGTAGTCTGGTGCTCTATCCAGCTGAGCTACGGGTGCGTGCCGAAACGGAAGAAACCGTTCGGTGTGGCGGTTCTCTAAAGGGTCCCTTGGGGGAATGCAAGTGGATTTGTGAAAAAGATCGCGATTTTCATTCAAGATATCGATAAGCTACTGAAAAAGCTTATATTTCTTGCAAGCTCCGACTGCGATAATCGTCGAGAGATACGGGGCGGTCCGGAATTTCGATGCGGAATTGCGTTCCGGCGGCTGGTTTTTCTACCAACGCAATGGTGCCGCCATGGGCAAGCACGAGCTCCCGGGCGATCGCCAGGCCGAGGCCGGTGCCGCCGGAGCGAGCGGAGCCGCGGAATGCGGTGAAGAGGTTCTCGCGCGCCTTCTGCGGCATACCCGGACCGGTGTCGTCGACGGTGATGCTGACGACGCTGCCTATTCGATGCGCAGAGACCGTGATGCGCTTTATGCTTCCAGGTTCCGCATCGCTAAAGGCAATCAGCGCCTGGTGGGCATTGCGGCAGAGATTGTGAATGACGCGGAACAGCTGCTCGCTATCGGCATCGACTTCAAGATCGGAATTGAGCTGCTCGACGAACTCGACGCCGCTGTCCGGATCGATCGCCAGTATGTCCCGAACCTCGGCAATCAGCTCGACGAGGTGAAGCTTGCGCCGGCGCGGCGCTGATTCGGAAGTCTGGCCATAGGACAGCACCTCGGTCGTATAACCGACGGCGCGGTCGATGGTGCGCAGCAGCTTCGGCGCGAAGCGCTTCACCATCGGGTCATCGACATCGACAAGCCTGTCCGACATCAGCTGCGCGGCGGACAGGATATTGCGCATGTCGTGATTGATCTTCGAAACGGCGAGCCCAAGGGCGGCGAGATTCTTCTGCTGCTTCAGTGTTTTCTGCAGCTGCGTCTGCATGGCGGCGAGATGGCGGCCGGCAACCGCGAGTTCATCGCGACCCCGATCGGGCACGAGAATACGGCCGGGATCTTCGGGGTCGTCCGAATAGGCCTGCATGCTGTCGGTGAGACGGCGGATCGGACGGATCATGATGCGGTTGATCGCAAAGAAGATCAGCGTGGCGGTAAAGAGCGAAATCAGGATGGAAACGAGGAAGACGCTGCGCGAATAGGCAAGCATGGCGTTGCGCAGGCGCGTGTCCTTCAGCACCACTTCGATGCCTGTGCCGGCGTCGCCGCCGACGGGGCCGAAAACACGGATGATGCGGTTGCCGCCGAAGACCAGAGTATCGAGCGCGTCCTTGATGGCCGTCAGCTGCGACACATCGCTCAGATCATACATGTCGTCGACCGAAGCCGGCATTTCGGCGGTTGCCAACAGGCGCGAGGTGCCGTCCTTACGGAGAACGATGGCCCGCGTCCCCGTCGCCATCAATGTTTCCTTCTGCAGCGCGCGCGGCAATTCGGCTGTCTGCAAGCCGTCGATGGCGATGGCGGCGGCGGCAGCCGTGCTCAGGCGGTCTTCCAACCAGCGCAGTCGCATATTGGCGACGGAGGGCACGAAAATAAGCACTTCCGCCAATGACATGAAAACGACGGTGAGAATGAGGAGCTTGCCCGAGAGGCCGCCGAAAATACCGGTCGGCCTGCAAAGCCTGGCTAGACCGATCTTCCCGGCCTTGCCGTCCTTTGCGACGTTTCCGCCCTGCTCACTGTCCATTTCAATTGTCCCGCTTCGCCGCAAAGCGACCTGATGGCGACTTGTCGAAACGGTATAATAGGCGATTGTGGGCTTTTTTCCAATCGAGTCCCGATCAGGAGGCCCGATAGCCTTGGCAAGGAGAGCGGCCACGCCCGGCGCAGCCGCTTCTCTACCCTATCGCAAAGAGATCAGAACTCTTCCCAATTCTGCGCGGCAGCAGCGGCGGCGGTCGCGCGGCCAGCATTGCCGCCGAATGCCGTTGCCACCTTGTCGATCATCCGGCGCGCGGGCGAGGCTGTCGGACGATGCGTTTCGGCGCGCGCGG
>NZ_JAELUG010000596.1 GCF_016429255.1 Rhizobium sp. ASV8
CCCCCCCCTTCTCAACTCCCCCCCCCCCACCCCCCCCCACCCCCACGACACGTCGTCGGCAGCGTCAGATGTGTATAAGAGACAGGCATTGACTGACAGTGATGCTTGCTGGTTGGGAGTGACGTATGAAGGTGTACCTGGCCATGATAATAGGTCGGCTTGGTAGGATTGGTTGCCGGAGCCGGCAATTGAAGGACTACTCTCAATGGGTAGAGGTGTAGTGTCGAGCTGTGATGTTTCTGTCTTGACAGCTGGCGACTCTGGACAGGCGGTAGATGATTGGTAGGCGGACGACTCTGCATAGCTAGGTAGGTAATTGTCAGCGCGAGCATTCTGGATAAGACGCGGCGTCTGGGAGATATAAGTTACCTGTAGTTTGTGGTGAAGCTGCGTCCAGAAGTATCGGATGTATCAAG
>NZ_JAELUG010000597.1 GCF_016429255.1 Rhizobium sp. ASV8
GCATCCACCTCATGGACCAGCCAATCAGTCTGCCCCTTGCCGTAATTAGCTCGCGTATTCGCGAAGTCAGGATACCATTTCCTCCCGCAAGCGCCAGAGCTTCGAGGTGCCCCTCCAGTCGTATCCCAATGTACCGTGGTCCCCCAATATTATTTGCCCATATCCCTCGACATATGCTGAAAGCAGAACAAAACTTGGCCAATTCAAGCAAACGACATATTGCCTGCTCTGTCTCAGGCGCCGTAGACAATAGGAATCGAGATGAAAATGAAAATAGTCCAAGGAAATTGACAAGACAAGGGAAGATGATAAGAAAGAAGACTCAATTTCCCATCCCTTCAAACGCCGGAACCGTAATGATAATAGTCGACAAGGCGAGGAAAGAAAGAAGACAATAAGAGAGTAGAGGTATATGC
>NZ_JAELUG010000598.1 GCF_016429255.1 Rhizobium sp. ASV8
TCCTTGACCTCTAAATCGCCATAACTTTGGAAATTTAGAGCCTGAGCTGTCTGCTGCTTATCCTAAATTTGGCTTTTGCCTTTTCTCCTTCTTGATCGGAATTTACACTTTTCATTCACGATGGAGGGCCTCTATTTCAACGTTAACAACGGGTTCGTTCGCCATCAAGGACCACCCACTCCATGCAAGCGTCAACTAACGCCTAGGCAGCTACATCGAGGGCATTGTTCGTGGGTATCGCAACGGCTTGCTCACCAGCCCTGCATACAATAACTTGACCCAGTGCGAGACAATTGATGGTAAGCTGCCGGCCGCTTGATTCTTGATGGCTCGCTGACTCTTCCCAGATCTAAAGCTCCAGCTTGGACCTGCGTATGGCGATTTCCTCGCTTCCCTGCCGCCTAACCCTTCAACAT
>NZ_JAELUG010000599.1 GCF_016429255.1 Rhizobium sp. ASV8
ATGGGATGGCTTGCACGCATATTCAATGGAGACGCCGTGCATGAAAAAGGTACTCATACATTCCAAGTTGGATGCAATATGCTAAACAAGTCTAAGCTCCAAATCAGATACTTCAACACAGTTATATCCGGACATGCAATATACACATACAAGCCAAGCCATTCCCTCGCACGGACAATATCCTTTCGCGCAACCAAAAGAAAAGCGCAATTGCCACACGCAAAAGAAATCAAGGTGACCAAAAAAAAAAGGGATACAAGAAGCGATTAGTTAGACCAAGCCGCTTCGGACTTCTCCCGTCAAAAGTTCCATCGGTTCTCAACTCCAACAACAATGCAACCTCACCCCAAAAGAATTATGCAAACAACATAAAAAAAGCCCACAAACGGACTTCGGATCCGGGAACATCTTAGCAC
>NZ_JAELUG010000600.1 GCF_016429255.1 Rhizobium sp. ASV8
CCACCCATAACTCCACCCACGACACGTCGTCGGCAGCGTCAGATGTGTATAAGAGACAGACTTTAGGTACCTAAGAAAAACGGAAAACTAAGACTATATATTGACTATTATAAACTTAATAATATTATAATTAAGAATTACTACCTATTGCCGCTTATTATAGAACTTAAAGATAAGCTCTATAAAGTAAAATAGTTTATAATACTTAACTTAAAAGGAGCCTATAACTTAATTAGGATGAAGGGAGGAGATGAGTGGAAAACCGCCTTCCGGATAACTAAAGGACACTTCGAGTATCTTATAATGCCTTTTAGCCTTACTAATGCACCTGCGACATTTTAAATAATGATTAATTATATTCTAAGAAGATAACTGAATAGGTTTGTTATTGTCTACCTCGATGATATCACTGTCT
>NZ_JAELUG010000601.1 GCF_016429255.1 Rhizobium sp. ASV8
CCCCCCCCCCCCCCCCCCCCCCCCCCCCCCCCCCCCCCCCCCCCCCCCCCCCCCCTTTTTCATCCAGACGACGGAATACGAGATTTAATAGACCGTCTCGTGGGCTCGGAGATGTGTATAAGAGACAGCCCGGCAGCATTTCCCCTCACATCGACTGCAAGCGCTGGTATGGAACTCTACTGCACCCGTTATTCGCTAATTATTAGGTGGGAGCGTGGCGGATGCATTAGCTCCGGCGGCTACTCCCTTGCTTTTAGTGCGGGCGTCCAGCGATTATAGAGCCCACACAGACATGAGGCGGGGTTGAATTACCAACTGCATCAATCATTGGACGAGGACTCTGGGTATAAGCCAAAGCAGGCTTGCGACGTGGCTCAGAAGAGACATGTTGCATAAATACGCAGCATGTATACGG
>NZ_JAELUG010000602.1 GCF_016429255.1 Rhizobium sp. ASV8
GCTTGAGGAGAACATCAAGACTGTTGCGCCCGCTTGCGAAAAGCACGCACCCACTGCCAGCACCGCTGAAGGCGACATCAAGGGCCTCGTTCGCAACGAAGTACGAACCATTGGCGAAAAGTCGCTACACGAGGGCTGGAAATCCGACTACACCGGCTACGATGGCACCGTTGACATGGAATTTGATTTCTCAGTCAAGCAACTCAAGGCAAACTCCAAGGATCCCAAGTATGCCTGCGATATCAAGACAGACAACGGCACTGAAGTTACACACTCGCTGCTGCTGGAACTCATTGTGTCCAAGGACTACGCGCAAGAAGGCAAGACGCACCAGCCTAATGCCACGGGCACAGGCCGGATTCTGCGCATGCACTTTGCTGTTACTCTGTCTGAATACCCCGGCATGGGTGTGAGC
>NZ_JAELUG010000603.1 GCF_016429255.1 Rhizobium sp. ASV8
CCTGTGGAGCCAGGTAATCTGCGCCGGCGAAAAAAAAGGCGCGAGAGAAGAAAAAAAAAGAGACAAAGAAAGCGAGGGAAAATGGGTGCCAGAAACAGCCGGGGCCCGCCACAGGTATTCCGAATCGGGGCGTGTCGACCACCAAAACAAAGGGTGAGACATGGTAAAAACAACGCTCCCGATCTGGCGATTACCAAACAAAACCACATATGCGCACCCGCAATGCCAGCCATTGAGTCTTGCCGAAGCAACGATCCTCAAATGCAAGAGCCATTGCGTTTGTAGAGCACATTATTTTTTGTTGTTTTTTTGTGTAGAGCCAGAAGAAAAATAGAGAGCAGCTTGATAGTGCAATAGGTGGGGGAAAGCGAAATGCATCAAGCATAACAAGAAGAAAGCAGGAAGAAATAAAAAG
>NZ_JAELUG010000604.1 GCF_016429255.1 Rhizobium sp. ASV8
TATAAGAGACAGGCATTATATTTATTTACCAGTAATTGTGTGGCATTGCCCTTTTCGAGATACCAAGAGTTTTATGTTTTTGATTTCACTACGCCGCCTGTTGAGAGGCATTTGACATTCATGTTTATTTTTTTCCCGGTTGTACCACCAGGTTACGTTATATGGTGGGCACTGTACTCTAGCGAAAGAAGAAGGCCTGGGAGGAAGAGCAAAAAAAACTAGGAGAGGATGAAAACGCGTCTGCGCAAGGGCAACCTTGACGCGGGGATGGCACTGCGAATATCGGCCATGCACGAGCTTGTGTGGAGGTCAAGGCGAAAAAGCCCCGGGATAGTGCATGGTGACGCAAAAACGGTGGCTTGCTGTCTCTTATACACATCTCCGAGCCCACGAGACGGTCTATTAAATCTCGTA
>NZ_JAELUG010000063.1 GCF_016429255.1 Rhizobium sp. ASV8
GGGCATTTCCGCATGAGCCAACGCGCCATCAAGATTACCGAACCACGTTCCGGCCTCAGCGTCTTTGCGCCGCTACTGGACGCGAAGGCGCCAGACAATACTGCATTTCTCTGGAGCTATTTTAGCGAACCGCGCATGGTCGGCGGCATCCATGCCATGTGGACCGGCCCGGAAATCTCCTGCCCGATCCCGCCGGCGCACCTGAAGGACGCGGCCTACGCCGCCGCTTTGCCGGCCGAGAATGCGACGCTGACACCGCAGCCGGGCGACATTGTGCTGAGCTATGTGCCACCACGCATGTGGGGCGGCAATCCCGATGCGATCTTCGATATCGGCCTGTTCTACGGACAGGGCGCTCGCCTGCTTTTCCCGATCGGCTGGCTCGCCGGCAGTGTCGTCGCGCAGGTGCGTGCAGAAGAGCGCGAGCAGTTTGCGGCCGCCTGCGGCGTCATCCGCCGCAACGGCGCTTGCGACGTCACCTTCGAACGTGCGGAGATTTGAGATGACAGCCGTAGCCGATGATAGTTTCGAGCTGTTCGATCTCAGGATCGAGGCCGTCATTCCTGAGGGCAAGCCGATCTATTGCGGCGCCAAGCCGGGCGACTATTTCGAGCTCAAGGGCGAAATGCTCTCCATGCCTTCGGGCCAGGGGTTTTCGATCTACTCGATATCGGCCGTGCTGCCGTTGCTCGCAGCCAAGCAGCGGCCAACCCACAGGAACGACTGGATGACGTCGGACGCAGAAATCGCCTGCCCCGACCCGAACTGCGCAAGCCGGCTGCGGATCGTCAGAACAGGCAAGCGGCGCTTCAGCCACGCCGAAACGACAGCCGTGCCGTTGCCCGAAGGAGAATGAACCGTATGACCGCCAAGACTTTTGAGCTGAGCCCCGGATACAAGATCTCCCGTGTCATTCGCGGCGGCTGGCAGCTTGCCGGCGGGCATGGCGCTATCGACCGCGCCCAAGCCGTCACCGACCTGATCGCCGCTTTCGACGTCGGTATCCGCACCTATGACTGCGCCGACATCTATACCGGCGTCGAGGAGCTGATAGGCGAGGCGCGCGAGCGGCTTCGAAACGAGCGCGGGGCAGAAGCGGCTGGGGCCATGAAAGTCCACACCAAGCTCGTACCGGATCTGGAAAAGCTTGGCTCGATCAATCGCGACTACATTCGCGGCATCGTCGACAAATCGCTGCGCAAACTGAAGACCGAACAACTCGACCTGGTGCAGTTTCACTGGTGGGACTATTCGCTGTCAGGCTACCTCGACGCACTCGGCTGGCTTGACGAGATGCGCCGGGAAGGCAAGGTGCGCAATGTCGGCACCACGAATTTCGACACGCCGCATATGGCGGAGATCCTCGCCGCCGGCATTCCGTTGGTCAGTCAGCAGCTGCAGTATTCCGTTCTCGATCAGCGCCCGGCGCATAGCCTCGCAAAGCTCGCGGTCGAGAAGGACGTGAAATTCCTGTGCTACGGCTCGGTGGCCGGCGGTTTCCTCAGCGACAAATGGCTTGGCCAGCCTGAACCTGAGATGCCGCTCGAGAACCGTTCGCTCGTCAAGTACAAGCTGATCATCGACGATTTCGGTGGCTGGGATCTGTTCCAGTCGTTGCTCGGCACGCTGAAAGCCATTGGGGATCGGCATGGCGTCGATATAGCCACGATTGCCAGTGCCTGGGTACTTGGACAGCCACAGGTGGCCGCCGTTATCGTCGGCGCGCGCAATCAGGCGCATGCGCTTGCCAATGCCAAGATCATGGATATTGCGCTGTCAGATGATGATCGTCGGCAGATCGCCGGCGTGATCGCCCAGGGGCCTGGTCTTGAGGGCGACGTCTACACCTTGGAACGCGATCGCACCGGCAGGCACGGCTCGATCATGCACTACAATCTCAATGCGGGGAAAGTATGAGCCAGGAACCCTCTCTCTTTCAGAAGGCCAGCACCGAGGTCCTCGACTTCCATCGCTTTTTCGAAGGCTGGTATGATGCTGCAACGGCGGATGGCGTCGATTTCGGCCGCTGCGAGCGCACATTCGGTCGGGCTTTTCACATGATCCCGCCCACCGGGCGTGTCTTCGACCGCGCCGAGACCATCGAATTGATCCGCGCGAACCGGGCGACTTTTCAAGGTAATTTCACCATCGAGATTTCGGATATCCGCGCGACTTATGAAACCGCGGACACGATCGTCCTGATCTATATCGAGGCTCAATCGCGCGCCGGCAAATACAGCAAGCGTCAGGCGAGCGCACTCTTTACCGCAAGTTCATCGGCACCCAACGGCGTCGAATGGCAGCATCTGCAGGAAACCTGGCTGCAGATGCCGGACAACTGACAGGTTCGCAAAACAGAATGAAAATCGTTGACCGAACAAGGGGAACAAAGATGAAGAAGACGATATTTCAAATCACGACGGCTCTGGCCCTTCTGGCAGCAGCAGATGCCGCCAATGCCGCCGATTGCAAGGTGACGGTCGGTCTCGTGATGGAACTGACCGGCCCCGCCGGCGAATATGGCCAGGCGGGCGCAAAGTCCGTCGAAATGGCCTTCCGTGATATCAACGCCGCGGGCGGAGCTCATGGCTGCGATCTGGTGACGGACACGCGCGACAGCCAGAGCCAAGGCAACGTTGCCGTCGATGCGGCAACGCAGCTCGTGCAAGTGAAGAAGGTTCCCGCCGTTATCGGCGGTATCATTTCCTCGGTCACGATCCCGATCCTGACCTCCGTGACGGCGCCCGCCAAGATCGTGCAGATCTCGCCTGCCGCCTCCTCGCCGACGCTGACGGCGCTCGGACGCGAAGGCAAGACCAACGGCATCTTCTTCCGCACCATCACCTCGGACTCGCTACAGGGCATCGCCGCAGCCAAATACGCCATCGACAAAGGCTTCAAAAAGCTCGCGATCATTCACGTGAACAGCGACTTCGGCGTCAACATGGTCGCCGAGTTCTCGAAGGCCTACAAGGCACTTGGCGGCACGATCGTTTCGACGACGCCCTATAACGAAAAGCAGTCGAGCTATGCGTCGGAAGTCACTGCCGGCATGGCGGGCAGCCCGGACGGCCTCTATCTCGTTAGCACGCCGGTCGACGGCGCGACCATCGCCCGCACATGGATCTCCCAGGGCGGCCCGCAGAAATTCCTGCTCAATGACGGCATGAACAGCCCGGACTTTATCGACTCCGTCGGAGCCGATTATCTCAAGGACGCCTATGGCACCTCCTCCGGCACGACACCGACGCCCTCGACGGAATACTTCAATAAGAACTACAAGACCTTCTCCGGCATCGAGCCGACCAACCCGGCTGCAGACCGCGCCTATGACGCCGGCGCGATCGTCGGTCTTGCGCTTGCGATCGCCGGCGACGACACCTCGAAGCTGAAGGACGATATCTACAAGGTGGTCGACCCGAAGGGCACGCCGATCTATGCCGGCAAGGAAGAGTTCGCCAAGGCTCTAGGCTTGATCAAGGAAGGCAAGCCGATCCGCTACGAGGGCGTCATCGGACCTGTCTCCTTCGATCAGTATGGCGACATCACCGGCCCGTTCCGTCTGTGGAAGATTGCCGATGGCAAGGTTACCACCGATGGCGAGCTGAAGATGGAAGACGTTGCGGCCCTTAAGGACAAGATCAAGTAAGCCGATGGAAGCCATTGAAAACATGGCGAGGTGCCTGCACGGGCACCTCGCTCGGAAAACAGAGACCAACATATCCTTTCATCGGCCGACATATCGAGACAGCGGTCTGGCTTAGGTTTTGGAAGATCATCCGCGAATGCCCAGCAGCATTGCTCGCCCCACCAATCCGACGCTATGGACGCTGACGGCCAACCCGCCTCCGGAGTTTGCCCTCACACTGCCTTCACGGTGCGACGTGGCCGTAATCGGCGGCGGCTTCACGGGCCTGACAGCGGCGCTTCATCTAGCGCGCGCCGGCCGCTCCGTCTGCGTTCTGGAAGCAGGACGATTGGGTGCCGGCGCCAGCGGCATGAATGCCGGCTTCGTCGTCCCGAATTTCGCCAAGGCGGATCCGGCCACGGTTCGGCAGAAACTGCCTCGCGAGAAGGCGGATGCGCTCCTGTCGCTCGTCGGGGCCGGGGCGGATCAGGTCTTTGCGACCATTGCCGAAGAAGGCATTGAATGTGATGCTGCTCAAACCGGCTGGCTGCAACCTGCCTATGGCGACGACATGGCTCGCATCCTGAGACAGCGAGTTCGCGATTGGACAGAGCTTGGCCGCCCGGTCGAGTTTCTCGATGCGCGGGAGATCCAAAGCGAAACCGGAATGGATCTCTATTCCGGTGGCTTGATCGATCATTCCGGCGGAACCATTCACCCCTTGAACTATCTCTATGGCCTCGCCAGCGCCGTGACGCGACATGGCGGCATGATCCGTGAAAGCAGCTCGGTCGATCGCGTCGAACGACATGGCGGCACCTGGCGGATCACTCTCGCAGGTCAGCAGGTCGAAGCGGGCAGCGTCCTTCTCGCAACGAATGCGTTCACGGGCGGTATTGCCTCGCGCATGGGGCGGACCGGCGTGCCGCTCCGGGTCTATCAAGTAGCCACCAAGCCGCTCGATGCGGAAACGATTGCCCGCATCTCGCCGCATCGCCGCCCCGTTGGCGATACCCGTTCCAATCTTTTCACCTACCGGCTCGATCGCGACAACAGACTGATCAGCGGCGGCATGGCCATCAATCCCTTAGGAGCTTTTGAGCGGGTTGGGCGAGCAGTCGTCGACAGGCTTGCATCGGAACTCCGTCTGCCCCGCCATCCTGGCGTCGAGGTCGTCTGGACCGGAACTGCCATCATGACACCGGATTTCCTGCCACGGCTCTACCGCTTTGGCGACGGCTTCTTCGGCGGCATCGGCTGCAACGGTCGCGGAATCGCCATGACGGCTCAGCTGGGTCACCTTCTTGCCAGACTGGCGCTTGGCGAGCAGGCCCAATCCCTGCCCATCCCGCTGCAGACCGGCCGTACCCTACCTTTCCATCGTCTCACTCCGATTGTTGCCTCGCTGGCGCTTGCGCATGCCCGCTTCGAAGACTGGCGCGCCGGACGGCTATGAGGCATAGGCAAGATCTGTTAACGATCGTATCGCGCGGTCTTCGGGTGCTTATTGTCTATTATTTCTACCGATAAAGAAAAGAAGCCGCGGACCGATCTATAAAAACGAAATGCCTTTCCTCGAAGCACGGCTTTGAATGCGGCATCGTGACGCCGAATGAAATCGGAGTCCCCCATGAACGCGCAATTGCACCATCTTAACTCGAAGCACCCTCACGCGACCTTGCTTCAGACGGAGCAGCAGGCGCTCGCCGTTGCTCGCGAACTTGCCGTGCACTTCGCGTCGACGGCGTCGGACCGCGACAGCGAAAGACAGCTCCCCTTCACCGAGATGGACACTTTGGCGCAGTCGGGACTGCTAGCGATCACAGTTCCTGAGGAATATGGCGGACTTGACGTCTCCAACGCCACGCTCGCTGAAATCACCGCGATCCTCGCCCAGGCAGACGGGTCGATCGGGCAGATCCCGCAGAATCATTTCTATATTCTGGAGGCCTTGCGCGTCGACGGTTCGGAAGATCAGAAACGCTACTTCTTCGGTCGCGCCCTGGCCGGCGACCGCTTCGGCAACGCATTGTCGGAGCGCGGCACGAAGACGGTCGGACACTATAATACGCGTATCACACGGGACGGTCCCGGCTATCGTATCAACGGACAAAAATTCTATTCGACAGGCGTTCTCTTTGCCGATTGGATCACGGTCTTTGCACTCGACGAAAGCGAAAAGCTCATCATGGCCTTCGTGCCCAAAGGCACCGAGGGCGTTGAAATCATCGACGATTGGGATGGCTTTGGTCAGCGCACGACCGGCAGCGGCACCACTGTTCTCAACAATGTCTATGTGAACGCCGATTTCGTGGTCCTTCATCACAAGGGCTTCGAGCGGCCAACGACCATCGGCTCGGTCGGCCAGATCATCCATGCCGGCATCGATCTCGGCATTGCCCGCGCCGCATTTGCCGAGACGCTGGATTTCGTGAAAACGAGAGCGCGCCCCTGGATGGATAGCGGTGTCGAGCGCGCCAGCGACGATCCGCTGACGATCACCAAAATCGGCCAGATCGCCATCCGGCTGGAGGCCGCAACCGCGACCATCGAGCACGCCGGCCGCAAGGTTGATGCCGCACAGGTCGAGACCACGGAAAAGAGAGTGATCGAAGCAACCTTGGCCGTTGCGGCAGCCAAAGTGCTGACAACGGAGATCGCCATCGAGGCCACCAACACGCTGTTCGAGCTTGCCGGCACGGCATCGGTCAAGCTCGATCTCAATCTTGATCGGCACTGGCGCAATGCCCGCACCCATACGCTCCACGATCCCGTTCGCTGGAAATATCATGTCGTCGGCAACTACCATCTCAACGACGTCATTCCACCGAAGAACGGCGCGCTTTAAGCAAGCGCCCGAGCAGGGGCCACCCATCGAAACGAAGCGTCACGCAAGCATAGAAAAACGGCCTGAAAGCGTGGAGGCGCTCTCAGGCCGTTTTGAGTATCCGGTGCTAATGAGCCTCTGCGACGACGAGCGGGACCTCCGAGCCATTGGCGTCATAGAGCCTGCCGTTGAGGAAATAGTCGCCATCGTGGAGAACGGCGATGTCCTGATATCGGATCGAACGCTCCGTGCCTGCAACGAATACCGACTGCTGATCGGAATTTCCGGCCTTCAGATGGTTGAACAGGAGATTGAGCGTGATTGCCATCAATGCCGCCGAGCTGATGCCGGAGTGGAAGATGGTGACGACCCATTGCGGGAAATGCTCGTAGAAGGTCGGCGATGCGATCGGGATCATGCCGAAGCCGATCGAGGTCGCCACGATAATGAGATTCATGTTGTTCTCATAATCGACCTTGGCGAGCGTTCTGATCCCGCTGGCGGCAACCGTTCCAAACAGAACGAGGCCAGCTCCGCCAAGAACCGAGCTTGGAACCGCCGCAACGATGCGGCCCACGACGGGCAGCAATCCCAGGGCGACGAGAAACAGACCACCGGTTGCTACGACATAGCGGCTCTTGATGCCGGTCACGGCGACCAGGCCCACATTCTGCGCAAAGGCACTTTGTGTGAAAGAACCAAAAACCGGAGCGATCATGCTGGACAGCATGTCTGCGCGCAGACCGTCGCCAAGCCGACGCGCGTCGACTTTCGTCCCGACGATCTCGCCAACAGCGAGAATGTCGGCTGACGTTTCGACGAGGATCACCATGATGACGATGAACATCGAGAGGATCGCGGCGGCATCGAATATCGGATAGCCGAAATGGAAGATTTGAGGCAGGGCGACGAAAGGCCCATTTGCCACGCGTGAGAAGTCGGTCATCCCGAGCGCATAGGCAATGCCTGTTCCGATGACGATGGCAAGCAGGATCGAAAGTCGTGATATAGCCGCACTTCCCAATTTGCTGAGCAGCAGCACAATCACAAGCGTTGCGGCGGCAAGCAGAATATTGGCCTGACTGCCGAATTCCGGCGCGTTCCTGTTGCCGCCCATGGCCCAGCCCGCGGCAACCGGCATGAGCGTCAACCCGATCGTGGTAATGACGATGCCGGTGACGAGCGGTGGAAAGAAGCGCGTAATGCGCGAGAACACCGGTGTAATGGCAAACCCGATGATCGACGCTGCGATAACCGCGCCGAGAACGACCTGGATGCCGCCATGTCCGGTAATGGCGATCATGGTCGCGACGCCAGAAAAGGATACGCCCTGCACGAGAGGAAGGCGACTACCGAAGAACGGAAGCCCGATCGTCTGCAGAATGGTCGCAAGGCCACCGGCAAAGAGCGACGCCGTGACAAGCAGGGCAACGTCGGCGGGTGCGAGGCCCGATGCCTGGCCGATAATCAGGGGAACGGCAACGATACCGCCATACATCGTGAGAACATGCTGAAAGCCGTAGGCCAGATTGGCGCCGAAACCGAGCTTTTCATCCTCGGGGGATAAATACGCGGTATTTTCCTCTGCGGGTACTGCCAAGGTAAACTCCTCCATACCTTTGCGTTTCTCATTTCCTCCAAACGAGACATGCAGGTTACGGTGTCCGACCTCCGATGACTTTATAGAAAAATGCGAAACACCTTATGGAAGACACCGTCCGCCTATCGATATTGGATTGAGAGCCAGTTGCACGTCAATAGTGCAAGCAGACGGCACCTGCGCGCGCTTTGAACACACGCAGGTTGCGTGGCAAATTCGGCTTTCAATAAAAAACCTCCATGCGATCCTTGCGGACCGATTGGAGGTTTTCACCGGTCACTGGCCGGATTCTCGTCTGAGCATGCCTTCAGCGTCAATGGCTTAGCTGTAGAGGCTCACCTCTGGGATCCTGTCATTGAGAATGAATTCTCCGACTTCCTTCGCCTTATAGAAGACCGGATCATGCAAGGTATGCGTACGGACGTTACGCCAGAAGCGATCGAAGCGGTATTTTTCCGCAGTTGATCGTGCGCCTGTCAGCTCGAAAACCCGCGAGGTGATATCCAGGGCAACATGCGTGGCGTTGACTTTGGCCGCATAGGCTTCCGCGGCCACCTCCCCTCGCTCTCGCGCCGTCGCCTTTTGCCCTTTGGCAAGAACGGCCTGTACGGTCGCCGCCGCATGATCAGCCAGGGCCGCGGAGGCTTTCAGAGCGGCGGTAAATTCGCCGACACGCTCGAGAATATAAGGATCGTCAGCCGCCCGTTCGACACCGGAGGTTATCCATGGCCGTGTGGTCGTCCGCACGTAGTCGACGGCCTCACGCAGCGCGCCTTCGGCAGTGCCCAAATAGAAATTTACGAAGACCAGCTGAATAAGGGGCGTGTTGAAGGTCGCCAGCACGGGCGTCTCGCCACCGGTCGATGCCGCCTTGTCCAGATCCTCTTCGTAAACCGGAAAATCATGGAATTCGACGCTGCCGCTGTCGGACAGACGCTGGCCAAAATTGTCCCAGTCGTCATTGGCCTTGTAGCCCGCCCGATCGGTCGGAACGGCGAAACCGACGATCCTGTCATCGAGCGCAGCATTGGCATTGATATAGTCGGAGACGCGTGCGGCGGTCGAGAAGGACTTGCGGCCGTTCAAAACATAGCCGTTGCCACGGCGCGTCAAAATTAGTCCGGGGTCGCGCGGATTGACGGCAGCCCCCCAATAGAGGCTGCTGGCGACTGTCTCGCGGGCAAGCTCTTGTGCACGCGCCTCGTCGAAAGCCCAATAGATGTATTGGCTATTGACGTAGTGATAGCCGAGAAGCTGACCGATGGAGCTTTCACCACGGGCAAGAATGCGCACAAGCCGCAGGCCGTCAACCCAGTCGAGGCCGCCGCCGCCAATCTGCTGTCCATGCAATGCATTCAACAGACCCGCATTCTTCAGCTTGACGATCTCGCCAAGCGGCGGCCGGCCCTCTCGGTCTAGCTCGGCAGCGCGTCTGGACAGGTCGGCCGCAATTTCCTCAGCCCTGGCAAAGAGGCTCTCCCGCGTGACATTCCGATTGCCCGCAAACACGACGTTGGACTGGCTCATATCTGAACTCCGGTTATTTGGTGCGATGTGGCGGAACGTGAGCCGCCACAAGTCGACCTTAGAAAAGTTTCTGCGGTATCCAGCTGGCCGTCACCGCGTCGCTTGCGTTGAAGGCCGGAACCTTCTGCGCCAGCTCCTCGATCGTCTTGACGCCGGCGGCACGCAGCCCTTCCTGGGTCAGGAGCGTCGGTTTGACGGCAATCTGGTGCGGCACTTCCTGTCCTGCGATCTGCAGCGCTGCCGCGCGAATGGAAACGGCTCCCACGACGGCGGGATTGGTTGCGACTGTCGCGACCCAGGGGCTGCCGGGCTCGGTGATTTCCTGGATATCGGCCGTTGAGACGTCGGCCGAATAGATCTTCAGCTTGTTTGCGATGCCAAGATCGTTGGCGGCGAGCTTCACGCCGCGCGCAAACTCGTCGTAGGGGGCGAAAATGACGCTGATTTCAGGATTTGCGGTCAGTGCCGCCTTCGCCTGATCGGCCGTCGAAGTTGCCGTCGTATCGCTGACATTGCCGAAGCGCGCCTTCTCGATCACGCCGGCATTCTGCTTCTTGAACGTGTCCCAGACCTCGTTGCGGCGATCGAGCGGTGCAAAGCCGGCAACATAGACATAGCCCGCCTTGAAATTGGTGCCATTGTCCTTGGCGACCTGCTTCAGCGCGAGTTCGGCCAGCTGGTGATCGCTCTGTTCGACCTGCGGGATTTTCGGATTGTTGAGATTGACGTCGAAGGCGACAACTTTGATGCCCTTGTCCAGCGCCTTCTGGACGACGTCGCCTAGCGATTCCGGCAGACCATGATCGATGACAATGCCGGAGACGCCAAGGTTGATCGCCTGCAAGATCTGCTCCCGCTGCTCGGCGGCATTCTGGCGTCCAGGAAAGACGCGCAGATCGATATCAAGCGCTTTCGCCTGCGCCTCGGCTCCGGCCTGATAAGCCTGGAAGAAATCGCCTGCGGAAATGTAGCTGATCAGCGCAACCTTCACGCCGCCCTTGTCAAAGGGAGCAGGCGCGCCGCTGACGCCGCCCGCTAGCGCAGCC
Organism: Rhizobium sp. ASV8; assembly: GCF_016429255.1. Lineage (GTDB taxonomy): Bacteria > Pseudomonadota > Alphaproteobacteria > Rhizobiales > Rhizobiaceae > Rhizobium. The sequence goes on from NZ_JAELUG010000063.1 coordinate 10,629, forward strand.
TGCGAAAAGAAGAGAGAAACTGCCGCGGCTGACAGGGCAAGCCTTGAAAGGGACTTCATCTTAGCGAACCTCGCGATCGATCTGGAGCGTCGTCTGACGGACAATCCCGCGACGCATGCAATTATTAGATATAATCTCTATGTTTTTAGTAGATTAAATCATCCGATTTTGGCGAACTTCGGAGATTCTTTGTTCTCCGAGGAAAGACCAGACGGCAAGGCATTGCCTCAAAGGCACAGTAGCGGGCCAATTGCGCCAACAGATGCGATCGGAAGATTGCGGCCGCTCCACCCGTTTTAGGCAGGTTGCAGCAAACGCCGATCTGCGCACACGGTTTGCCGCTCACGGATATTCCCTCCCGCCCGGCGGTTTTGGAAAATCGTTTCTCCCTTAAAGCCGTAAAATCTATCTATTTTATATTCTATTGTTTCGTATGCATTGCTGGAGAGGACATACCTACATGACCGAGAAAAACACGACCGGCTTTGGGCGCCGGGATATTTTGAGACTGACCGCCGCCGGCGCCGCCCTGGCAACGGCGGGGATTATTTCGAGCAAGGCTTCAGCCGCGGATGATGCCTTGTCCCTGAAGGGCAAACGCATCGCGATCAGCGCGACCGGCACCGATCACTATTTCGATCTGCAGGCCTACAACGCCCAGATCGACGAGGTAAAGAAACTGGGCGGCACACCGATCGCTGTCGACGCCGGCCGAAATGATGGCAAGCTCGTATCGCAACTGCAGACGCTGATTGCACAAAAGCCGGATGCAATCGTCCAGATTCTCGGCACGCTGAGTGTTATCGATCCATGGCTGAAGAAGGCACGGGACGCGGGAATTCCCGTCTTGACGGTGGATGTTGGATCCACGAACTCAATCAACAACACCACGTCGGACAACTGGGGCATCGGCAAGGATCTGGCGCTGCAGCTCGTTTCCGATATCGGCGGCGAAGGCAATATCATCGTCTTCAACGGCTTCTATGGCGTGACGCCCTGTGCGATCCGCTACGATCAGCTCGTCAATGTCGTCAAGTATTTCCCCAAGGTGAAGATCATCCAACCGGAACTCCGGGACGTCATTCCGAATACGGTTCAGGACGCCTTCACGCAGATCACCGCGATCCTCAACAAGTATCCGGAAAAGGGTTCGATCAAGGCCATCTGGTCCGCCTGGGATATTCCCCAGCTCGGCGCCACTCAGGCACTCGCCGCCGCCGGCCGCACCGAAATCCGCACCTACGGTGTCGACGGAAGCCCGGAAGTGCTGCAGCTGGTAGCCGATCCAAACTCGCCCGCTGGCGCAGATGCCGCCCAGCAACCCGCGGAAATCGGCCGCACGGCCATTCGCAACGTCGCAAAGCTTCTGGCAGGTCAGACGCTGCCGCGCGAGACCTATGTGCCTGCGCTCCTCGCCAACAAGAGCAACGTCACCGACATCGTCAAGAAGCTCGGCATCGGTTGATGCGTGGACCGGCGATGCGGCTTCCGTCGCGTCGCCACATTGAATGCGAGGGCCTTTTGCAATGACGGCGAGCGAATTTCCACCAACGACTGAAAGCTCGGAGCACATCGTTCGCTTCGATGGCATCGTGAAGCGCTTTGGCGGCGCACAGGCGTTGGCTGGGGCCTCGCTCGCTGTGCGCCGCGGCACCGTGCATGGCCTTGTCGGGCAGAACGGGGCAGGCAAATCGACCTTGATCAAACTCCTAGCCGGTCTGCACAGGCCGGATGAAGGTCGCATTGAAATCGAGGGGCGCGAATACGATCGGCTGACACCGCATCTATGCGAAGAACTTGGCATCCATTTCATCCACCAGGACCGACTCCTCGTGCCGACCTTTACCGTGGGAGAGACCCTGTTTCTCGGCAGAGAGTTGCGCTTGGCGGGCACACCGTTCCTCGACCGAGGCTCGATGCAGCGACGGGCTGAAGAAATCCTCGCCAATTATTTTGGCGTGGATTTGCCGAGGAATGCTTTGATCAGCGAGCTCTCGACAGCCGAGCAGCAGATCGTCCAAATCACCCGGGCACTGCTGCATCAGCCAAGGATTCTTGTCTTCGACGAGCCGACCGCGGCCTTGGTGCGCCAGGAAGCGGATATTCTATTCCGTCTCATCCACCGCCTGCGCAGCGAAGGTGTAACCATCATCTACATCTCGCATTACCTCAATGAAATCGAGGCTTTGTGCGACGATGTTACAGTGTTGCGCAATGGCGCCGATGTCGCTTCGCTGCCTATGAGCGAGACCTCGGCGAACGGCATAACAACGCTGATGGTCGAGCGGGATTTAGGCGAGATGTTCCCCAAGCGGCAGTTAGACCTGGGCGCCGAAATCTTAAAGGTTCGCAATCTCGCGGCAGCCAACCGCTTCCATGATGTCAGCTTCACGCTGCGTCACGGCGAAATCCTCGGCATTACCGGGCTGCTCGGCTCTGGAGCAAAGGATCTCGTCCGAACCCTCTTCGGACTGCAGGCAGCGACGGGCGGCGAGATCGAGATCGATACGAAAGCCGTGAAGCCGCGAAGCCCAGGCGAGGCAGTCGATCATCAGTTGGCGCTGGTGCCGGAGGATCGCCGTGGGCATGGCGTCGGCCTGGATCTCAGTGTCCGAGAGAACATCACGCTATCGAGCCTTGCCCGTTACACGCGCTTCGGCTTTCTCGATCGCAAGCGCGAAGCAAGCGATACGGACGAGCTCATCAAGCGCCTGCAGATCAAGACGGCAGGAAGAGACGCCCTGGTCCGCACGCTGTCGGGCGGCAACCAGCAAAAGGTTGCGATCGCCAAATGGCTGAGCCGAAAGTCGGAGATCTATTTGCTGGATGAACCGACAGTCGGTGTCGATATCGGCTCCAAGGTGGAGATCTATTCGCTTATCGGCGAGCTTGCCGCTCGCGGTGCGGGTGTAATCGTGCTGTCGTCGGACCTGCCTGAACTCGTCGGCATAACCGACCGAATTCTCGTGCTCTTCCGCGGTCGCCTAACCCGTGAATTCGTTTCTTCCCAAACCACAACGGACGAAGTCCTGTCAGCAGCGACTGGAGCCATAGAAGGATTGCGTCATGTCGGCTGACGTCCAGCTTGCCTCCCTCCCCGAGATTCGCGGCACAAGAGCGCTACCTTCAACCGGCAAGCTCGCCGCCGCAACCCTACGCTTCGGCTCCCTGCTCGCCTTCCTATCGATCCTAGTGATCTTCTCGCTGATCGCACCTTACTTCCTGAGCGTCGGCAATATCGGCAATGTACTCGGCCAATCGGCCATCTCTGGCGTCCTTGCCATTGGCCTGACGATCGTGCTGATTGCTGGCGGCTCCAATGTAGTCACGGGTGGGATCGACCTGTCGCTGGCCGCCAATATGGGTCTCAGCGCAGCTGTCTACGCCACGCTAATCCAGCTGGGTTTCAGTGACCTGGCGGCGACCGTAGGCGCGCTCGCTACAGGGTTGGCAATCGGCGTCGTCAACGCTCTGGCGATCGTGCTGGCAGGTATCGTACCCCTGCTAGCGACGCTTGCGGTGATGAACATCATCGCTGGCCTGGAGCTTGTCCTCACTCAGAATACCGTCCTGCCCGCCACGACAGATTTCCTGACGACGCTTTCCGCTTCGGACGCCTTCGGCATACCTATTCTCGCTTATGTGCTGATCGGTTTTGCGGTCATCGCTGCGGCGATCGTCCAATATACCCCGCTGGGCCTGCGGCTCTACGCCGTCGGTGAATTTCCTGATGCTGCGCGGGCAGCAGGCCTTCCGTTGAAGAAACTGGTTGCGGGTGCTTTCGTCGCCAGCGGACTTTGCGGCGGGATCGCCGGCATCCTGTCGGTGTCCTATCTCAGCGGCAGCACGACCGGCTCAGGCGAGATGCTGCTTCCTGTGGTGGTGACGGCTCTGCTTGGCTCGGTCTTCTCACGCCGCCTGGTGCCGACGATTGGCGGAACGTTGATATCGACCCTGTTCGTCGGTTTCCTCATCAACGGCTTCCAGCTTTTGAACCTGCCGAGCACGCTCGTCAGCGGCGTTCAGGGCCTGCTCATCCTGGTCGTCGTTTCGGCCACCACTTTGCTGCGCAAACGGGAGATATGACATGTCCGTCGCCGTTTCAGGAAGGCCTCTTGCGGGCATTGCTCGCTATGGCCTCATTGTCGCGCTTGTTGCCGTCTTCTCACTCTTCTCAGTGGCTGCCCCAACATTCCTCAGCGCCGGTAATTTGCAGAGCATTCTCGTCAACAATTTCACGCTACTCGCCATCGTTTCGATCGCCATGACTTTTGCCGTTGCGACGGGTGGCATTGATCTTTCCGTCGGCACCGCAGTCGATTTTGCAAGCTTTGCCTTCGTCTCGGGCATTCTGGCCGGCTTGTCCGTGCCGCTGGCGGCTTTGGCGGGCCTTGGCGCCGGGGCACTGGTCGGGGCGTTCAATGCTGTTTTGATCTCCGGTATCGGCGTGTCGCCATTCCTGGCAACGCTTGGGACGCTGTTCATCGGGCGCAGCATCCAACAACTGCTGACGGGCGGCGGCAATCCGGTCTATCTCTCGCCATCCGGCGTCCCCGAGGCATTTCGCTTCATCGGACATGGCACGATCGGCAGTGTTCCCGTGCCACTCCTGATCGCGGCGATCATCATCGTCGCCGCTGCGTTGCTCTTCGCCCGGATGCGCTTCGGGCGCGTGGTCCTCGCAATCGGCATCCAGCCGCGGACGGTGCGCTATTCGGGAATTGCGCTTCGAGCGCATGTCGCCGCTACCTTCGTTCTCGCCGGTATCATAGCCGCGTTTGCCGGGCTGATCCTGACAGCGACGGTGACGGTCTATATCCCCTCGTCCGGCAACGGCTTCATGCTGAATGCCATTGGCGCCACCTTCATCGGCACGACCTTTTCACCCCTTGGACGCCCGAACGTCGCAGGCACGGTGCTTGGAGTTCTGCTCTTGAGCATCGTCGCCAATGGCCTGCTGCTGACGGGCCTGAACTTCTACTGGCAGCAGGTCGGCACCGGATTGCTGATCTTCGCCGTGCTCGCCTTCAGCTTCGTCAACAAGAAAGCCGTCGGTGCCTAAGCGCCGGCTCATTGAAATCATGCAGGAACAATAGAGATGACCCGCGAAATCAGGCTCAATGCCTTCGATATGAACTGCGTCGGACACCAGTCACCGGGGCTTTGGCGCCATCCGCGCGACAAATCCTGGACCTACAAGGACCTCGACTATTGGGTCCATCTGGCAAAGACGCTGGAGCGCGGCAAGTTCGACGGGCTGTTCATCGCTGATGTGCTTGGCGTCTATGACGTGTTGAACGGCAATGTCGACGCGGCACTGCGCCATTCCGCACAGGTGCCGGTCAACGACCCGCTGCAGCTCATTCCAACCATGGCTTACGAGACGGAGCATCTCGGCTTCGGCCTGACCGCCTCGCTGTCCTTCGAGCACCCCTATACCTTTGCGCGGCGCATCTCGACACTCGACCATCTGACCAAGGGTCGTGTCGGCTGGAATATTGTTACATCCTATTTGAACAGCGGCGCCCTCAACATCGGTCAAGCTGCCCAAACGCAACATGACGATCGTTACGGCCTGGCGGAAGAATATCTCGAAGTCTGCTACAAGCTCTGGGAAGGCAGCTGGGAAGACGACGCGGTTATCCGTGATCGCGAGAAGGGCATCTTCACCCGGCCGGAAAAGGTCCATCCCATCCGGCATTCCGGCAAGCATTTCACTGTTCCCGGCATTCACTTGAGCGAGCCGTCGCCACAGCGCACACCGGTGCTCTATCAGGCTGGCTCGTCCAGCCGCGGCAAGGATTTCGCCGGCGCCCATGCCGAATGCATCTTCGTGGCGGCACCCTCAAAGGCGGTGCTGAAGCGCTATGTCGCCAATGTTCGCGAAGCCGCCGAGCGCGCCGGCCGCAATCCCCGCGAAATCCTTTCCTTCAACCTGCAGACCGTGATCCTCGGTGAGACCGATGCCGAAGCGCAGCGCAAGTTCAACGAATACCGGCAATACGTCTCCCTCGAAGGCGCCCAGACGCTGATCTCAGGCTGGACCGGCATCGACTTCGGGCAATTTTCCCCCGATGAAGTCCTTCGCCATCGCTATACAAACGCGGTCCAGTCTGCCGTCGAGACCTTCACGACGATCGACCCGGACAAACAATGGACGGTGCGCGAGATGGCTGACTGGGTTGGTATCGGCGGCTTCGGCCCGGTCTTCGTCGGCTCGCCACAGACGGTGGCCGATCTGATGCAGGAATGGATCGAGGATACCGATGTGGACGGCTTCAATCTCGCCTACGCCGTCACGCCCGAAAGCTTCGAGGATGCCGTCGACCTTCTGGTTCCGGAACTGCAAAAGCGCGGCGTCTACAAGACAGACTATAGCGCGGGGACGCTACGCGAAAAGCTCGGCGGCAGCGCCCCACGGCTCGCCGCGCCGCATCCGGCGGCCGGCTATCGCAATCTTCGCGATGTCGTCGCGCAGGCATCCTGACCAGGACCATCCAGACCCGACGGCGGCTTTCAGAACTCAGGCAAAGGGCTCTGAAAGCATTGCGTCAAGATCGGCTTTTGCTTCGTCCGAAAGATAGGGCCGCAACAGGCCCGAGACCTGGCTCAGTCCCCAATGGACGTGTTGCGGGCCGAGTTCGTGAACACCCTCCTGCAGGCCGAGATAGACAGCCCAATAGGTCGAGACGATCCACATATTCGTCAATAGCGGCTTGCGATCCTCGTCAGCGACGCTGATCAAACCTGCATCTTCCATTCGCTGAAAAATGACGTCGACGGATAGGCGCATGCCGCCACTGACCATCAGGATCGGCGCTCTCAACGCCGGCGCTGTCGCCAGCAGGCCCGGAATGTCGCGAAACAGGAAGCGATGAGTCCAGACGAGCGAAAACCATTTGCGCAGAAAGCCGGCATAGGCTTTTGAATCCGCCCCCTGAACGGCATCGGCCTCCTTGACCAACATCAACGCATCGGCTTCGAAACGGGCAAACAGCGCCAAAACGAGGGATTCTTTGGTGCGAAAGTGGTAGTAGAGATTGCCCTGATTTATGTGAACGGCCTTAGCGATCTCGGCAGTCGTGACCGCCTCCGGCCCTTTCTGATTGAAGAGCGCCAATGTCGCAACGAGGATCCGTTCGCGTGTACCGAGCCGTACCACCGGGCCTGGTCCCCCACCTTTATTTTCCGCCACGCTCATTGCCCCTTGAAGCTCCAAAGCGTTCATCTTATCTTTTTAAGGTGAACACCTTAATCCTGATCTACAGGCATTTGTGCGGTTGAACAAGGAGACTGAAGGATGAATGCAAGCGTCGATATTGCAGGTGTGTCGCCAGGCGCATTTCCGCTCACGCAGCGCTCGATGCCGCGCGTGCTTCTTTCTCTGATCCGCAACCCTCTTGATGCGTTGCCGCCCCAGATCTTCGAAGAGCCTTTCGTATTCACGCAAATGGCGGGGAAGTCCCGGCTCTACCTCGCCGATCCCGAGCTGATCTATCAGGCACTCGTCCGCAATTCCGACGCGCTCGGTAAGGGCGAAGATGTGCGACGACTGCTCGGTCCCGCACTTGGCGAGGGCATCCTGACCTCGGACGGCGCGCATTGGAAATGGCAGCGCCAATCGGTCGCCGGTGCCTTTCGCCACGAGAAGCTGCTTGAGCTTCAACCTGCCATGATTGCGGCTGCAGAGCATCGGCGCGATCTTTGGCTCGCACACAAAGGCAAACCCCTCGACCTCTGCCAGGAAATGATGCGCACCACTTTCGACATCATCGTCGAGACGATGATGTCCGGTGGCGACGGGATCGATGTCGACAGGGTCGAACGCAACATCACCAATTATCTCAAGCCAACCGGCTGGAAATTCGCACTTGGGCTGGTCGGCGCGCCCGGCTGGATGCCGCATCCCGGCAAGGAAAAGGCAAGAGCCGCCGTCATCTTCCTGCGCGCAACCCTTGCCAAGGTGATTGCCGAACGGAGACGCAGCGGCATCGAACGACACGACCTTGTTTCAATGCTGCTTGAGGCGGCCGATCCGGAAACTGGCCGCATGATGACCGATGAAGAGATCATCGACAATCTGATGACCTTCATCACCGCCGGGCACGAGACGACAGCGCTCGGCCTTGCCTGGACACTTCATCTTCTCGCTCGCCACCCCGACTGCCAGGCCAGGCTCTTCGACGAAATCGCCGCGGTAACGGAAGGTGGCCCTCTACTCGCAGACCATGTCGGCAAGCTCACCTATGCGAAGCAAGTTTTCTCCGAATCCATGCGGCTTTATCCGCCCGCCCCGATCATCTCGCGTACGGCAGTGCGCGAATTCACGCTCGGTGCCTATACAATTCCGGCGGATACGATCCTCTACATTCCGATCTACGCTGTGCATCGCCACGCCGCCATATGGGAGGATCCGCTGGTCTTCGACCCCGATCGCTTTGAGCCGGAGACGGCGAGAAACCGCCATCGCTTCGCCTTCATGCCCTTCGGCGCAGGACCGCGTGTGTGCATCGGCAACGGCTTTGCCATGATGGAAGCCGTTGCGATCCTTGCCGTGCTGCTTCAGAAGTTTCGGGTGACCGGCGCGAGCGAACCAGAGCCCAAGCCGGTCATGAAGGTGACATTGCGGCCAATGCATCCTTTGCCGATCAATCTCATAGAGCGATAGGCGAAACGACGCCCTGTCTCAGCCGCCCCAGGTCTGCTCCAGGAGGCGGACCCAATTTTCATGGGCAATTTTTGCGATCGCCTGATCGTCGAAACCATGCGCGCGCAGGGCGTCGATCAGCTTCGGCAGGCCAGCGGCATCGCCGAGCGCCTGCGGAATGGTCGTGCCGTCGAAATCGGATCCGAGGGCGACATGATCGATGCCGATCCGCTCGGCGATGTAAGCAACGTGTCGGACGAGGACATCAAGCGGCGTGTCGGCGTTCTTCACGCCGTCATCGCGTAGGAACAGCACCCCGAAATTGATACCGACTAGGCCGTTCGACTCGCCGATCGCATCGAGCTGCTTGTCTGTCAGATTGCGGCTGTGCGGGCAGAGCGTATGAGCGTTGGAATGCGAGGCGACGAGCGGCGCATTCGAAAGCTTCGCAATCTCCCAGAAGCCCTTCTCGTTCATATGCGAGAGATCGATCATGACCCTCAGCTCGTTGCAGGCGCGGATCAGGTCCTTGCCGGCATCGGTCAGGCCGGCACCGATATCGGGCGTCGAGTTGAAGCGGAAGGGCACACCGTGAGCAAAGACATTCGACCGGCTCCACACCGGACCGAGCGAGCGCAGCCCGGCCTGATGAAGAACGTAGAGCGCATCGAGATCGGCACCGATCGCTTCCACGCCCTCGATGTGGAAAACCGCGGCAAAACGGCCTTCGGCAATCGAGCTGCGAATGTCCGCAGCGGAGCGGCAAACCTTCACCCCGCCATCCGACTGGGCTTCGATGTCGAAAAGAAGCCGGGCCATCGCCAGCGTCTCGTTCAATGCATCGGGTTGCGCGGGGGTGACAAAGTCGACGTTTTCGGGGCGCGGCTGGTCCGGGGACGGGATGAAAATCGCGCAGAGCCCACCGGCCAGGCCGCCACGACGCGCACGTGGCAGATCGATGTGCCCCGCATCCTCGCCCTGCAGGAAGGCATTGACGGAATTCGAACTGCTGCGGCGCAACCGCAGCAACACGTCATTATGGCCATCGAAGACGGGGACGAGCGAAGATTGGGTCATGTTCCATTCCAAAAATTGTCGTTGATACATGCGTAGGCAAGCTTGCAGGGCCGAGCAAATGCAAACCGCGCATAGGCTCTGCGAAAAACGGAATTAGGCGCTCGCAATAGGCGCTGTTAAAGAACCGGGCGAAAATACGATAGCGGCCGAGCCGTGCCAAGCCTTGTCTGCTTGCCACCGAGCCTTTGCCGCAAGAGTGAAAGGGGATTTCGCATGGTTTCCAGACGCCAGTTTCTCATCGGCAGCGGTACGCTGCCCTTCCTGTCCTATCTCGATCTTGCAGAATCGGCATTTGCCGCAACGCCGAAAGACGTGCTTGTCGTTGCCCAGCAACTCGACAACATGACGAGCCTCGATCCGCATGAAAGCTTCGAAGCCGTTGGCGGCGAAGTCATCAGCAACATGTATCAGAAGCTGGTGCGTCCCAACACCGATGATCCCTCCAAGGTCGATCCGGTGCTGGCCGCATCTTGGGCTGCCGATGCCGACAGCAAGGTCTTCACCTTCAAGCTTGCCAAGGCAAGCTTCGCAAGCGGCTCTCCCGTCACGACCGAAGACGTCGCCTTCTCGCTGCACCGCGCGATCAAGATGAACAAGGGCGCCGCGTTCATCATCAATCAGTTCGGCTTCACCGCCGAGAATGTGGAAAGCCGCATCGTTGCAACCGATGCCGAAACGCTGACACTGACGACCGAAAAGCCGACCGCGATCGCCTTCCTGCTCTACTGCCTCTCGGCCAATATCGCCGCGGTGGTCGAAAAGAAGGTCGCGCTCGCCAATGAAGTGAACGGCGACATGGGCAATGCCTGGCTGCAGAAGAACAGCGCCGGCTCCGGCAGCTTCCAGCTTCAGTCCTGGAAGGCGAGCGAAGCGATATCGCTGACGGTCAATCCGCACGGTCCCTACAAGGGCAATCTGAAGCGCGTCATCCTGCGCCACGTCACCGATCCGGCTTCGCAGCTCCTGATGCTGAAGAAGGGCGATGTCGATATCGCCCGTGATCTGACCTCGGAGCAGCTGCGCACCATCCAGAACGATCCGGACTTCACACTGGTCAGAAAGAGCATCGCCGGACTGGTGGTGATCTCGCTCAATCAGGGTGTCGCCAATCTGGCCAAGCCGCAGGTCTGGCAGGCGGTAAAGTGGGCGCTCGACTACAAGGGCATGCATGAGAACATCGTGCCGCTGACCCACACGATCCACCAGAGCTTCGAGCCGGAAGGCTTCCCCTCCGCAATCAGCGACACACCCTTCCAGAAGGATGTCGCTAAGGCGAAGGCTCTGATGGCCGAAGCCGGGCTTGCCGACGGGTTCGACGTGATCATGGATCACTATGCCGCCCAGCCCTATCCCGACCTCGCTCAGGCCATTCAGGCAAACCTCGCCGAAATCGGTATCCGCGTGAAGCTGCAGTCCGCCGAAAACCGGCAGGTGCTGACCAAGATGCGCGCGCGCCAGCACGAGATGGCCCTTACCGTATGGGGCACGGATTACTTCGATCCGAACTCCAACGGCGAAGTCTTCACCATCAACAAGGACAATTCCGACGACGCCAAGAGCAAGCCGTTCCTGTGGCGCTCGCGCTACAAGAACGACGACTTCGCCGCAAAGGCCGAAGCCGCGCGCGACGAGAAGGATCCGGCCAAGCGTATCGCTCTCTATGAAGAGCTGCAGCGCGAGCACATGCAGAACAGCCCCTTCGCCTTCATGTTCCAGACCGTGAAGACTGCGGCTTGCCGCAAGGCCGTGTCCGGCTTCCGGCTTGGCGCCCTTTCGGAAGCCAATTCCTATCAGGAGACCAGCAAGGCTTGACCCGTCGGATCAAATCTTTCTCCGCCATTCTGAGCAGCGTCATCCTGACGCTGCTCGGATTGTCGATCGTCACATTTCTGATCGGCCGCGTCATGCCGGTCGATCCGGTCATTGCCGCGGTTGGCGACAATGCGCCCGAGGCCGTGGTCACGCGCGTGCGGGCGGAAATGGGCCTCGACCAGCCCCTCCCTGTGCAGTTCCTGCATTATCTGAGCCAGCTTCTGCATGGCGATCTCGGCATGTCGGTTCTGACCAAGAATCCGGTGTCGCAAGACATTGCCCGCTTCTTTCCCGCGACATTCGAGCTTGCGACCGCAGCCCTTATCCTTGCCGCCATCATCGGCATTCCGCTCGGCGTGTGGGCCGCCGTCAGGCAGGGAACGATCACCGATCAGGCGATCCGCGTCGTCTGTCTGGCCGGCCATTCCATACCGGTCTTCATGCTGTCCCTCATTTCGCTGCTGGTGTTCTATTCGGCTCTCGGCATCGCGCCCGGCCCGGGACGGCAGGATATCATCTATGACGGCATGATCACGCCGATCACCGGACTGCTTTCCGTCGATACCTTGCTTGCCGGCGATCTCGATGCTTTCTGGGATGCGCTCGCTCACATGGCGCAACCTGTCTGCATCCTCGCCTATTTCAGCATGGCCTATATCGCCCGCATGACGCGCGCCTTCATGATCGATGCTCTGAAGGGCGAATTCGTCATCACCGCGCGTGCCAAGGGCCTGTCCCTCAACCGCGTCATCTGGGGGCATGCCTTCCCGACGGTTGCCGTGCAGCTGGTAACGGTGCTGGCGCTGACCTATGCAGGGCTGCTCGAAGGCGCCGTCGTCACCGAAACGGTCTTTTCATGGCCCGGCATCGGCCAGTATCTGACCAACTCGCTCATGAACGGCGACATGAACCCGGTCATCGGCACCACGCTCCTGATCGGCATCATTTATGTGGGGTTGAACCTCGTCGCCGATCTCTTCTATCGCCTGCTGGATCCGAGGGTGCGATGATGCTTGCAACTTTTCGCAATTGGGCTCTCGACGAGTCCCCCGCTTCCAGACGTCAGGCCGCCTGGGGCGATCGCTATCGCATCTGGCTCGGTTTGAAGGGCAATGCCCTTGGGATGATCGGTCTTTCGATCATCGCGCTGTTCATCCTACTTGCGCTTTTCGCGCCCTGGCTTGCAACCCATGATCCGGCGACGCAGGATCTGGCGAACCGTCTTGCGCGTCCAAGCGCTGCCCACTGGCTCGGCACCGACGAGCTCGGCCGCGACATCTATTCTCGCCTGCTCTATGGCGGTCGCGTGACCCTCGGCATGGTCATTGCCGTCGTCGTGCTCGTGGCACCGATCGGCCTCGCTATCGGCTGCATCGCCGGCTATTTCGGCGGCATGGTCGACACCGCGTTGATGCGCCTGACCGACATCTTCCTCGCCTTTCCCCGTCTCGTGCTGGCGCTCGCCTTCGTGGCCGCGTTGAAGCCTGGCGTCGAAAGCGCCGTGCTTGCAATCGCACTCACCGCTTGGCCTCCTTATGCCCGGCTGGCGCGCGCTGAAACGATGACCGTACGCGGCGCCGATTTCATCGCCGCCTATCGACTGACGGGCGCTTCGTCCTGGCGCATCATCATGCGGCATATCGCGCCGCTCTGCCTGCCGAGCCTCATCGTTCGCGTGACGCTCGACATGAGCTCCATCATCATCACCGCAGCAAGCCTCGGCTTCCTCGGCATGGGTGCGCAGCCGCCTTCGCCGGAATGGGGCGCGATGATCGCAACGGCCAAGCGCTTCATCTTCGAGCAATGGTGGGTTGCAACGATCCCCGGCGTCGCCATCTTCCTCGTCTCGCTCGCCTTCAACTTCCTGGGCGATGCGCTGCGCGACGTGCTCGATCCGAAGGGGAACTGATCCATGCTGGTCGAGATCGAAAATCTGCGCATCGGCTTCAAGACGCGCACCGGCTTTGCTCCTGCGGTCAAGGGCGTGTCTCTGCGCCTTGGCGCCGAGAAGCTCGGAATCGTCGGCGAAAGCGGCTCCGGCAAGAGCCTTACCGCGCGCGCATTGATGAAGCTTTTGCCAAGGCAAACCCGCATCGAAGCCGACAAGCTCGCCTTCGACGGCATCGACATCGTGTCCGCCAGCGAAAAGCAGATGCGCACCATCCGCGGCAAGCGGGCAGGTTTCATTCTGCAGGATCCGAAATACTCCCTGAACCCCGTCAAGACCATCGGCAATCAGGTTGCCGAGGCATGGCGGACCCATAAGGGCGGAAGCCGCCGCGAGGCTGCAGAAGCTGCAGCCAATCTGCTCGAGCAGGTCAAGATCCGCAATCCGAAGGCTGTCGCCGCCTCCTATCCGCATGAAGTCTCAGGCGGTATGGGTCAACGCGTGATGATCGCCATGATGTTGGCGCCGGACCCCGAACTGCTCATCGCGGACGAACCGACAAGCGCGCTCGATGCGACCGTGCAAGCCGAAATCCTGCGGCTGATCGAGGAGCTCGTCTCGCAGCGCTCCATGGGGCTGCTGCTCATCAGCCATGACCTGCCGCTCGTCTCGCATTTCTGCGACCGCGTTGCAGTCATGTATTCCGGGCGCGTGATGGAGGAGATCAAGGCTTCCGAGCTGCTTTCCGCCGCTCACCCCTACACGCGCGGCCTGCTGAATTGCATTCCTTCGCTTACGCATCCGAAGGAACGGCTGCCCATTCTCGAGCGTGACCCGGAGTGGCTGAAATGACGATAGAGATCGATAATCTGCGGATCCGCTTCGGTGAACGCGAAGTCGTCAAGGGCGTCTCCTTCCAGGTAGAGGAAGGCGGCAGCTTCGGCATCGTCGGCGAATCCGGCTCGGGCAAATCCACCGTGCTGCGCGCCATGGCCGGCCTGAATACGAGCTGGGCGGGGCGCATCGCCTTCAACGGAGAAGCCGCACCACAGCACCGCACACCGGATTTCTTCCGCAAGGTGCAGATGGTGTTCCAGGACCCTTACGGTTCGCTGCATCCGCGCCAGACCATTGACCGCATCCTGAGCGAGCTGCCGCTCGTTCACCGCATGGGCGACATCGATCGGCGCATCGCGTCAGCGCTCTCCGATGTCGCCCTGCCCCAAAGTGCCCGCTTCCGCTATCCGCACCAGCTCTCGGGCGGGCAGCGGCAGCGTGTCGCCATCGCCCGTGCATTGATCGCAGAGCCGAAAATCCTGCTGCTCGACGAGCCGACGAGCGCACTCGACGTCTCCGTCCAGGCCGAGATCCTCAACCTGCTGTCCGATCTGCGCGCGGAGCGAAAGCTCACCTATGTGATGGTCAGCCACAATCTCGGCGTGATCGCCCATCTCTGCACGCGGGTCGGGGTCATGATCGATGGCCAGATGGTTGAGCAGCTTACGTCCGACGATCTGCGGCGCGGCAACGTAACCCACCCTCATACACGGGAACTGCGCCGCCTGAGCGTCGAGTTCGAAGAAGCGGAACCGACCAACTGCATAACTCCTTAAATCGAAATCGATCTAAGGAGTTATGCAGAAATTTTGAAGTGCTACAGCGACCTTTGCGCGTCAGGTATGGCGCGCAAAGGTCGCTGTAGTCCGCAATTACGAGGCATGCATGTCTGAAACGGTAAACTGGAAAGCGGCGCAGAAATGCGCTGCTCAATTCGTGCAGAGCTGGAGCGATGGTGAGCCGGGCGGCGCTGTCATCGGCTTCGATGAAAATGGTGTCCGCTTTGCCGAAGCCGGCGGCGTCGAAAGCCTCTCGACGCTGGCGCCTTTCACCGCAGCAAGCGTGGTTCGCTACGCCTCGGTGACGAAACACGCCTTCTGCGCCCTGGTGCTCGCGCATTCCGACAAGATCGGTCTCGACGACCCTCTAGGCAAGCATCTGCCCGAACTGCAGGCGCCTCTTCGCGATGTGACCGTCGGCCGGGCTCTCGACATGAGCGGCGGCTTGCCCGATACACGCGAATGCCTGTCGCTGCTCGGACTGTCTGTCTATACAGAGACAAAAGCTGGCCCGTTGCTCGATTTCCTCGCACGCCAGACGCGATTGAACTATGAGGCCGGCACCGAGATTTCCTACTCCAACACGGGTTATCGCCTCGTAGAAGCGGCACTCGAACGACAGTGCGTATTCTTCCGCGATTACGTTCGTGAGGTCGGCGCGCAGACCGGCGCAGTACTCGATGCACCCGATGTCTGGAACGATCCGGTCATTGGCCTGGTTCCCGGCTATTGGCTAGACGGAGAGCGCTGGCAGCTTTCCGCCGCCGGCCTGCATATCTCTGCTTCCGGCAGCATGACAGGCAGCGGCGAGAGCCTTGCGAGATGGCTGATCGGCCTCCTCGGTGACAAGGAATCATTCCAGGGAGTCCTGGAGCAATTGTCGGCTGCGCGGCCGCTTGCCGACGGCCGCATGAGCGGTTACGGCCTTGGTCTGCGCCAAAGCCTGCTCGGCAAGCGTTCATTCATCGGACATGGCGGCTCCCATCCGGGCTACAAGAGCTATTTCCTGCTCGACCCCGCCCATAAGACCGGCTTCGTGGTGGTATCAAACCGTGAGGACACCAACGGCTATAAGATCGCCCTGGAATCCATGGCGGCTCTGACCGGCGAGACCCTGCCGCGCCCATGTCAAGCCCTTCGCGATGGCACCTATGTCACGGAAAGCGGTCCGTGGTGGATCAAGGTCGCCGGCAGCACGGTGACCTGTCTCGATGCCGACGAAACGATTTATGAAGATGAGGGAGCCTGGGTTTCCTCTCGCTCGGCTTCGTCACCGATGCGCCTGAAGATGGACGGCGAGGACATTGTCGGAGAGGTCGGACATGCGCAGCGTCGCTTCATCCCCATTCGAGAACAGGACGTCCCGGCATCCATGTCAGGCGTCTGGCATTCCTCCGAAGGGGCAAGCTTCACGATCGAAAGCGGCAAGGTTATCATGGGCATAGGCCCTGTGCGCCATCATATGCCGCTAAGCGCTTTGGGTAATGGACGCTTCCTGTTTACCCTCGTCGACGGCCCCTGGACCAAGCGGGTTTGCCTCAACCTTCTCGGCGCAGACCGGTTGGAGTTGGTGCTCGCCCGAGCAAGAATGATCGAATACCGCCGCGCCGGGTGATTGCATTCCCGGCTCATTCGGGCCAAGGAGAACCCGGCATCAACGGCCGGTTTCTCTTGGGAGCTTCGAGTGGAAGTCAAATGGCTTGAAGATTTTCTGGCGCTGGCACGGACGCTGAATTTTTCGAAGGCGGCCGACGAGCGCCATGTGACGCAATCGGCCTTCAGCCGCCGCATCCGGCAACTTGAGGGCTGGGTTGGCACGAGCCTGATCGACCGGGCAACCTATCCTTCGCGCCTGACTGCGGCCGGCGAACGTTTCGTGCCAGTGGCAGAACAGACGCTGCAGGCGCTCTATCAGGCGCGGCGTAATCTCCAGCATGAGGATGGCACCGATGCTCGCACCGTAACGCTCACGGCGCTGCACACCCTGTCTTTTACCTTCTTTCCGGATTGGCTGAGCCGGCTCAACACCCTAATCGGGCCGATCGTCTCGCATTTGCGGGCGGACTCCGGCACCATGGAAGAAAACCTGAATTCGCTTATCGACGGAGACTGCGATCTCCTTCTCACCTATCAGCATCTGCACGTGCCGATGCTGCTCGATCCGCAATTCGAATATCATACGCTCGGTCAGGAAAAGATCCTGCCCGTCAGCGCGCCGGGCGCGGACGGTGCGCCGTTGCATCGCGTCGAACCCGGCTTCTGCCATGTCAGTTATCAGAAGACATCTTTCTTCGGACAATTGGTGGCGGGCACCATCGGCGAGCGGCTACCGACAGAGAACCGGGTGCATGTCGGCAGCATGTCGGTCGGCCTGAAGGGAATGGTCGCAGCCGGTTTCGGCCTTGCCTGGATACCGGAAAGCTTGGTCAAAGCAGAGCTGGCGGACGGCCGGCTGGTCTATGCAGCCGAACCTGATTGGAACATCGACGTCGAAATTCGCGTCTACCGCTCCCGCGAAAACCGTCGTCCGATCGTCGGGCGCATCTGGTCGATGCTGGACAAGCCCTGACGATCGGGTTGTCGTTGCGACGGCTCAAACCGCCGTACGGCGCGCATTTTCCATGTAAAGCGCGCGCAGGCGCTTGAACATCGGCCCCGGCGTGCCGTCGCCGACCGCTGCGCCATCGATGTTCGTGATGGCAACGATGAAGTTCGAAGCGCTCGTCAGCCACACTTCGGCGGCCGCCTTTGCCTCGTCGACGGAGAATGGTCGCTCCTCCAGCGCCAGCCCCGCTTCGCGGGCCAGATCCAGGATGGCAAGCCGCGTGCATCCCGGCAACGTCGCCTGGCTGTTCGCGCGCGTAACGATGTGGCCGTCGCGGGTGACGATGTAGCCCGTCGAGGACGCACCTTCCGTCACCATGCCGTTTTCGACCAGCCAGGCTTCATCGAAACCTTCAGCCTTGGCCGCACGCTTGGCCATGACCTGCGGTAGCAGACAGACACTTTTGATGTCGCGCCGCGCCCAGCGCTGATCCGGCATCGACTTGACCTTGAGGCCCTTTTCGACAGCGGCGACATGCTCCAGCGTCTTCGCCTGCGTGAAGATCACCAATGTCGGCGGCAGGTCTTCGGCATAGAAGAAATTGCGGTCTTCGGCGCCGCGCGTGTACTGAAGATAGACGACCCCTTCGGTCAGCTGGTTTTCCGCCACGAGACGCTTCTCGATTTGGACGATCTCGTCTGTGGTGATGGACAGATGGCCACCGATTTCCCCGACGCTGCGCTCCAACCGCGCCATATGCAAAGCGCTGTCGATCAGCTTGCCGCCGAGAACGGCAGTCACCTCATAGATGCCGTCGCCGAACAGGAAGCCACGGTCGAAAATGGATAGATGAGCCTCGTTTTCGGGCAGGAAGGCACCGTTCAGGTAGACGGTGCGGATCGTCGGGGCAGACATGAAAACTCCGTAAAATGCGGGATGTGGAAATGAAATTCAGATGTGAGCCAGAGCATGATGCCGAAAGGTGCGGACAGTTTTTAACTCGGCATCATGCTCTGCTTATTTGCTTTTGAGCGGTTTCAGAGTTCAGGTCGAACAGACCTGAAATCATCCGGCTCAAGTGCGCGAAGGCTGATCGCATCGGCTGACGAGATCTTGCCGGTCGCGGCGTTGAAGCCCCTAGTTTCGACCGCCATGGCAAGCGAATTGAGGATAGCTTCTTCGGTCGCTTCGATGGCGGCTTCGAAGAGCGGCGACACGACGTCGTTGCTCAAGGATGGGATCGCACTCCCCCTCTTGCGGTGTTCGGGGGTCCGGCGCACGGCCTCGGCGGTCGAAAAGGCCAACGCATAATCGCCCGAACCGTTGCTCAGCGCCGCACCGGTGCGCGCAAGGCCACCGAAACAACGGCGCGCCAGCCTCTCAAGGTTGCGTGAGCAGAGCGGCGCATCCGTGGCAAGCACGATGACGATAGAGCCGTCCTTGTCGTGTTCCGCCAAGGTCGCATAGTCGCGACCGGCAACGATAAGATGGCCGCCGTAGTTCGATTGGACAAGCACGCCGAGCCGATAGGTTTCTCCGCCGACCGGCACCAGGCGGGAGCTTGTCCCGATACCGCCCTTCAACCCGAATGCAACCGTTCCGGTCCCGGCGCCCACGGCGCCCTCTTCGACCGCCCCCGATGTTGCGCCGTCGATCGCCTGCGAGATCTCATCGACGCTCGGGCGAGCCGCGCGAATGTCGTTGAGGCGGGAATCGTTGGTTTCACCGACCACGGCGTTGATCGACACTGTCAGCTCATTGCCGGGCTGGGCGAGAGTGTGGCGGATAAGGGCATCGATGCCGCGTCCAACAGCCAGCGTGTTTGTGAGAACGATCGGCGTCTCGATCTCACCGAGCTCGACGATTTGCGTGGAGCCAGCAAATTTTCCGAAACCATTGAGAATGGCGAACCCGGCGGGGACCTTGTCCTGAAACAGATTACCGCCATGTGGCAGGATCGCGGTTGCGCCCGTGCGAGTGCGCTCGCCTTCATGACATGTGACATGGCCGACGCACACGCCGTCGACATCGGTGATCGCGTTCAGCGGGCCAGGCTCGAAATGCCCGGGTGCAAAGCCAAGCTCGCGGATTCTATGGCGTTTCTGGTCCATTATTCATGCCTCACAAAGATGGCACGACATTACTCTGCCGCGCGGCGCGAAGGCACAACAAAAACGGAATAGTTTCAGACCGGCTTTGCAAAGATGGATGTTGCGTCTTCCGACACGACACGACGACCCGCGCGCATATGGATCTCCCTAGAGAAAGCGATGGTCGCGCAACCAGGTCTCCCACCAGCCGGGCCATTCGGCGCTCGGCGTAGCCGGCTTGCCCATGCCAAAACCATGCCCCCCGCTCGGCAAGCGGTGCAACTCGGCAGGGATCCCGGCCTTGCCGCAAGCGTCTGCCATGATGAGTGTGTTTGCCGGATTTGAGATGGGATCGTCCTCGGCCTGCACCAGGAAAACCGGCGGGCACCCCGAGCGGACATGCGTCTCTACAGACCACTCCGCACTGGCTTGTGCATCAGGATGGGCGCCAACCAACGAACGACGAGCCGAGGTGTGGTCATATGGTGGTTTCAGCGTGATGACCGGATAGATCAGTGCAACCAAGTCGGGCCGTACGGATTGGCTATCCGCTATGTCGACTTGTTGATATGAGGCAAAGGCGGAGCGGGTTGCCGCCAGACCCACCAAGTGACCGCCGGCAGAAAAGCCGAGAACACCGATGCGTGTGGGATCGAGATGCCGGCTCGAGGCTTGCGAACGCATGAGGCGCAGGGCGCGTTGTGCATCCTGCAACGGCGCGAGCGGGCCGTTGTTCCATCCTTCTCGCGGCAACCGATAGGTCAGCACGAAGGCGGTAATGCCGCGCGCCATCAGCCACCGAGCGGCAGGATAGGCCTCTTTTTCCAGCTCGATGCGCTTGTACCCGCCGCCAGCGGCAATCAGAACGCTCGCGCCATTTGCCTGTCCTGGCGCAAAGATCTCCAGGCTCGGCATGACGATATTACTGACAGCGCCTCTGTCGCTCGTTTGCAGACTGCCGGAGGGGCCGCCGCCCCCTGGTGGTGGCCCCGGCCAAAGAGGGATGATCGAATTCGACGCTGCCGCTCTCGTAGAAATTGCGGCAACCATCGTACCGATCAGAAAGGAACGACGATCCATCGTTATCAATCCGGAGACCTCGCATCCGCGCAGGGACAGCCGCGAGAGGTCGAGATTGCAATCATCTCTGGCCTCTGCGCACCCACGGATGTGAAGCGAACATCTGCATATGGCAGCAATATGGCGTCCTTTTATGGGTCTCAGTGACGTCCACCCACAACCCAACAGAGAATTTCCTTTGCTGCTCTTCCTTACGCACTAACGATAGATTGACTGGCCGCAAGGCTTGCCTTTTCAAAAAAGCGCTGCAAATGAATGCCTTAGCGTGGTAGATATGTGAGAAGAGCGTGTCTCGCCACCTTCCATCTCTTCTCGGGAGGGGCTTGGTGACCATGCTCCGACCCGACGGTATCTGAGGAGACCAGATTGCCTGACTTTCGACGCGAGGAACAATCCGCTTCCGCGGAGGCCAAAGCGAAAGATGATGTTGGAAGCGGTGACGACAAGCCCGCACAAGCTGAACGCCGGCGCTTTCCGCGTTCAAGCACGACGATCGGCGAAGAACAGCGTCAGCAAATCCCTGCCCTGAAGCCGCTTTTGTTTTCCACCCGAGATCTCGAGCCCCGCGCGCAATTTGCAGCATGGCAGGCATATATTGCTCCCCTCATCGACATCAGGCTGCCGGACAATATCAGCACCGAAGCCGGCTTTCTCGCCGAGCATGTGGCCTGGAACCTTGGCGGAATACTGATCACGCAGCAGAGTACGCCACCGCATAGCTATCTTCGCTCGCAGGCGAAAGTGAAGACGAACCTCGTCGATCATTGGCATATTTCCGTGCTGCACAGCGGCAGGACATGGACCGAGGTGGACGGGCTCGTCTCAGAAGGCGAGCCAGGCAAGGTCGAGTTGCGATCTCTCGGCCACCCGTTCCGCGGACGCTCGACGGAAGCCAAAACCCTGTCACTTATTCTGCCTCGCACATTGCTGTCGGATGCCCCCGCTTCGACCGACGTCAAAAACAATGTCGCCCTTTCCGGAACGCTCACGAAGCTCCTGATCGAATATCTGGATATTATAGAGAGTAATCTCGTCAATTTCGCCGCGGCAGATCTCCCGCATGTCGTTCAAACGCTACGCGACATGATCCTTGCAAGTGTCTCGTCCTGGGCGGCCCAATCCGCAGGCACCGAGCAACACAGCATATTGACCCTGACGGAGCGCATCCGCCGGTTCGTCGAGAACAATCTCACCTCGGACGATTTGACGGTGGACCGCATATGCCGCGAACTCGGCATATCCCGCACGAAGCTCTATCAGGTCTTCGAACAGGAAGGCGGCGTGCATCATTATATTCAGCGGCGGCGCCTGCTCTCGGCACATGCGGCGCTCAGCGATCCTGCCAATCGGGAACAGATCGTCGACATTGCCTTCACGATCGGCTTTTCGTCCGCTGCGCATTTCAGCCGGGCGTTCAGCAAGGAGTTCGGCTACAGTCCTCGTGAAGCAAGAAACCTCTCCTCTCCCCATTATTCCGGGCAGGTACAGCCGCCGATGCCGGTCGACGGGACTCAATCCTTCGAAACATGGTTGAGGATGCTCGGTCACAATCGCTGACGGATGCCGTCAGCTGTCGTCACTGTGAGACAAGACCCGCTTATTTCCCTAGGCAAGCGGCAGAATGCTCCCTGACATTTCCCCCGCAAGGCACACGAGACCGCGTTTGGCAATCGTGAAAATGTACGCTGCTGCAAGTTTCAGGATGCATGGCTAACGACACACAATTCGTAACTTATTAAAAATGAAACGAATATTGGAGCCGACATTAGTGCCTTGGTGTGTGGCGAGTACACGTGGAGTCCACCAAGGCAAGTCTTAGGGAGCAGATCGATGGTATCCACACGCCAGACAATAGAGATCAGCAAGCCACAGCATTCCGCCAACGATGCCTATCGCGCAGTCGAGCGCGAGGAAATTCTGGAGCTGGCATTTCGGGATTTCGTCCAGGCAGTCGTCGCGGCGGGCTGGAGCGAGTCTGAAGTTGCACTGACTTTGGCTGATATTGCAGACGACTATGTCATGGCGCTCGCGGGCAGGGTCGCAGAAAAATAGTGTTGCATGGCCGCCGGTGCTCCGCAGGGGTGAGCACGCGCGACCAACAGCAACTCTTGACCATGCCGCCGGTACTGCCGCCCATCAAGGGCGATTGACCGGCGGCATTGGTTTTTCCGAATGAGCGGACTTCCTTCAATCCCAACATCCCCGAACACAATTAAAAAGACGAGCGCGACGATGAAGATCAGACAGCATCTTTGGTTCCGTCAGGATATGGACGCAGCGCTTGAACTCTACACATCGCTGATCCCCGGTTCGTCGATCGGTTGGGTCTCTAACATCCTGACCAGCAACCCGAACGGCCCGGCCGGTAGCGCCAGGGTTGCCGGCTTCACACTCGCCAACCGCCCCTATATGGGCTTCGAGGCTGGTCCGTTCGACCACTTCGATCATAACTCTGAGATCATGATCGAATGCGAAACGCAGGCCGAGGCAGATCGTCTGCGCCGCGCGCTTGGCAAGCCGGGTGCGCCAACATCATGCAACCCTGTGCGCGATGCCTGGGGAGTTTCCTGGCTGCTTTTGGTCGGGCAAAAGGTCGACGGCGTCGATGCGAAACTCCAGACCGATATAATCGGCGCCGATCCGATACGAGGCGATCGGTCCGTCGCCTGAACGGCCTACGGTGCCTGAACACCCAGATGCCTAAGGGCATGGCGCATCAGCACATTCCCGCATTTATCGAATGGCAAAGACACCCCGTCCTTTTGCCGTCAACGCAATTCCCAGCGGAAAGCTGCGAAGCTTTTACTGGAATCGCTTCAGAGATAGCGATCTTCGCCATGCCAGCTCGCAACGCTCGAATGAGCTGATTTCGACAGGAACATCCCTGCAGCCAAGCAATAGAGCAGCAGGATGATGGCCGCCTCGACGATCAGCGGCAAAAATGCAAAGCGCGTTCCCGGCGGTTCTTCCTCGTCAGGGAACAGATCGGGCAAACTCAGCACCATCGCGATCAAGGGTGACAACAGCACCACGAGGAAGGCGATTAAATGGAACCACAGCCGCCCTCGGGGCAGTTTTCCTGCGGCCCAAAAAGCGGCTAGTGGCGCGGCTATATTACATATCAAGCCCAATACCGCAGCAAGGGCTACCGGCAGGATCGAATCGTCAAGCATGGATCCCCATTCTCTTTTCTACCCAGGTTAGTGCCGGGATCAAAGAATAACAACCTCTCCATAAGTGCTATGGATGAGGTTCACGCATAACGGGGTCTCCAATCATGAGCGGCTCTACTTGATGGTAAAGCCGGCCGATTCCATCGGCTTGCCGTTTACCGAAAATTCGACCTTGTAGGTTCCGACCGGCCAGCCATTGTTCGGCTTGGATATATCCGAGTTCACCTGATTAATCCCGGAGGTGATATCAAGGTTAACCTCGTCGATCTTGTAATTGGCCGGAGCAACCCCGCCGGTGTCGATGGCAATCCATGCGACGTTCACCTTGCTTCCCGATGGCACTTCATCGGTCAGCTCCGCCGAAACGAAGATTTTCGGCGTATCCGCCGTAAAACTGTTCTGCGTCGTATCGGCATCCTTGTCAGTCGAAACGATGATATTCTCAAAGCCGGCGGCCCAAAGGCTTGACGAAACAGTCGTCAAAGCCGTCACGGCGAGAGCAAAAAGTAGTTTCTGGGGGCGACGCATTCTCAACTATCCCTTCGATTGAGAAGATGATCTGATGTCAGTATCGCTTTCAGGATAACAAAGACTCAGGCGATACTCACATCCGAACGCACTGATAGCACGCAACACATTAACAGCCAGAATATTGCTCGCTACGGCGACAAACTATTGACGACGAACTGGACGGGAGACTTGAATGAGCGGGATTTCACCCACGGCACAAAGTGGAATAGCGCTGGTGACGGGCGGCGGCACCGGCCTTGGGCGTGCAATGGCGAAAGCGCTCGGCGCAGCCGGTTACAAGGTCGTGATCTCCGGGCGAAGGGCTGATATCCTTGAGACCGCCGCTCAAGAGCTGGCGAAAGAGACCGGTGCCGAATTTTTAGCAGTTGCCGCCGACATCAGCGACCCGGTCTCGGTCCGTGCCCTCTTCGACGCTGTTGAAAGCCGCTACGGTCGCCTCGATCTGCTCGTCAACAATGCCGGCATGGGCCTGCCCGCGGTCCCGATGGAAGAACTGAGCTTCGAACAATGGAATGCCATCGTCGGCGCCAATCTGACCGGTGCCTTCCTCTGCACGCAACAAGCCTTCCGATTGATGAAGAGCCAGGTTCCCCATGGTGGCCGCATCATCAACAACGGCTCGATTTCAGCCACGACCCCGCGCCCCCACTCGGCACCCTATACGGCGACGAAGCATGCAATCACCGGCCTGACGAAATCGACGGCGCTCGATGGCCGCCCTTTCGACATAGCGTGCGGCCAGATCGACATCGGCAATGCCGCCACCGACATGACGGCACGCATGAGTGCCGGAGTGCTGCAGGCAAACGGAGAAATCGCCGCAGAGCCGACCATCTCAGCCGAACATGTTGCCCGCGCCGTGGTCTACATGGCCAGTCTGCCGCTTGAAGCAAACGTGCTCTCCATGACTGTCATGGCCACGCAAATGCCACTGGTTGGCAGAGGCTAGCACCACCGGCCTTAGATCGCCGGGCGCGCGGAGGGCTTGACCCGCCGCCGCTCGATCAGACCGCCGACACTGAAGATCAGTATTTCGATCTCGGTGTCGATCTTATCCCCGTCCAAAAGCCGGACGACATCGTCTATGCCCGATACGGCGTGGCCATCGATTGCCAGCAGGTAGTCACCCTCCTGCAATCCGCCTCGCTCCGCGGGACTATCCTTCTCGACGCGGCGCAGCCGCACCGCGGTCGAATGCGTGACGCCCGCCTCCAAAGCGATACGCCGATGCAGCTCCACGGTGTCGGCGGCAATACCGATATAGGCGCGCCGGACGTGACCGAAGCGCAGGATCTCCGAGACGACATGCTTCGCGGTATTCGAGGCGACCGAGAAGGCAATGCTCTGAGCGCCCTGGATCACCGCCGTATTGACGCCGATCACCTCGCCCGCGGACGATACCAGCGGCCCGCCGGAATTGCCCGGATTGAGCGCAGCATCCGTCTGGATGATATCGTCCATCAGCCGTCCGTTGGCTGCACGCATCGACCGTCCGAGCGCCGACACAATCCCGGCCGTGACGGTCCATTCGAAACCCAGCGGGTTGCCGATGGCGATCGCGATGTGGCCGCGCTTCAGCGTCTTGGAATCGCCAAGCCGTGCCCAGGCGCCGGGCCAGTCGTTGGCACGGACGAGCGCAAGGTCGGTGTCGGGATCACGACCCAGCACCCTACCTTCGACGGTTGCCCCTTCCGGCGTCTTGATGCGGACTGTCTTGGCATCGTCGACAACGTGATTGTTGGTGACGACAAGACCATCTGGAGAGATGGCGAAGCCGGAGCCATGCCCGGCCCGGCCGCCCACGCGCTCGATCCGGCTGACGGCCGGCCCGACGACATCGACGGCACTTGATACCGATTGCGAATAGGCATCCAGCAGCCCGGCATCGGATGACGGCTGGATGTCACGATCAAGGAAGCCCATGAAAACTCCTAGGACGCGGGTGCGTCTCCACGAGGACCGGCAGCAGCTGTGAAAGGCAGGAGGCTGTCAGTTCGACAGATTGAAACAACTGCTATTCAGATGAGGCGGCATTGCTCGAAGTTCAAGGGCGGCAGATCCATGGCGGCCGTGCGGGATTTCACGGCCACCTCACATCAAGAATCATTTGGCCTTTTTCTGTTGAAGTCGCTCCAGTTCATTCTCCTGCATCTGGATAGCCTCGGTCAGAAATCGCAGGACGATCCGCTTTTCGTTATCGGAGAAGTGTTCAAGCATTCGCGATCCTGCATCCTGGATCGGGCCGTAAATCTCCCTGGCGACCTCGACGGCCATGTCAGAAGGAGCGATCAGAATTCTGCGCCGGTCTTTGGGATCCGCAATGCGATGCACGAGACCTCGCGCAGTCAGGCGGTCGACCAATGCGGTCACCGATGGCGGTGCAAGACCCACGGCCTTGGCCACGACATTTGCCGGTTGAGGCGCTCTCATGATGACGCTCAAGCATTGACGTTCGGCACTATTCAATCCGTAGAGCTTGCCGAAGGTTTCGTCGAAAGCCTCCGTCACTTCCTGCCATCGCATGCATGCGAATCCAATTGCCTCCGCAAGATCCGGCGACTCTTCATTTGACTTTTCTTCGATCATCGAATAATTCATTCATCAAACAATTAGAAGGAGGAACCAATGTGCCCGATGAATGACGCAACTGCAACTCCCAATCCTGAAACAACCAGATCGACGGTCGGAATTTGCGGCGCGGGTATAGGCGGTCTGGTGCTTGCGTTGAGACTGGCGAGATTGGGGTTCCGCCCGATTGTCCTGGAAGCGCGTACACGGGAGGCCGCCCTCTCCGAAGGTGAATTTCTGACGCTCGCGCCCAACGGAATGAATGGGTTAAGGGCCGTCGACTGTTATGAAGATGTCGTGCGCGAGGGAGTGGAGACCAAAGCCATCGAACTTCGCAATGCGGGTGGCAGGAGACTTTTCCTCGTCAATCAGACCGATCACCGGGCAAAATTCGGCGCTCCGTCCGTCACCGTCAAGCGAGGCGCGCTGACCCGGATACTCATAGCCAAATGCGAAGCGGAGGGCATTGCTGTGCACTTTGGCAGGCGCGTCTCCAGCGTCGCGATGAATGCCTATTCGGTGTCGTTGAACTTCACGGAGACCGGGGGCCTTGCCGTGGATATTCTTGTCGCTGCCGATGGCCTGAGATCATTGGTTCGCTCTCAGGTTTTTTCAGACTTTCCCGCCCCCCATTTTACCGGTCTCATCGGCGCGGGCGGTATCGTTGACGCAGATGTACCAGCTACCGATGGTGTCATGCGAATGACATTCGGCGACCAGGCCTTCTTCGGTTATATCACGTCGGCTTCAGGTTCGGCCTATTGGTTCAATTCTTTTGCCGCCGACAGCGCAGACACCGTGCGCGGACTGAATCCGAATGCTCTGGCCGACCTCCTTCGCAAGATGCATGCGGACGACCCGTCTCCCAATCCTGAGATCTTGCGCGAGGTCAAAAAGGTCGAGCGGAGTTATCCGATCTTCGATATGCCGCCGCTTCCGGTCTGGTCGCGAGGACGTGTGGTTCTGCTCGGCGATGCTGCACATGCGATCGGCCCTCACGCCGGGCAAGGAGCATCGATGGCCATCGAAGACAGCCTTGTGCTTTCGGCGTGTCTCGCCGCAACCCTAAGCC
>NZ_JAELUG010000605.1 GCF_016429255.1 Rhizobium sp. ASV8
ACGAGATTTAATAGACCGTCTCGTGGGCTCGGAGATGTGTATAAGAGACAGGAACAAGACAGCGCGCCGCTCGGCCAGGACTTCACCCGCATGGTCATTGAGTCCATGGGGCCTGACACCTCGCCTCGCATGCGCACTGTCATGGCGGCTTTTATTCAGCACATTCACGACTTTGCCCGCGAAGTTGACTTGACCATGGACGAGTGGCTGCAGGGAGTGCAAATGATTAACTGGGCCGGTCAAATGAGCGACGACCGACGTAACGAGGGTCAGCTCATGTGTGACATTATTGGCTTGGAATCGTGAGTTCAAGTTTGCGGGTTTTCGTGGATCAAATGGACTAGATGCCTGTCTCTTATACACATCTCCGAGCCCACGAGACGGTCTATTAAATCTCGGATTCCGTCTTAGGCT
>NZ_JAELUG010000606.1 GCF_016429255.1 Rhizobium sp. ASV8
ACCGTCTCGTGGGCTCGGAGATGTGTATAAGAGACAGCTTCGTCAATGCGCTACTGCAACTTATGGGTCGCGTTCGGCGTGCGTCGTAATTAGCAGGCTATTGGGATGTTAGCAGCGTTAGTGCACGCTACTCTGATAGCAAGGCTTTGGCGGCATGTGCTCGTGCCAACGGCTCTAAACCAAGACAGCGGCGTTGAAGGGACGTCATTTTTAGACTGATACAAACGCAGCTTGAAAGCCCTGTGATAAACAACTGCCTAGACTGTTTCGCACTCTCTCTCAATCGCAATCACCCAAGTGGGCGTCTTGACACAGAGTACTTTTACGACGTCGGTGGACCTGTCTCTTATACACATCACCGAGCCCACGAGACGGTCTATTAAATCGAGTCATCCGGCTTCAACATGAACAGAG
>NZ_JAELUG010000607.1 GCF_016429255.1 Rhizobium sp. ASV8
GTGTTGGCGTCTATCCGCCGGGCTATCGCTCGCAGATACGCTGGATCGTTCCGGTGTTGATCCTGCTGGCCGTGGCCTTCCCGTTCTTCGCCAACAAATACCTGCTGACGGTCATGATCCTTGGCTTGATCTACGTTCTGCTCGGTCTTGGCCTGAACATTGTGGTGGGACTGGCAGGCTTGCTTGATCTGGGGTTTGTCGGCTTCTACGCCATTGGTGCCTACGGCTTGACCATGGGCTATCAATACCTGGGGCTGGGTTTCTGGAGCATGTTGCCGATTGCTGCGTTGATGGCGGCCTTTGCAGGCATGCTCCTGGGCTTTCCAATACTGCGCATGCACGGCGATTACCTGGCCATCGTCACCTTGGGGTTTGGCGAAATCATTCGCCTGTTGCTCACCAACTGCGTGGGGC
>NZ_JAELUG010000608.1 GCF_016429255.1 Rhizobium sp. ASV8
GAGCTTCATCATATCTCTTTTTCGTTTTCCTTTTCATGCTCCCGTCTCCTCACCTGGCGCTCGACCTGCGAAACGCGACTCTCCATGTCCGCCACAAAGCTGGACCTCTTGAGCACACCGCTCTCGTACCACAACCGCAGCGCAACCTCGCTCGCGCCGCGCAACTCCGCCATTTCCGCCGCCTGCGCAAACTGTGTGGCCTCAATGGCCTTCATCCGTTTTGTCAGGGTAATCAGGTTCGCGCTCTCGGTGGGGTCGGGGATAGGCGAGTCCTTGATGGCTGTCAGGGCGGACGCGGTTGCCGAAAACGACGGCGCCGCTGAGAGGACGATGGCGCGGATTGCGTCCGTCGGTAGTTGTGAAGGCGGTTCGGATGGTGATGGACTGTGGAAAAAGTCGGGATGTGCGTTGTCT
>NZ_JAELUG010000609.1 GCF_016429255.1 Rhizobium sp. ASV8
GTCCAAGATAGAGTTGCTTCCTAGCGAAACCATTTCACACACGGATGGCGGTGTAAGAAGAAGATTACTCTGGTGCTTTTCGAAAAATGCATTCGCTTTCGACTCGATAGTCTGCCAGACGTACTCCTCATTGTCATCATTCTTGGCAGCGTAGCAAGTCAGGCAGGCAAAAGCATCTTGTAGACACCCTGGAAGACCGGTTTCGGCGTAGAGTTGGCGGTGAATGAATGGGCAGTGGGATTTTATAGCCCATTCGTGCATCCATGCGCCAATTTGCTTGACATATGCCTTGACAATACCTACCTGTACCAAGTGGCTCTTGTCTCGTAAAGAGGAATACTTCTGAGTAGCCACCTGGCTTGGGCTTGACGATATTGAAGTTGAAAAGTCGACGCTGGGGTCAAAGCCATACCC
>NZ_JAELUG010000610.1 GCF_016429255.1 Rhizobium sp. ASV8
ACCCACCCCCCCCCCCCCCCGATACCTACCCCCACGACACGTCGTCGGCAGCGTCAGATGTGTATAAGAGACAGGACAAGACGTGAAGAGGCACCAAAATGGAGTCAGGGCAGGGTAGCTGGAAGGAAAGCGGAGCCTGATAGGGACGGAGCAAGAGCAGTGTAATGAAGGAGCACTGAAGGGAGTAAGCGGGAGTAACGATAGGAGGTAGAATCAGGTAAAGATGGGGGTAAAGTCAGATAGTGATGGAGGTAAATGCAGGTAATGGTGGGGGTAAATGCAGGTAATGATGGAGGGATATGCAAGTAATGATGGATGCGGTATGAGATAGGCCCTACTGCTGTCTCTTATACACATCTCCGAGCCCACGAGACGGTCTATTAAATCGCGTATTCCGTCTAATGCTTGAAAAA
>NZ_JAELUG010000611.1 GCF_016429255.1 Rhizobium sp. ASV8
TGATGGAGACGCTCGAGACTCGGGTCGGTGTTTCCTCGAAGCAACGACAACAATCTTCTGCTTAAACCTAGCGTGAATATAGTGTCGCCGACAAACCGAGATGCATTTGAGCAAAACATATATGGACAATGTCATTGCCTGTCAGGTCCAGCCGATGCCAGATGCGTACGCTGGCCGCATCGTAGCCTTTGTTTGAACAGTGCTTGCCTGTTACGACACTCACATGATGCAGTCATTGTTTAAGCGGCATGGTAAACGGCCTGAGATGACCCATCTGTCCAAGCCACTGCTGTTTTGTCAGCCAGTTTCAGCCATGCTGGCAGACAGTGAGACAGCTGCCTTTCTTTGTCGTATGCAACCGGACTCTCTTTTTTTGCGTTTTTTAAAATGCTCGCGTTTGAATGTGGTATGAG
>NZ_JAELUG010000612.1 GCF_016429255.1 Rhizobium sp. ASV8
CCCCCCCCCCCCCCCCCCCCCCCCCCCCCCCCCCCACCCCCCCCCCCCCCCCCCACACCCACACCCACGACACGTCGTCGGCAGCGTCAGATGTGTATAAGAGACAGATTCGCATGTATTCCTTGATTAGGCACGGCGGCATAGTTTTTTCGATCGTTCCAAATCGACGCGACAGCTTGCCTATTATAACAGACTGAAGCTTCACATGCAGCAGTGGCGAAATGATATGATCTTCGAGGGCCAGATTGGGTAGACCAGAGTCGCAGTCAAAGTAACCGATGACTGGAGGTCTTGAAAGAAGAGATGAAATCTGCCTGCGATCAGTTGTTAATGTTAGGCTGAGAAGACCATGAAATAAAGGCATTTTACCAATCCCAAGTATCAAGAAGACACCACCACAAACACCGCCGCAT
>NZ_JAELUG010000064.1 GCF_016429255.1 Rhizobium sp. ASV8
TTCTGCAATATAGCAGGCGCAATCGCTTGGGCTGTCGCAGCCTTCACATCGCCGGCATTTTGTCCGTAGGAGTTGACGACTGCTTTCAGCGCGGCGTCGGGCTCAACTGTCGATGCCTGTTCCAGGCTGAGCGCCAATTGGACGGCCTGCGGGCTCTCAGGATCCGTCAGGGTCGCAGCGAGCAACGGCAGCGGCACCGGAGTGCTCATTTGCGCGTCCATACGCTGCTGGGCCGCGGCGAGCTGTTGCGGAGAAAGGTTGCTGATGGCGGCGGCTACGCGCTGCGCATATACGGCGTTGCTCTCGCCCGGCTCGCGCGAAAGGTTCAATGCGCGCGCGGCGGTATCGATGGCGGAAAGCAGGCTGTCGAACATGCGCTCGCGCGCTGCAACCAGCAGCATGTTCAGCTTGCCTTCGACGCTGGCGTTGACGGCGCTCGACAAGACCGCCGCAGGCGTTGCGGCCGCCTGCAACCCCGATGTCTCCGCAGTTACGACGACCGGTTTTTCGATGGACACGCTTACAGCGGACACGGCACCAACGGCGGGAAGCAACATGACATGCTCCTTTGTCTGGTAAGGCGACGATGGAAGCGGAGGGCAGGTTCAATCAAGGTCCGCTCATGCGGCCGGTGGATTTCCTAACGCCAGACAACCCGGGTGGCGATACGCAAACGCGACGAGCTGGAAATCATCCGCAAAATAACAGCCGAATCGTTAATGGAGTCCTAAATGAAAGAGCCGGCGCCACTTTCGCGGGACCGGCTCCTGAATCTCACCTTTTGAGGGCGACCGTCAGCTATGGGCGAATATATCCGCCTCTTCCCAGCCGAGAAGATCGAGCTTGGCGCGGGTCGGCAGGAAGGCAAAGCAATCGTCGGCATAGTCCATGCGGCCATCGCGCAGCAGGCGTTGCGTCAGCTTGTCCCTCAATGCGTGGAGATAGAGCACGTCGGACGCCGCATATTCGAGCTGTGCCTGCGAAAGCGGGTCGGCCGCCCAGTCGGACGACTGCTGCGCCTTGGAAATATCGACTTCGAGCATTTCCTTGAGATTGTCCTTCAGGCCATGGCGATCCGTGTAGGTACGGCAAAGGCGCGAGGCGATCTTGGTGCAGAAAACCGGCGTGGTGGTAACGCCGAAGGTATGGAACAAGACGGCAATGTCGAAGCGGCCATAGTGGAAGATCTTCTGGTGTGTCGGATCGGCGAGCATGGCGACGAGATTGGGCGCTTGCTTTTGGCCGGCAGCGATGCGGATGACGTCGGCGGTACCGTCGCCCGGCGACAGCTGCACGACGCAAAGCCGGTCACGACGCGGAACGAGGCCGAGAGTTTCCGTGTCGATGGCTATCGCACCGGTATAGCGGGCGGCGTCTGCAGCGGAAATATCGCCTTCATGATAGCGGATGGTGGCAGCCATGAGATTCTCCCGGCTCTGTCTTCTGAATTCGCTTTTCATCCGTTCTATAGAACAGACAGGTAGATAACGATACCATCGCGTCCGGAGCTTGTTGTTTCTTTGCGCATTCCGAACGGAAAACCGCTCCGCACTTTTCCTGGAGATGCTCTAGAATGTCGGCGGCGTATTGATCCAGAGCAATACGGTCTCGCCGTCATGCCGGTTGCGCCAGGAATGATAGCGGCGGCTTTCGAAATAAAGCGAATCGCCGGGCAGCAGATCGAAGAACTGATCGCTGTCGAGCACCAGTTCCAGGCGTCCGGCAAGGACGTGAATGAATTCCTCGCCCTCATGACGATAGGCGCCTTCGCTCGCAGCACCCGGCGCCAGCACGAAGCGATGGCAATCCATCATCGTCCGCCCCTCGGCGAGCAGCTGCACGGTGACGCCGGGCGTGGTCGCCGGCCAGGCCCGCCATTCGCCCGATCGGATCAGGGCCGGCACATCCTCACGCTCCTCGCCCGACAGGCGCGAAACAGTCGTCCCGTAATAATCCGCAAGATCATGCAGGGTTTTGAAACTGACGCCCTGCGAGGTGCGCTCCAGCGTCGACAATGTCGATGATGTCATGCCCATGTCGGCCGCAACCTGCTCCAATGTCTTGCCGGCGGCGTGGCGCAGCGAGCGAAACCGGCGGCCGATATCGGAGGATGCCGATTGCTCGCCATTCTCCAAACCGGAGGCGCCGCCCTCCTCCGTCTCAAGCGCTTCACGAATCGCTGCGGGGTTGAGACCGCGCTCGGCCCGGAACCAGGAAATACGCTTCAACCGCGCCACATCCTCGGCGCTATATTGACGGTGTCCCGTTTCAGAGCGGGAAGGCACCACCAGCCCTTGGCTTTCCCATAGGCGCAAGGTGGAAGCCGACACGCCGGCCAGACGCGCCGCTTCCGCCACCTTGTAGCGCACTGAATAGCGCTCAGGCTCGATGCTGCTCATTTGCCAATGATCCCTGATCTCTCAAGCATTTTCGCCTTTCTGCGAATCGCGAGAACGCTCAATCTTCTTATTTTCCAGCACATTCCGGACAGACAGCCGCTGCTGACCTCCCGACGATGTTCTGGTCTTTCGATCTGTTTAGCACGAATGAAACGCCAACTGCACAGCTCCCTAAATCGATTTAAGAAATCAGGCAGTTTTTCGCGGTGCCAGAGCCCGCCCGGAACGCTCCAGGTGACCCGAACGGCGCAGTTTCGGAACCCCCGGCGCATTCTTGTCACCCACACAAAATCCCGCTTGAAATCTTGCAGGAAAAATGTAGGAGTTTTCTAAATAACTTGCAGAACTTCTGCAAGATAATTCGAAACTGCCTTCTGGGAGCGCACACGATGACCTTGACCGAGCGGAAGAACGCCGCCATTTCCCGCGGCGTCGGCATGACGACGCAGATCTATGCCGATCGCGCCGAAAATGCCGAGATCTGGGACAAGGAAGGCCATCGATATATCGATTTTGCCTCGGGCATCGCCGTCGTGAACACGGGCCATCGCCACCCGCGTGTCATCGCCGCCGTCAAGGAGCAGCTCGATCGCTTCACGCATACCTGCCATCAGGTCGTACCCTATGAAAGCTATGTGCATCTTGCCGAACGACTGAACGCGATCGTCCCCGGCGACTTCGCCAAGAAGACCATCTTCGTGACGACGGGAGCCGAAGCGGTCGAAAACGCCGTCAAGATCGCCCGCGCCGCCACCGGCCGCTCCGCCATCATCGCCTTTGGCGGTGGCTTCCATGGCAGAACCTTCATGGGCATGGCGCTGACCGGCAAGGTCGCGCCTTACAAGATCGGCTTCGGCCCGATGCCGGGTGATGTTTTCCATGCGCCCTTCCCGGTGCCGCTGCACGGCGTCACCGTGGAGCAATCGCTGGCGACGCTGAAGAAGCTCTTTACCGCCGATGTCGACCCACAGCGCGTCGCCGCAATCATCCTCGAGCCGGTCCAGGGCGAAGGAGGCTTCTATCCCGCACCCGTGGCCTTCATGAAGGCGTTGCGCGAGATCTGCGACCAGCACGGCATTCTTTTGATTGCCGACGAAGTGCAGACCGGCTTTGCACGTACCGGCAAGATGTTCGCGATGGATCACCATGAGGTGGCCGCCGATCTCGTCACCATGGCGAAAAGCCTTGCCGGCGGCTTCCCGCTGGCCGCTGTCACCGGCCGCGCCGAAATCATGGATGCACCGGGTCCGGGCGGCCTCGGCGGCACCTATGGCGGCAATCCGCTTGGGATCGCCGCCGCCCATGCCGTGCTCGACGTCATTGCCGACGAGGGCCTCTGCGACCGTGCCAACCAGCTCGGCTCGCGCCTGAAGCAGCGGCTGGAATCGCTACGCGACAAGGTGCCGGAGATCGCCGACATCCGCGGCCCCGGCTTCATGAATGCGGTAGAATTCAACGATGCGACGACGAAACTGCCGAGCGCGGATTTCACCAACAAGGTGCGGCTGATCGCGCTCGACAAGGGGCTGATCCTTTTGACCTGCGGCGTCCACGGCAATGTCATCCGCTTCCTGTCGCCGATCACTATTCAAGACGGCGTGTTCAGCGAGGCGCTCGATATTCTCGAGGCGTCGCTGATCGAGGCCAGCACCGGCCGCTAAACGCGCCGGCCATCCGCGTTTTCTTACGATCCGCCTGTGCGGCCTGCCGGGCGAAACCTGTCGGAGTGCATAGCATGTCCTTTACAACAGCAATGACCAAGCATGTGCCATTCTCCTCGCGCTTCCTGCGGGCCGCCGGCTACATCAACGGCGCCTGGACCGCGGGTGGCGCGACCAAGACATTCGATGTCATCAACCCCGCTACCGGCGAAGTGCTTGCCAGCCTCCCCGAAATGGGTGTTGCCGAAACGACGGCAGCGATCGACGCCGCCTATGCGGCGCAGGCGGCCTGGGCCGGCCGTCCCGCCAAGGAACGCGCTGTCATCCTGCGCAAGTGGTTCGATCTGATGGTCGCCAATGCCGATGAGCTGGCCAACATCCTGACGGCCGAAATGGGCAAGCCGCTGCCGGAAGCGAGAGGCGAGATCCTCTATGCCGCCTCCTATGTCGAATGGTATGCCGAAGAAGCCAAGCGCATCTACGGCGAAACCATCCCGGCGCCTTCCAACGACAAGCGCATGATCGTCATCAAGCAGCCAGTCGGTGTCGTCGGCACGATCACGCCCTGGAACTTCCCGGCCGCAATGATCGCCCGCAAGATCGCACCGGCGCTCGCCGTCGGTTGCACGATCGTCTCGAAGCCGGCCGAGCAGACGCCGCTGACGGCGATTGCGCTCGCCGTCCTGGCCGAAGAGGCTGGTATTCCGGCCGGCGTGTTCAACGTCATCGTCGGCACGGACGGCCCGGCGATCGGCCGCGAGCTTTGCGGCAATCCGAAGGTGCGGAAAATCAGCTTCACCGGCTCGACCGAAGTCGGCCGTATCCTGATGCGCCAGTGCGCCGACCAGATCAAAAAGGTCAGCCTCGAGCTCGGCGGCAATGCACCTTTCATCGTCTTCGACGATGCCGATCTTGATGCCGCCGTCGAAGGCGCCTTGGCTTCGAAATATCGCAATGCAGGCCAGACCTGCGTTTGCGCCAACCGCATCTATGTGCAGTCCAACGTCTATGACGCCTTCGCCGCAAAGCTTGCAGCCAGGGTTTCGGCGCTTTCGGTCGGTGACGGCTTCAAGCCGGGCGTGACCATCGGGCCGCTGATCGATGAGCAGGGTGTTGCCAAGGCGGAAGACCATGTTCGCGACGCAGTGTCGAAGGGCGCCCGCATCCTGCTCGGCGGCAAGCGCATCGAAGGGGCCGGCACTTTCTTCGCGCCGACCATTCTGACCGGCATCGACCGGACGATGAAAGTTGCCCGCGAGGAAACCTTCGGCCCCGTCGCTCCGCTCTTCCGCTTCGAAACGGTCGAGGATGTCATCGCCCAGGCGAACGACACGGAATTCGGCCTTGCCGCCTACTTCTTTGCCGGCGATCTCAAGAAGGTCTGGCGGGTGGCCGAGGCGCTGGAATACGGCATGGTCGGCATCAATACCGGCATCATGTCGTCCGAGACGGCGCCGTTCGGCGGCATCAAGCAATCCGGCCTCGGCCGAGAAGGCTCGCGCCATGGTGCCGACGACTACCTTGAAATGAAGTATCTCTGCATGGGCAACGTATAGCCGGCAAATCAAGTCGACGTAATGCTGATGCGGCCCTGCCATAGCCGGGCCGCAGTCAACTTGCCCGTGCGAAAAGCGCCGGTATCGAGATTGAGGCGGAGGCCATGGGCCTCAGCTTGGCCTATCGGCGTGTGGCCATGCACGATGAGCTTCGGCAGCGGCTGTGCCGTATCGTAGAAACGCGAGCGGATGAAAACGAGGTCATGGTCCTGCTGATCCGCGATCGAACGATCCGGATCGATGCCGGCATGGACGAACAAGGCTTGCGGCGTATCGAGCATGATCGGCAAACGGCGCAGGAAATTGATGTGATCGTCGGGTAGCCAGGTTCGCAGGAACGTGTCGAGCTTCTTCTGGCTCAGATATTGCTGGCGCAGTGCCAGGATATCCGCGCCGTAGGAAGCAAGAGTGGCATCGCCCCCGAGCGCCATCCAATCATCCAGCGATATCTCGCCATCAATATAGGCGAGCATCTCCATTTCATGATTGCCTGTCAGGCAGATGCGATCGAAACCTTTTGGCGGCGGCGCCATCAGCCGGCCGACGACTTGCGCAGAGGCCGGGCCGCGATCAATGTAGTCGCCAAGCATGACAATGAGCTTGCGCCCGGGAAGCCCGGCGGCATCGGCGACGATCTTGCGCTCCAATGCGCTCAGCAGATCGTAGCGGCCATGGACGTCGCCGATGACATAGGTGGGCACATCAAGATTCTCGAGCCGCTCGCGACGCCGGCGATGGCCGAAGCCATGCGCCATCTTTTCGCGTATCCTAGCTGCCGACATAAAACTCCCTTTCGAGCGTACACCCCGAAACGCCTTGGCGATCTCTGTAAGAGAACTCAAAAGCGACGATTCTGTGCCGAAAAGCGGGAATCGGCGCTTTCGACCGGTATCGTGGTCGCCTGAAGCCTGCGGCACCGAACTGCCTTGCGGCAAAGCGCCTCGAACCGCACCTTTATGCATGGAGAAAGTTGACAGGGAGTATCCGCAATTCTATCGCGCTTCGGGCCTTGGCGAGAAAAACGCCAATCGCCCGGACCTCAGTCCGGGTATACATCGTCGTCATTCCGGCATTGGCCTGCGGCGGTGCGGCTTTTGCATCGGCATCCGGCCGGAATGGACCAGATTTTAACCGGGAGCTTCGCTCTTCGATGGCAGCTGTAACTTTATCGTGAAGTCTTGATGGACCCTACCCTCGCGCTGGAACTCTGCCGCTTTTCTCATGGTGCATCATTGATGCTGCTGTGGGGCGCCTGCGCCTATCTTTGCTTTCTCGTGCCGAGCGCGCTCGCGGACATCGTCTGGCGCATGTCGGCTGGGCCGTTTTTCCTGATTACTGTCATCGCCGCCCTGACGACGCTGATCTCCCTGCCGGCGGCGACGGCCATCATCGGCAGTGGCTGGAACGACGGGCTCGATATCGGCACCATTCGCGACGTTCTGATCGATACGTCAGTCGGCCGGGCCTGGCAGGCGCAGGCGGTGGCTGCCGCGCTGATGATCTCAGCCTTCCTGCTGCCCGAAAGCCGGCGGCGCCTCGGCCTGGCATTGGCTTCCGGCCTGGGACTTGCCGCGCTTTCCCTGACTGGTCATGCCTCGATGCTCGAAGGCTGGCTGCGACAGGCACATCGCGCCAACGATATCTTCCATGTGCTGACCGGGGGCGCCTGGCTGGGAGCACTCGTACCATTGATTCTCATTCTGAAACTTCTCGGACGACCGGAATGCAGGGCGGATGCACTGCTTGCGCTCCGTCGCTTCTCGACGGCCGGGCACTGGGCCGTTGCCCTCGTCATCCTGTCGGGTGTCGTCAACACCATGCTGATCCTGAAACAACTGCCGACGGACTGGTCTTCGCCCTACCAGAGGCTGCTTGCCATCAAGATCGCGCTGGTCGCCGGCATGGCGCTTCTGGCCATTGTCAATCGCTATCTCTTCGTTCCTTGGATGAGCAGAAATCCGGGCCGCGCCTTACAGGCGCTACGGCTTGGAAGCATCGCCGAAATCGTCATCGGCGTTGCCGTCATCGGTCTTGTTGCCGTCTTCGGCATGATGGAGCCGGTCTAGGCTGCGGGCGCCCCTCCCGAGGGGCTAGCCGCCCAGCGCCTTGATCACCGCGCGAACGGCGGAAATATCGTCGGTCGCCGGCCTGTATTCCAGGCCTACCCTACCGCGATAACCTTGAGAAAACAGCCAATCGAGCCGCTCGCGCAGATCAACATGGCCGGTGCCGGGATCACTGCGACCGGGGTGGTCGGCGACGTGAAGATGCACGATCCGGTCGACCCGATCGCCGACGACCTCTGGGGTGCTCTCGTCCATGACGGCGGAATGATAGAGATCGTAGACAATGCCAATCTCGGGACGGCCGACCTCGTCGACGATATCCAGGCCTTCGGCCGTCGAAGACAGATAATAGCCGACATGATCGATCCTGGTGTTCAACGGCTCGAGGCCGAGCCGAACGCCGGATCCCTGGAGAATATCCGCGCCGGCGCTGAGGATTGCAACCATCGCGGCTCGCTGTTCGGCTCGCGAAAACTCCGGCAGATCATCGCCGGCCTGTGCAATCAGAACCGACGCACCGAGACGCTGCGCCACCGCAACGGACTCGCGAAGGCCCTGAAGCCAAGCTTCTTTGTTTGCCGGATTCGTCAATGCGATCATCGGCTCCGCGACCATGCCCGAAACAGCAATGCCCGTCTCAGCGACGGCAGCGGCGATCGCATCGAGATCCTTGTTCCTCCAGTGCCAGAATTCGACCGCATCCAGCCCGGCCTCATGCGCCCGCCGGATACGGTCCGCAAAAACGTCGCCGTCGCGCGCAAACAACCACTCGATACAAGCCGAAAACCGACGCATTGAAATCTCCTCCCGCATTGCCATCAGCAATGCTTGGGATCGGCAGCGACCGCAAGGGGTCTCAACGCTGAATCTGCGGGGGACGCCTTATGGAAGATTCGAGGGCTTCCACATTCATCGCGGAGAGCACGCGCATGTCGCGGCGGAAATCGGAAGGCGTCATGCCGGCAATGTGGCGGAAAGACTTGTTGAACGCGCTGATCGAGCCGAAGCCGCTATCCATGGCGACCTGCAGCACATTGGCGCCGTCGCGCATCAGCATGGCCTGGGCGCGCGAAAGGCGCAGCAGGTTCACATATTTCGCGAGCGTCATGCCGGTCGATTTCTTGAAAAGGTTCATGGCGTATTTCGGATGAAGCCGCGCCGCCTTGGCGATATCGACCGTATCGATGTCGTCCAGAAAATTCTCGGCGATGAAATCACACATTCTTGCCAGGCTGCGGGAGGACTGCGGATGCGCCTGCTCGTTCGTCAGTGCCTCCACTTTCTCCGGCATCATGCGATAGGGCTCGAAAGCAATGCGCTCCAGCCGCAGAAGCAGCTCGGCGACGGCATGTTCCGCTTTGCTCCCGTCATCGGACATCACATAGCGATACCATCGAGCGAAATTCTCGTCATCGGCGGCATCGGTTGCCGAACTGATCAGCGTCTGTCCGCGAATGAGGCGGCCGGAAATGTCGAGCGGAAGTCGCAGCCGAAAGAAATGCACGAGCGGCAGATGCGCGCCCGCGTAGATCGCATCGTCTGAGAGTTCGTCGAGCTGATGCGGCTGGCCACCCCAGAAAAGGCAGATCTCCCCGGCCTTCAGATGCAGCTCGTGATCGCCGATCCGGTAGTGCACGCTGCCACGCACGATGTAGTTCACCTCCACCTGTGCATGCCAATGCGGCTTCGCCATCCGCAGCGGATGGTTATGGAACATCTGCAGGAACGTCGGAAGCCCTTCGACGCTGCTCGCGCCCGGCTGATAGACCGCTCTTTGACCCACCTTACTTTTCGCCAAGTCGATGTTCCCTTTTTAGGAGACAGAAGCGTACCGCGAGCTAATTTAAGCGCGTTCGCTAGCGGACAGCAATTGAAAAGGGAGGATTTTCAATGCGTTTAAAACTTGCTGGGGCGACGGCGCTCGCCGCCTTGCTCGCTTCCGGTTCTGCCTTTGCAGAACAGACCACCATTACAGTCTGGAGCTGGAACATCGCCGCTTCGGCGCTGAAGTCTACGGTCGAGGGGTTCAATAAGAAATATCCGGATATCAAGGTCGATGTACAGGACATCGGCAACCCCCAAGTCTTCGACAAGATGCTGGCCGCTTGTGCTGCTGGCGGCGACGGCCTGCCTGATGTCATGTCGATCGAAAACCACAAGGCATCGATCTTCTGGAATCGCTTCCCGGACTGCCTGACCGACCTGACGAAGCTCGGCTACAACGACAGCCTCAAGAAGCAGTTCCCGGATTTCAAACGTGCCGAACTTGAAGTCGGCGCCGCCGCCTATGCGATGCCGTGGGATTCCGGCCCGGTCACGATGTTCTACCGTCGTGACATGTATGAAAAAGCCGGCGTCGATCCGGCAACGGTCAAGACCTGGGACGATTTCATTGCAGCCGGCAAGAAGATCTCCGCCGCAAATCCCGGCGTGATCATGACGCAGGCCGATCTCAACGGCGATACCGAATGGTTCCGCATGCTCGCCAATGAACAGGGCTGCGGCTATTTCTCGGACGACAGCCAAAGCATCACCGTCAACCAGCCGGCCTGCGTGAAGGCCCTGGACAAGGTGAAGGAGATCAAGGACGCCGGCTTGATGAGCGCCGCGAACTGGAACGAGAAAATTCAGGCGAACACTGCCAGCAAAGTAGCGTCGCAGCTTTATGGCGGCTGGTATGAAGGCACCGTCCGCTCCACCTCGCCGGATCTCGCCGGCAAATGGGGCGTCTATCCGATGCCGAGCATGACGGCCGACGGCCCTCATGCTGCCAATCTGGGCGGTTCTTCCCTGGCGATTGCCAACGGCTCGAAGAACAAGGAAGCCGCCTGGAAGTACCTGGAATATACGCTCGGCACCAATGAGGGCCAGGTGACGATGCTGAAGTCCTTCGGCCTCGTGCCGTCGCTGCTGACCGCGGTTCAGGATCCCTTCGTCAACCAGCCGCAGCCCTATTGGGGCGGCCAGAAAATCTGGACCGATATCCTCGCCACGCTGCCGAAGATCCGCCCGAACCCCGGTACCCAGTATTTCAGCGACGCCGACGAGGTCATAAAGGCCGTCCAGACGAAATACCTTGCCGGCGGCTATCCGAACGGCAAGGCGGCGCTCGACGATGCGGCCCAGCAGATCGCCTCGGCGACAGGTCTGCCGCTCGCGAAATGAGTGACACTGCCGGGCGCGCATCCCAAGCCGCGCCCGGCATCCCCGCCGCCCCTTCGGCGGCGGGGATGCGACGTCACGTGTCACTTCACTGCGCATAAAGGAGGAGGCTTTCATGCGGCTGCAGAACCGGAGCGCCTATGCGTTTCTTGCGCCCTATCTTCTGGTGTTTACGGCCTTTTGGGTGTGGCCGATC
The DNA here is from genome assembly GCF_016429255.1 of Rhizobium sp. ASV8. Classification (GTDB taxonomy): domain Bacteria; phylum Pseudomonadota; class Alphaproteobacteria; order Rhizobiales; family Rhizobiaceae; genus Rhizobium. Next base: position 11,041 of record NZ_JAELUG010000064.1, read on the forward strand.
ATCGATTCGTTCCTGATTTCGTTCCAGAACACCCGCGTCAATCCTTGGACCTTCAACCTGCCGCTCAATTGGGGGCGCCTGTTCGGCGACCCGGCCTTCTATAACGCGCTTCAAAACACGCTGATCATCCTGATCGTCCAGGTCCCCGTCATGATCACGCTCGCCACAGTTATGGCGGTGCTACTGAATTCACCACTGCTCAAGGCGCGCGGCATTTTCCGCTTCGCCTTCTTCGCACCCGTCGTGGTCGGCGAAGTTGCCTATGCAGCCGTCTTCCGCCTGATGTTCAATGTCGATTTCGGCATCATCAACAAGTTGCTCGGCGGAGTCGGCATTTCGCCGGTGTCGTGGTTTGCCGACTCCCATGCGGCCATGGTTCTTATCATCATAGCCGTCACCTGGCGCTGGGCCGGATACAACGCCATCATCATTCTCTCCGGGCTGCAATCGATCCCCGAGGATGTCTACGAGGCCGCGACACTCGACCGTGTCAGCCGTTTCCAGCAGTTCATCCATATCACCCTGCCGCTCTTGAAGCCGATCATTCTGTTTTGCGTGGTCCTGTCCGTCATCGGCACCATGCAGCTCTTCACCGAACCATATCTGATCACCAACAGGGGTGGCCCCGGCGGTGGGACGGAGACGCTCGGCCTGCTGCTTTATCGCCAGGCCTTCCAGTCGACCAACTTCGGCTATGCCTCGGCGATCGCCTACACGATGGCAGCACTCGCGGTGGTCATCTCTCTTCTCAATCTATGGGTGGGGCGCGAAGCGAAATGAAATCAAAGTCCAAATCCACTCTGATCCGCTCGCTCGCCTTGCACGGCCTGCTGGCGCCACTCGCCATCATCTGGCTGTTTCCGCTCTGGATGATGTTCGTCTTCTCCACAATGCCCGACTACGGCATTTTCAGCCCCGGTATCATCCTGACACCGTCGACAGGTTTCATGGACAACGTCCGCAACCTGCAGGCGGACACCAACTTCATCGGCGCCATGACGATCTCGATCGTCGTTGCGGTCATCTATACCGTGCTGTCTGTGCTGCTGACCTCGATGGCCGGATGGGCGCTGGCGCGCTACCGGTTCGCCGGCCGTTCGGGCGTCATCGGCATCATCCTCGGCACAATCACCTTGCCCTACTCCGTCGTCGTCATCCCGCAGTTCATCATGGTGGCGCGCGATTTTGGACTGGCGAATTCATGGGTCGCGCTGATCGTGCCGCCACTCTTCAATTCGCTCGGCGTGCTGTTCATGCGCCAGGCCTTCTCGATGATGCCGGGCGAACTTTTCGATGCCGCACGTGTCGAGGGCGTCAAGGAATGGCAGATCTTCCTGCGCATCGCCCTGCCGCTCGCAAGGCCGACGATGGCGGCGCTCGCCATCATCCTGTTCCTCGCTTCCTGGAACAACTACCTCTGGCCGCTGCTCATCAATTCCCGGCCGGGAATGATGACTGCGCCGGTGGCGCTCGGGACGCTGATCGGCCTCACCAGGGTATCCTGGGGCGGTATCATGGCCGGTGCCGTGATGCTGACGGCGCCGATCCTCATCATCTTCGTTCTCCTGCAGCGCCACTTCATCGCCGGCATCGCCGCCGGCGCAATCAAATAATTCCGGGGATCCGAATGGCTGAACTGTCTCTTAGCAATGTCGTCAAACGCTACGGTGCGCTGGAAATCATTCACGGCGCCAATCTGGAGGTGAAGGACGGCGAGTTCGTCGTCTTCGTCGGCCCGTCGGGATGCGGCAAGTCCACGCTGCTGCGCATGATCGCCGGTCTGGAGGATATTTCCGGCGGCGAGCTCAAGATCGGCGGCCGCCTCGTCAACGATGTCGAGCCGGCCGATCGCGGCATAGCCATGGTCTTCCAGTCCTATGCGCTTTACCCGCATCTGACGGTCGAGCAGAACCTCAACTTCGGCCTGCGCATGAACGGCAACCCGAAGGCCGATACCGATCGCCGCGTCAAGCAGGCGGCCGAGATCCTGCAGATATCGGAGCTGATGCAGCGCCGGCCGAAACAGCTCTCCGGCGGCCAGCGTCAACGCGTCGCCATCGGCCGCGCCATCGTGCGCGAGCCGCAGATCTTCCTGTTCGACGAGCCTCTGTCCAACCTCGACGCCGAGCTGCGCGTGCAGATGCGCGTCGAGATCTCTCGCCTTCACAAGAAACTCGGCACGACGATGATCTATGTCACCCACGACCAGACGGAAGCGATGACGCTGGCCGACAAGATCGTCGTGCTGCGCAGCGGCAATATCGAGCAGGTAGGCGCACCGCTCGATCTCTATGACGATCCGGCCAACCAGTTCGTAGCCGGATTCGTTGGCTCTCCGAAGATGAATTTCCTGCAGGCCGAAGTGGTCGACATCAACCCCGGCAGCGTCTCGACCGTGCTGAAGAACCAGCGCAACGTTCGCCTGACGCTCCCTCTTGCCTCAGCAAGGCTTGAGGTGGGCCAGCAGGTCACGATCGGCATACGACCGGAGCATTTCCTCGACGCCGGACGCGGCGATGCGGACATGACCGTCGATGTCGATGTTGCGGAGCATCTCGGCAATACCAGTTACATCTACGCCAATATCGCAGCCGACGAGCAGATCGTGATCGAGCGCGAGGAGTCCCGGACCACGGGCAATCGCGACAAGCTCACCGTGGCGTTATCGGCGGCCAAGGCATTCCTGTTCGACAGTGCCGGCAACCGATTGCGGTAGGTGCTGCCTCATGGAGCCGGATGATTTTGGGACTGCTCGACCTGAAATCTGAATCCGCTCCAGAATCAAAGACGTAGAGCGTGATATCGTCCGAAAACCGCCTGCACTTTTCGGCATCACGCTCTATCCCCTCCCAAGACAGCATGCAAATTTAGGAAAGGACCATTTCATGACGACCGACACATCCATCCGCTGGGGCATTATCGGCCCTGGCCGGATCGCCCAGACTTTTGCCGATGGCGTCGCCCATTCCCGCAGCGGCAAGCTGGTGGCGATTGCCAGCCGCAACCCCGGCAAACCTGGCCTCGGCGATGGCTTCCCCGGCGCTCGCATCGTCGACGGCTATGAAGCATTGCTCGCCGACAAAGAAGTTGATGCGATCTATATCGCAACTCCGCACACCGGCCACGCCGAGTGGGCAATCAAGGCGATCCGTGCCGGCAAGCATGTACTCGTCGAAAAGCCGATCGCCCTTTCCGCCTTCGATGCCGAGGCCATTTACTACGAAGCGAAGAAGGCCGGCGTTTTTGCCGGCGAGGCCTTCATGTATCGCGTCCATCCGCAGACGGCGAAGCTGATCGAGCTGGTGAAAAGCGGCGCCGTCGGCGATCTGCGCATCATCCGCTCCTCCTTCGGTTTCAACATGGGCAAGGTAAGCCCGGAACACCGGCTGTTTGCCAATGACATGGCCGGCGGCGGCATCCTCGATGTCGGCGGCTATCCGGTCTCGATGGCCCGCCTGATCGCCGGTGCGGCCAGCGGCAAGCCGTTCCTTGATCCAGACAAGGTGTCGGGCGTCGGCCATCTCGGCCAGACCGGCGTCGACGAATGGGCGTCGGCAGTGTTGAAGTTCCCGAACGACATCATCGCCGAAGTGTCCTGCTCGATCATGGCAAATCAGGACAACACGCTGCGCATCATCGGCTCGGAAGGCCGCATCGAGGTTGCCGACTTCTGGTTCGCCTCCGGCCACAAGGGCGGCGTCGGCAAGATCAATGTCATCAAGGGCGGCGAGACCCAGACGATCGAAGTCAAGGAAGAGCGGTGGCTCTACTCCTTCGAAGTCGACGCGGCGGGCGATGCCATTCGCGCCGGAAACAAGGAATTCGCCTATCCCGGCATCGGCTGGGCCGATTCGATCGGCAATCTCAGGGTTCTCGACCAGTGGCGCGCTTCGATCGGCCTCGAATATGTGGTCGAAAAGGCGACACACCGGACGAAGAACATCGCCGGAGCGACCGTCACCAAGGGCAACAGCATCCCGAAGCGCAGCATACCAGGCATCTCCAAGCCGGCCTCGCTCGTTACGCTCGGCTTCGAGTTCTTCCCGAACTTCGCCGCCGCCTCGCTGACGCTCGATGCCTTCTATGAAGGCGGCGGCAACGCCTTCGACACTGCCTATGTCTATGGCGGCGGCAAGACGGAGAGCATCTTCGGCGACTGGCACACCAGCCGCAACGTTCCGCGCGAAGAGATCGTGCTGATCGGCAAGGGCGCGCATTCGCCGCTCTGCTACCCGGACATCATCGCCAAGCAGCTCGACCAGTCCCTAAACCGTCTGAAAACCGACTATGTCGACATCTATTTCATGCACCGCGACAATACCGACATTCCGGTCGGCGAGTTCGTGGATGCCATGGATGCCGAGGTGAAGGCCGGCCGCATTCGCGGCATCTTCGGCGGCTCGAACTGGACGCGCGCCCGCTTCGACGAGGCAATCGCCTATGCCGAGAAGAACGGCAAGACGGCGCCAGCGGCGCTTTCCAACAACTTCTCGCTGGCGGAAATGCTCGACCCGATCTGGGCCGGCTGCGTTGCGGCCTCCGACGACGAATGGAAGGCCTGGCTCAACGCCAAGCAGATCCCGAACTTCGCCTGGTCGAGCCAGGGTCGCGGCTTCTTCACCGATCGCGCCGGCCGCGACAAGCGCGACGACGAGGAATTGGTCCGCGTCTGGTATTCCGACCGCAATTTCGGTCGCCGCGATAGGGCGATCGAGCTGGCGCAGAAGCTCGGCCGCAGCCCGATCCATATCGCGCTTGCCTATGTCGTCGCCCAGCCCTTCCCCGTGATCCCGCTGATCGGCCCGCGCACGGTTGCCGAGCTGGAAGACAGCCTGTCGGCGCTCGACATCAAGCTGACGCCGGAACAGGTAAAGTGGCTCGAAGGCTGAAACTGAACAGCTTTTACTGAGCTCAAGAATATGAAACGAAAACAGCCCATCCGGCATGCGGATGGGCTGTTTTACTGACTGAGATTACCGGGAGAGATCAGGCGGCGAAATCGAAGGTCTTCGTCTCCGCACCCTCGAGCCGCAGCAGATATGCCTTACGCTCGAGACCGCCGGCGAATCCTCTGAGTTCGCCGGTCGATCCGATAACCCGGTGGCAGGGGGCGATGATCGAAATGGGATTGCGGCCATTGGCGGCACCGACCGCCCTTACCGCCTTCAGCGCGCCGATCTCAGCCGCGATCTGCCTGTAGGTGCGGGTCTCGCCGAAGGGAATGGCCAGCAATGCGTGCCAGACCTTGCGCTGAAACTCCGTTCCGGCGAAATCGAGCGGCAAATCGAAAGCCTGTCGTTTGCCGGCGAAATATTCCAGCAATTGCCGTTCGGCCTCAAGCAGAATTGGGTGATTCCCGTCTTCGGCAACGATCGACAGCGGCACGCGCTTCGGCCGGTCGTTGTCCCACAGGATCGCAGCAAGGCCATCATCGCTGCCGACGAGCTTGAGCGCGCCAACGGGCGACTTCATGATCCGATAAACATAATGCTTTCCGTCATATCCGGGAGCTTTGGTCATGCCGATATCCTTTCCTTGGATTGCGCTCGCTGTCTTGGGCAGAATTACCTTCATGAAGCGCTCATGACCGCATAGGACCCGAAATACCCCGTTCCAGCCACCCGAAAAGAGACATCGGCCGAGAAATCCCGCGATTTCGAAGCCAAGCCCCGCTGCCGCAATGAACGGCGACGACATGGCCGCTCTTGGGAAACGGTCCGAAATTGTGTAGAACCGGGACAGGACATATCATCCGCATGCGGAGCCAGAGATGACAGTTCGCCCGCCAAGCAGCTTCAATCCATCCCGGATCAACGACACAGGTCTCGGGATTCTTGAATATGAGATGATGTCGGAGCGTGCCAGCGCGCTCGGCCATCACGGCGTGAGGGTGGAGACAGCGCTTGCGGCACTACGAGACGGCGAGGCCAAGGGCCGGCAAGGCGTAGAGCACGAACGGCTGGTCGATAGCGCCGCCGAAGCCGTCTGGGCAATGTTCGTTCACCGCGAGATCTGCGGCCTGCGCAATAGCCGTGACGTCATTCAGCGCTACGAGATCCCGAACAAGGTGCTTGCGCGCCTTGGCGCCAGCCCGCGTCATCCCTGAGGACCGGCCAGACAATCAGGATTTCAGGATCGCCGAGAAACGCGGATCGAAGGCGTGGCCGATCGGCTCCGCCGCCGCTCCGCGCGCCACGGCCCAGGGATCGGTCATGCCGAGCTGCAGGCGCGGCAGCAACCGATCGGGGCGATCGGCATTGGAAGGCAAAAGCGGCTGCATGGCGGCCATCAGCCTGACGGCAAGAGCCGCTGGTGCGCCACCGCAAAGGATCACCGTCTGCGGATCAAAGACGGTTTCGATGAGGTGCACGCTCCAGCGCAGATCGACAGCGGCCTTTTCGACCCAGGCCAGAATGTCCGGATCATCGGCGGCGGCACGCTTTTCTATCAGCGAATAGATGTCAGGCGCCATCGGATCGACGCCGAGATGCTCGTAGAGCGATGCCAGCGATGCGTTGTGTTCCACGGTCCGCCGGCCGCCGGCCGACAACAGCGCCATGCCGATTTCGCCGGCGTTGCCGCGTGCGCCGCTATAGAGTTCGCCGCCGAGAATGAGCCCCGCGCCGATCCCGTAACCGACATACAGACAGACGGCGTGGTCAAGTCCGTGCGCTGCGCCGACCATGCGTTCGGCGGTCGCACAGGCGGCGGAGTCGTTTTGCAGGGTGACGTTGAGGCCAGTGCCGGCGGAGAGCGTTTCCAGCAGCGGAAAGCGTTGCCAGGGACCCATCATCCACGGATTGTCGGCATCATCCCGCTCAAGGCCGAAAGGTCCCGGCATTGCCGCGCCGAGACCGACGAGGCGCTTCTCCGCCTGCGCCACGCGCTGCTTCAGCTCCGTGCGGACATCCTGGACTAGCTGCAGAACGACAGGCGTGCCCGTCGTCGGCCCGCCGGTGGGGAGGTTCGCTTCCTTGCGGATGAGAACATTGCCGACGAGATCGACGGCAATGGCTCGGGTGATATGACGGTCGATCTGCAGGCCGATGGCAAAGGCGCCTTCCGGCACGAGGCCGTAGGGCGTCGACGGCTGTCCACGACCGCCGCGCACCGTTTCCCGCGATGTCACAAGCCCATCGCCTTCCAGCTCTTCCACGATGTTGGAAACCGTCTGCTTCGTCAGCCGGGTGGCGCGCGCAAGATCGGCGCGGGAGAGCGCGCCATTGAGCCGCAGGGCATCGATGATGACCCGCCGGTTGTGGGCGCTCGTGCCTTCGTGGTTCGTTCCGCTCGTGGCCCTGATCGGCTGCTTATCATTCATCTCTATTTGCCTCTTGACACCAATAGAATATTGAAGAACAAATTAGTCAAGACAATTGACTTAAAAGAAACCGCAGAGTTTCATCGGGGAACAGAGGGAGCCACAGGCTCCAGAACGTGCCGATTCATGTTCGGCAACCGGCCCGGCCAATTGCCTACCCGACAGCCCCTTGGCGACGTTTGGCCGCCAGTGGAAAAATCACGTGAGTGTCAAAAACTGGAGGATGGAATGTTGAAATCATTGAACAAGACATTGCTCGGCGCAGCGCTGATCGGCGCATCCTTCGCCTCGCATGCCTTTGCCGAAACGACGATCAATGCCCTCTTCATGGCGCAGGCCGCCTACAGCGAAGCCGATGTGCGTGCCATGACGGATGCCTTCTCCAAGGCCAATCCGGACATCAAGGTGAATCTCGAATTCGTGCCTTACGAAGGCCTGCACGACAAGACCGTGCTGGCTCAAGGGTCCGGCGGCGGCTACGACGTCGTGCTCTTCGACGTGATCTGGCCTGCCGAATACGCGACCAACAAGGTTCTGGTCGACGTGTCCTCGCGCATCTCCGACGACACGAAGAAGAGCGTGCTTCCCGGTGCCTGGACGACCGTCCAGTATGACGGCAAATATTACGGCATGCCGTGGATCCTCGACACCAAGTACCTGTTCTACAACAAGGAAATCCTGGAAAAGGCCGGCATCAAGACGCCGCCGAAGACCTGGGACGAGCTTAGCGAACAGGCCAAGATCATCAAGGACAAGGGCCTGCTGGCAACACCGATCGCCTGGAGTTGGTCACAGGCCGAAGCCGCGATCTGCGACTACGCCACGCTCGTCAGCGCTTACAAGGGCGACTTCATCAAGGGTGGCAAGCCGGACTTCCAGACCGGCGGCGGCCTTGATGCTCTGAAATACATGGTCACCAGCTACAAGTCCGGCCTCACCAATCCGAATTCCAAGGAATTCCTCGAAGAGGACGTCCGCAAGGTCTTCGAAAATGGCGACGCCGCCTTCGCGCTGAACTGGACCTACATGTACAACATGGCCAACGACCCGAAGGACAGCAAGGTTGCCGGCAAGGTCGGCGTCGTGCCGGCACCGGGCGTCGCCGGCAAGAGCGAGGCTTCGGCCGTCAACGGCTCGATGGGCCTCGGCATCACCTCGGCCAGCAAGCATCCGGATGAAGCCTGGAAGTACATCAGCTACATGACTTCTCAGGCGACGCAGAACCAGTATGCCAAGCTCAGCCTGCCGATCTGGGCATCGTCCTATGGCGACCCGGCCGTCACCAAGGGCCAGGAAGAACTGATCGCAGCCGCAAAGGTCGGCCTCGCCGCCATGTACCCACGTCCGACGACGCCGAAATATCAGGAACTATCGACGGCGCTTCAGCAGGCGATCCAGGAATCGCTGCTCGGCCAGTCTTCCCCGGAAGACGCGCTGAAGTCGGCTGCCGACAATAGCGGTCTCTGATAGTCTTATCGGGCGGCGCATCGCGTCGCCCGTCTCTCATCCTCCGTGAAGAATGAAAGAAGGGGCCTGCCATGTCCGGCACCTCTATGACAACTCGCGCCTGGCTTTTGATGCTGCCGCTGCTTGTGGTGATGATCGCCGTCATCGGCTGGCCTCTTGTCGATACGGTCGGTCTTTCTTTCACCGATGCAAAGCTTGTGGGAACCGGCGGCAATTTCGTCGGCATAGACAACTACGCAAAGATGCTGGCGAACTCCAATTTCCAGCGCACGCTGATCACCACGGCCTGGTTCGCCATCATTTCGGTTGCCGCCGAAATGGTGCTTGGCGTGCTGGCCGCTTTGCTGCTGAACCAGAAATTCAAGGGCCGCGGCGTGCTGCGCGCCCTGATGATCCTGCCGTGGGCGCTGCCGACCGTGGTCAATGCGACGCTGTGGCGGCTGATCTACAATCCCGAATATGGCGCGCTGAACGCCCTGCTTACCCAGCTCGGCCTGCTCGACGCCTATCGCTCCTGGCTCGGCGAACCGGGGACAGCGCTTACGGCCCTCATCGTTGCCGATTGCTGGAAGAATTTCCCGCTGGTGGCGCTCATCGCGCTTGCCGCCCTGCAGGCCGTACCGCGCGATATCACCGCCGCCTCGCTGGTCGATGGCGCCGGACCGTTCAAGCGTTTTCGTTTCGTGATCCTTCCCTATCTGGTGGGGCCATTGATGGTGGCGCTCGTGCTGCGGACCATCGAAGCCTTCAAGGTCTTCGATATCATCTGGGTCATGACGCGCGGCGGTCCGGCAAACAGCACGCGCACGCTGTCGATCCTCGTTTACCAGGAAGCCTTCTCTTTCCAGCGGGCGGGATCCGGTGCTTCGCTCGCCCTCATCGTCACGCTTTTGGTGACGGTGCTTGCTGCTGCCTATGCCACGCTCGTCCGTAAAACCGCAGGGAGTGCCGCCTGATGGAACGCCAGAGCCCGCTCTTCACCTGCTTCCTCTATGCCTGCGCCGTTCTGCTCGCCGTCTTGATTCTCGCGCCGATCGCCTGGCTGTTCATCATGAGCATTTCGCCCGCCGCCGATCTTGCCGCCAAGCCGCTACGCTGGTGGCCGCAGACAGCGGACTTCTCGCGCTACAAGGTGCTGCTGTCGACACTGGAAAACAGCGAGGGCGCGGCCTTCACCTCTTCGCTGCGCAACAGCATCGAGGTGGCAGGCATGGCGACCATCGCTGCAATAGCGCTAGCCATTCCCGCCGGCTGGGCCGTCTCACGCACGCCGTCCGTCGGATGGTCGCTTTCTCTCGTGATCGCCACCTACATGCTGCCGCCGGTCGCGCTTGCCGTCCCGCTCTATATGGGCCTTGCGCATCTCGGCATGCTCAACAATGTCTTCGGCCTGGCGCTCGTCTATCTGACCATTCTCGCGCCGTTCACGACCTGGCTGATGAAATCAGGCTTCGATTCCATTCCGAAGGAGATTGAGGCAGCCGCGATGATCGATGGCGCCGGGCTGTTCCAGACACTGAAGATCATCACGCTGCCACTGGCCATGCCGGTGATGGCGACCTCGGCGCTCTTCGCCTTCCTGCTTGCCTGGGATGAATTCTTTTATGCGCTGCTCTTCACCTCCGATCAGCGCGCCAAGACCCTTACCGTCGCCATAGCGGATCTCGCGGGCGGCCGTGTCTCGGACTACGGACTGATCGCGACTGCCGGCGTGCTGGCCGCCCTGCCCCCGGTGCTGATCGGCCTTGTCATGCAACGCGCCCTGATCTCGGGCCTGACCAATGGCGGCGTCAAGGGATGAACATGACGGCAGAGAAAACACGCCCCGCCGGCATCGACGCGATCGCGCTGCCGCGTAGCTACGGCCCGACAGCCGCATCCGGGAGAGACATTCGATGAGCGCGCTTGAAATTCAGAACATCCGCAAGAGCTATGGCGCGTTGGAGACGCTGAAGGGCATCGATATTTCGCTCGAAAGCGGTGAATTCCTGGTGCTGCTCGGTTCATCGGGCTGCGGCAAGTCCACGCTTCTGAACATCATCGCCGGGCTTGCCGAGGCGACGAGCGGGGATATCCGCATTGGCGGTCGCTCCGTGCTCGGTGTGCATCCCAAGGACCGCGACATCGCCATGGTGTTCCAGTCCTATGCGCTCTATCCGAACCTCTCCGTCCATCGCAACATCGGCTTCGGCCTCGAGATGCGCAAAGTGCCTAAGGTCGAGCGGGACAAGGCGGTGCGCGAGGCGGCAAGATTATTGCAGATCGAACCGCTTCTCGAGCGCAAGCCGAGCCAGCTTTCCGGCGGTCAGCGCCAGCGCGTGGCGATCGGCCGGGCGCTCGTGCGCAAGCCGGACGTCTTCCTGTTCGATGAACCGCTGTCGAACCTCGATGCGAAGCTGCGCATGGAAATGCGCACCGAGCTGAAACGTCTCCACCAGATGCTGAAGACCACCGTTGTTTACGTCACGCATGACCAGATCGAGGCAATGACACTCGCAACCCGCATCGCCGTGATGCGTGACGGCCGGATCGAACAGCTCGGCACGCCAGACGAGATCTACAATCACCCGGCAACGCTCTATGTCGCGACCTTCGTCGGCGCGCCGCCGATGAACCTGCTGAACGCAACCGCGCATCAGGGGTCCCTGCGCATCGACGGAACCTCGATTACGCTGCCCATGCCGCCGACGAAGGCACAGATCAAACAGGAACGGCAGCTGGTGATCGGGATAAGGCCGGAAACGCTGTATCTCGACGAAAGCGGCCAGCTTGAGGCCATCTGCGAGGTGGCGGAGCTGACAGGCCCGGAACTGATCGTGACCGCGCAAGCCGGCTCCCAGCGGCTGATGGCCTGCCTGCCGCCGCGGACCGCCATTGCCGAAGGAGAGATGCTGAAGCTCGGTTTCGACGCCGGCTCTTTGCATCTGTTCGATCGCGCCACAGGCCTGCGTTGCGCGTGAGCCAACCAAACTCCGCCTATCGCCCCTTCAGCGGTTGGAAGCGCCAAGTTCGCGCTGCGAAGCGTTATTTGCCGCCCGGTGATAGAGCGCCTCGTTGGGCCAGCTCGGCACGCGCGTTATCCGGTAGACCGCGGCCGGCGGCAGATTGAAGAAGGTTCCGCCAATTCTCTCCGACCGCAGGCCCAGGAAATTCAGCACGCCGTCCGATACCGGGCAGCGGGGACCATAGGTGAATTGATAGAATGCACCCGTTGGCCCGAGGCAGCGGAATGCGCCTTGCATGATCTTCACGACCACACCCGTCGGCATGGACAGGACGCCGAGGCCACTCAAGACAGCTCCGGCGCTGTCTTCCTGCATATCGACGGATTCGGATACGTCGGCGGCGTTCATCTGCAAGACGCGGGCGGCCGGAAAGCGTTGCTTCAGCAATATCGCAAAATGCGGATTGAGCTCGACGAGGGTTATGTTGTGCTCGGCCACGCCGCGATTGCGCAGGGCGTTGGTGAACACGCCCGTACCGGGACCGAGCTCGATCACGCGGCCGGTCGCCGGCGTAATCTCGCTCGTCATCAACCTTGCGAGCGCACGGCCGGACGGCGCGACGGCTGCCGTGCGAAGAGGAGCCATCGCCCATTGGCGCAGGAAAAACAGGCTGTCTTTCATGATATCGTTTCATCCCTTGTCGATTGATTGTTTCCACAAGGGTTTGAGCGGATCGCCTGATGCCTGCATTGCTTCGAAACGTCATGTTGCCGCAATGTGTCGCAGGCAGGAAGCACGTTCAAAAAGTATCGCGAAGGGACATGATTGATGCGGCTCCTTGTGGTGGAGGACGAGCCGGAAATGGCGCTGGCGTTGCAATCGGCGCTGCGGCGGCACGATATGATCGCCGATCATGCCGATACGCTGGCCGCAGCCATGGAGATGATCCCGCTTGGCTCCTACGATGCGATCATTCTCGACCGCGGCCTTCCAGACGGCGACGGGCTGTCGCTGATCCCGCGGATAAGGCAGTGCAGGGCAAGCATTCCGGTGATCGTGCTGACGGCTCGCGGCCGGCTTGCAGAGCGCATCAGCGGCCTTGACAGCGGCGCCGACGATTACCTGGCCAAACCCTTTGCCTTCGAGGAGCTTCTGGCACGGCTGCGCGCCGTGATGCGCCGGCCCGACCATCTGAGGCCCATGGCCGTCAAGCTTGGCCGCCTCTCCCTCGATCTCGATCATCGCGAGGCCAGAGTGGAAAACATGCGCTTCGATCTGCCGAGACGCGAGCTTCTTGTGCTCGAAGCGCTGATGCGGCGCGCGGGCCGGATGGTGCCGCGCGAGATCCTGATGGAAGCGGTCTTTGGCATGAGCGACGAGGTACAGTCCAACACGCTCGACAGCCATATATCGCGGCTCCGGCGCAAGCTTGCCGACGCCGATGCCGGTGTCACCATCAACGGCGTGCGCGGCGTCGGCTACATGCTGATGGAGCAGATATGAAGGGGACTACCGGCCACTCCCTCAGGTGGCAACTGATCCGGGGACTGCTCATCCTCCAGAGTCTGATCCTCTTTCTCGTTCTCGGCATCATGTTCTTCAGAGGCGACCTCTTCGCCTTCCGTTCGATGGATGGAACGATAGAGGCAGTTCGCCATGCCGTTCAGCGTGACGCGGCCGGCGCCCTGCAGCTTCGCGACACGCCGGAGCTGACCGCCTTGAGAGCAGCCGAGCCAGCCCTATGGCTCATTATCACCGACACCAAGGGGGCGGAAATCTCGGAAGGGCCCGTACCCCCAATCTTCAAGCGCATCAGCACTGTGCTGCCCGGCATCGGTCAAGCCCGCTTCGGGTCCACGGCCGACGGCGCCGCCATGAACCGGCCGGAGGCGCGCATGCGAACGGTTTATTCCCCGGCGGGCGAGATACAAATCCTGACGGGAACGGAGGGCAAGGCTCCGCCGCTGGTTGTTGCGCTTGGGCTCGTGCTCGTGTTCATCAAGATCGGGTTGCCGATCATGATCGTCATCGTCCTCGGCATCCTGCTGGCGACGCCGCTCGTCGTGCGCAGCGCAGTGGCCGGCATTGTGAAAGCCGAAGAACAGGCCGCCCTCATCGATATCGGCCAGCGAGGCGTGCGCTTGGACACCGCAGGAACTCCGCCCGAGATCGCATCGCTCATCCGCGCGGTCAACGAAGCCCTTAGTCGGCTCGATGACGGCTACGAACGGCATCAGCGGTTCCTTGCGGACGCCGCACACGAGCTGAGGACGCCAATCGCCATTCTCGGCATCCGGATCGCCGCGCTGCCGCCCACCCCGAAGCGCCAACAGCTGGTTGCCGACGTGGCGCGGCTGACGACGCTGACCGAACAGCTGCTGGATATAGAGCGGCTCGGGCGGGATATCGCCGATTTCAAACCCGTATCGCTGCTGGACCTCGGCAAGCGTGTGGTGAGCGACATGGCGCCGCTCGCCTTTCCGGCAGGCTACGAACTCGAGCTGATCCACCACGGCGTCGACCATCCGGTTCAGGGCGACGAAGCATCGCTGGGCCGGGCACTGGCAAGCCTCATCCAGAATGCCATCGATCATGGCGGCGGCTGCGGAACGATCAATGTCCACATTGCCCCTGGTATCATGGAGGTGTGCGACGACGGTCCTGGCATCCCGCCTGCCGAACGCGATCGCATCTTCGAACCCTTCTACCGGTTGAAACCGCGTTCGCGCGGAACCGGCCTTGGGCTGCATCTCGTCAGGCAGATCGCCGAACTGCATGGCGGCAGCGTCAAGGCCGGGGCAAGCCGGTCTGGCGGCGCGCGATTGACCATCCATCTCGCTTCGGCCCATCGGACGATCTCGCCCGCGAGGCCAGGCTAATCGGACTTTTACCCAGCCAAGATTGGCCAAAACCAGGCTTTACAAAGAAATTTCCGCACCCGTAATGTTACCGCAAGGCAGCGCACCGACCCTGACGATCGAAACGATCATCGGAACAGAACCGTGCTTCAACGACTTCAACGCAACGCGCGATGGCCCTTCGTCGGGCTACAGCTCAGCAACGTGGCGCTCAATTTCAGCCACGCTTTCGCGACCGTCCTCTATCCCTGGATCATGTACGACCTGACCGGCAGCGTCGTGTGCATGGCGCTGATGGTGTTCATAAACGGCATCGTGCTTCTGGTCGGGATGGCCTCCGGCGGCTACGTGGCCGAATGGCTCGGCATACGCTACACCGCACTCATCTCCGCCAAGATCGGAGCGCTGACGTCGTTGCTGGTCGCGGCACTCTATACCGCCGATTTTCTAAGCCCCGGCGTGCTCATCCTTCTCGGCCTTCTGAGCACGATCCTCGACGGCCCGGCAACGGTCGCCACCGAAGCCAAGGTGCCGGAAATAGCGCGGCTTTCGGGCCTGTCGGCGGCCGATGCCAATTCCATCGACGACATGATCGACGGCCTGGTGCTCCTCACCGCTTCGGCTGCGAGCGCCTTCATCATCGCCGTCATCGGCGCCAAGGATGCTGCCTGGTGGATTGCGATCTGCAACTTTGCCGCCATGACGCTTCTGTCCCTCAGCCTGCCGAATTTCCGGTTGCGGCCGGCTCCGCGCCTGCAGGACATCATCGTTGCCGGGCGGCAGTTTCGCGGCCTCGCGATCTCGCTGCCGCTTGCCCTCTGCGCGAGTGCGGCACTGGGCTTCTTCATGACCCTGCAGATCTTCCTCGTACCTGCCGCCTTGCGGCTGCAAGGCGCTTCCGTGGCCTGGCTCGGCATCTTCATTGCAGCGTCCGCCGCGGGCACGATCATGATGAACCTGCATCTGGCCTCCCGCCAGCGCCCGCCCGCTGCGGCATCCATCGTTTCGCGAGCTTTCCTGGGACTGGCATTCGCAACCGGTCTGATGTGGGTCGAGATATCGCCTTTGACGATGATGCTGGCGGGTCTCGTCGCAGGGCTTTCGAACGGCTGGCTCTCGCCGGCATTCGTCTCGATCCTGCAGGTCAAGTCGCCCCGCGGTCGCCGACCCTATGTAATGGGACTTTCCTATTCCGTCGTTCTGCTGTTTCTGCCGCTCGAATACATTTTGACCGGTACGGCAATCGGCCTCACCTCGTTTCGCACGACCTGCACCCTTCTGGTGTTCCTGCTATCAATGGCAGCAGCAATCAGCGCTTCCTGGCTCGAGGCCATCGAGAACGATTAGCCGGAAAATATCCGGCAAGCAGTCGACAATGCGGGAAAATCCCATTGCCGCAATGATATCGTAATGTTGATCGCTATGTCTTGACGACACTATTCAGTTTCGATGAGGGAAAGAATGCGCCTCTTGCTCGTGGAAGATGAGCCGCAAATGGCTGATGCGCTTGCGACCGCCTTGCATCAATACGACATCATCGTCGATCACGCGCTCACCCTGGATTTTGCCAGAAGCGCAGTCGCCGAACATGTGCATGACATGATCGTGCTCGACAGGCAGCTGCCCGATGGCGACGGGCTGGAACTCATCCAGCATCTGCGGTCGATCGGTGCGACGGTGCCCGTCATCGTGCTGACTGCCCGCGGCTCTCTTGCAGACCGCGTCAACGGACTGGATCTCGGCGCTGACGACTATCTCTCCAAACCCTTCGCGCTCGAGGAGCTGCTGGCACGCATCCGTGCCCTGATGCGACGGCCGGCAAACGTCGCGCCGATGGTCGCCAGGCTCGGCCGGCTGGAATTCAGTCTCGACAACAGGGAGGCCCGAATTGCCGGCAAGGTGCTCGATCTGCCAAGGCGCGAGCTTCTCGTGCTGGAAACGCTGATCCGTCGTCAGGGTAGGACGGTTCTGAGGGCCGCTCTCGAAGAAGCGGTATATGCCTTCGATGACGAGATTCAGTCGAACGCGCTCGATTCGCACGTCTCGAGACTTCGCAAGAAATTGGCCGAGGCGCATGCCGATGTCGAGATCCATGGTATTCGCGGGGTCGGTTACCTCTTGAGGCCGATTGCATGAAGCTTCTTACATCGAAATCGCTGAAGCGCCGGTTGATCGCGCAGCTTTTGCTTTTTCAGGTCGGCATTCTCTTCCTGTTCAGCGTCGCCTTCGTCGCCTACCTGCTGCAGGTTGGCGAGGGTATCGTTCTTTCCGACCCCGCATTCGCCGATGCCGCCGCAAGCGCTATCGAACGCAAGGCTGACGGCCATCTCGTTCTCAACGAGACGGAGGACCTTGCCAAGATCAGGCAGCGTTCCACCAACTTCTGGTTTGTCGCCCGCAGCGAGAAAGGCGAGATCGTACAGACGGGTAATGTGCCGCCGGTCTACGCCGTCATGGCGCAGCATCTGGACAGCATCACCTTTGCCGACATCAGGGATACTCAGGCGCCCTTCACCTATCTTGCCGTCATTCGCCGCGCCTCCGGGCCTGCCGGCGATTTCATCGTGCTCGGCAAAGGCGATATGCTGAGCATGACCTACGCCATCCTCCTTCTCTCCAATCTGCTGATGGTGCCGATCCTTGTCCTCCTGGTCATCATCACGGTGATCGCCATTCCATGGATCGTCAGCCGGGCATTTTCGCGGCTTTCCACCATCGCGAAGGAAGCGGAAGCCATCGACATCGATCGTCGTGGCTACAGGCTTCCGGAGACGGGAATTCCCAATGAGGTCGTGCCGCTCGTCAACGCCATCAACGGTGCCCTGCAACGGCTCGATGAGGGGCATGAGCGCCATCAACGGTTCATCCTCGATGCGGCACATGAGCTACGCACGCCCGTCGCCATCCTCCAGACGCGCGTCGAGGCAATAGCGGAAGGGTCGATCCGCAACCGGCTTCTATCTGACGCGGGCCGCATCGCGGCGCTCGCCGAGCAGTTGCTCGACCTGCAGCGTCTGGACGTCACGGGCGACAGATTTACCTCCGTCGATCTGGTGGACATATGCCGCAACGTTGCCGCCGACATGGCGCCCCTGGCTATCGCCCAGGGTTACGAACTATCGCTGGAAACGACGCTTCAACAGCTGGGCATCCAGGGAGATGCCGGTGCGCTGCAACGCGTCGTCGTCAACATCGTTCAGAACGCAATCGAGCATGGCAACGGCAAGGGAAACATCACGATCAGGATCAGCAGGCCCGCCGTCATCGAGATTACGGATGAGGGCCCCGGCATACCCGTGACGGAACGCGAACGGATCTTCGAACCCTTCCATCGCCTGAAAGCACACGAGCACGGGGCCGGCCTCGGGCTCAATCTGGTGCAGGAAATCATGCGGCGGCATGGCGGTCAGGTTGTCGCGACGGACAACCCGCAGGGTGGTGCATGCTTTCGTCTGACCTTTCCTGGTTGAGGTCGATCGGCAAACCCTTCCTTAAAAATAAGTTAAATATTTCCGCTCAACTCCATAAAAATACTAAATAATTTTTCAATATTTTCAAATCTTGCAATGTAGCCGCAATTCTCATGAGCAAAATGACATGCATCTCCTTGGACCGATCCGTTCCCAAGACGGGCGGTGCCGGAGAGCAGCAGGAACCGGTTTCCGGTTCTCCAACGCAAACTGAGACCCCTCGAGCGCCAAGGGATGGCACATGGGTTTCGTATGGAGTTTACCAATGTCGCTCAGCGCAAAATCGATTCTGTTCGCGGCTCTGACCATTACGGCCGCGACCAATGCATCCGCCGCCGACTACACGAATTACCCGGCGCCGGACAACAGCTACGAACGCCCGGCCGCCTTCCAATGGAGCGGTGCTTACTTCGGCGCGCATGGGGGCATCGCCTCGCCGAAGCTGAACCCTTTCTCCGGTGGCAAGGGCTTCGCAGCCGGCGTTCAGGCCGGTTACAATTTCCAGGTCGGCCCGGGCATCATCGGCGCCGAACTGGAAGGTTCCTATCTCGGAAATGCAGAGGTGCGTGTGCCGAACGGTCGCCTGGAAGAGCGCTTCCGCGGCGCTGCCAAGGCCAAGGCCGGTCTGACATTCGACCGCACCTTCGTTTACGGGACCGCGGGTCTGACAATGACCAAGTATGAAGGCGGCAAGGGCATTTCCGGCCCCAGCGGCTGGAAGCAGGGTTATCTGCTCGGCGCCGGCGTCGAGCAGGGTTTCGCCGGCGGTCTCTCCGCCAAGCTCGAATACAATTACGTCACGACCAACGATGTGACGACCTATTCAGCCGGCGGTAAGTCGAAGACCGATCTGCATGACCATGTCATCAAGGCCGGCCTGAACTATCGCTTCTGAGCGGACACGTTCCGCAGAGGTCGGCGCACCCTTCACGCGGGGCAGCGCCTGACGGAGAGCGGCGAAAGTCGACCGATCCAACCCCGAGTCGGTCGGCTCGCCGCTCTCGCTTTCGAGACGACAGCACAATGTTGGGTGTCATGACGAGCCGTGTCGCAAAAATAACGATCATGCTGACGTTCATTGCCCTGGGAGTCACGAGTGCCGTGATCGCGCCAGCCAGCCGTGACGTTCGCGGTTCGGCGCAGGTCGAGCTGACGCCTGCAGTCAAGACGATCGAGCTCGCCCCGATGGAGGTGGCGAAAGTTCGCCGGCAAAGCTATGCGCAGGACATTCGCATCAACGGTTTCATCCAGCCTGCGCGGCGTGTGACGCTGACGGCAAGATTGTCCGGCACGCTGGCCACAGTCGATGCCGATGTGGGGACGGCCGTTCACGCAGGCGACACCATCGCACGCTTCGACACGGAAACGCTGACACTTTCGCTGAACAAGCTGGTCGCAACCACGGAAGCCAAGGCGGCGACGATTCTGCGCGCGCAGAAGGACCTGGAACGCACCCGCAGTCTCGCCGCCACCGGCGGTGTCGCCCAGGCGAAGCTGACGGAGGTCGAGACCAATCTCGCTGTCTTGAAAGCCGAGCTACGCGCTCTTCAGGCCGAAGAGGCCGAAGCACGGCGCGCGCTGGACGACGCTGTCGTCACCGCGCCGTTCGACGGTATCGTCAACGCCCGCAAGATCAATCCCGGCCAGGCCGTGTCGATCAATACGGAGCTGTTCGAGATCGTCGATATCGCGCAGCTGGATCTGGTAGCCCTCATTCCGCCGCAGGAGAGTGCCGGGCTCTCTATCGGGCAAACGGCGTCCATCGAGATCGAGGGACTGCCAGATAAATCGCTGGCGGCTCGACTCGACAGGATAAGCCCGGCAACTCTCGACAACTCGCGATCGCTGCAGGTCTATCTTCGGCTCGATCACACCATGCCCGGCCTCCGCGGCGGCATGTTCGGCCACGGCACGCTGCAGATCGAGAAACGTATGAATATACTGGCGGTCCCGGTCGCCGCGATCGTCAAGGACGGCGGTGAAACCTTCATCCGAACCATCGTCGACGGCGCGGTGCGCCGGCAAGCCGTCACGCTCGGCTCAGCCAAGGTCGGTGAGGATCTGGTCGAGATTCGCTCAGGACTGAGTGAAGGCGATGTCGTCATAACCGTCCCGCTCAAGGACGCCTCCAACGGCACTTCCGTGAAAATCGCGGAACGCTGAGGGCCATCAATGCTTCTAGCCCGTATTTCCATTCAGCAGCCCGTTTTCGCCACGATGGTCATGGTTGCCATCGTGGTGCTCGGCGTGACAGCCTGGTCGCGCCTGCCCGTCGACCTGTTGCCGTCGATCGACCTGCCGGCCGTGGTGGTCTCCACCAATTTTGATGGGGCCTCGGCTCTGGCTGTCGAACAGCAGGTCAGCCGGCCTATCGAAGAGAGCATCGGCGCCATCGCCGGCGTCAAGAAGGTCACGTCACGCTCCTCGACCGGCAATTCGCTCGTCATTGCGGAATTCACACTCGAGACGCCGTCGCGAGCCGCGGCGGACGAGGTGCGAGATCGCATATCGCGCCTTCAGGACGCGCTTCCCGACGGCGCGGATCGGCCAATCGTGACGCGTTTCAATCCGCAGGATGCGCCGATCATGGCGCTGGCAGCCTTCTCGTCGGAGACGTCGATCAGCCGCATGACGAAAATCGCCGACACGACGATTGTGCCGCGATTGCGCCGCGTACCGGGCGTCGGTCAGGTGACGCTGGTCGGCGGAAGCGAAGATCAGGTGCGCATCCAACCCGATCCGGCAAAGCTTCAGTCCTTCGGCATTCCGATCCCGACCGTCATCGATGCCATACAGCGGGCAACACGCGACAGCGCCATCGGCTCCATCACGTCTTCGACGCGCGAGCGCAGCATCACGGTCAGCGTTCAACCGGGTAGCGTCAGGGAGTTTGCCGACATCGTCGTCACGCAGGACAGCGCCGGACGCGCCATCCGCCTCTCGGAAGTTGCCGACGTGATGGAAGCTGGCGCCGATCCGAAGAGCCGGGCCTGGTTCAACGGTAAACCAGCGCTCGGCCTCGATATCAACAAGCTGGAAGGCGCAAACACCGTCGCGGTCGCACAGGGCATCGAACGGGAACTGACGCGCCTGAGGAAAGATGACGCTCTGCGGGATATCGGCATCGTCGTGTCGCAAGACAGCTCCCGCACGATCGTCGGCCAGATCGGCGATGTGCAACGAACGATCGTCGAAGGCGGCGCGCTGACGATCGTCATCGTCCTGCTGTTTCTCAACTCGTGGCGCTCGACCATCATCACGGCGCTCACCCTGCCGGTCGCGGTCATCGGAACCTTCGCCGCCATGGCCGTCATGGGCTTCAGCCTCAATCTGATGACCATGCTGGCGCTGTCGATCTGCATCGGCATCCTGATCGATGACGCCATTGTCGTGCGAGAGAATATCAGCCGCCATGCTGCCATGGGTAAGGATCGCAAGCAGGCGGCGCTGGACGGCACATCGGAGATTGGCCTTGCGGTGCTCGCCACCACACTCTCCATCGTCGCGGTTTTCCTTCCCGTCGCCTTCATGGGCGGCATCATCGGCCGGTTCTTCCTCCAGTTTGGCATCACCGTTTCAGTCGCGGTCCTGATTTCGCTCTTCGTGTCCTTCACGCTCGACCCGATGCTATCAAGCGTCTGGGTCGACAATTCCGCATCGGGAAAAAGGGGGCGCCTTCAGGCGATGCTCGACCGTTTCGACCGCGGCTTCGAAAAAGTTGCGCAGCGCTACGGCAGGATCGTCGGCTGGTGCCTCGGCCATCGCGGCATAACCTCGATCTGCGTCGCGGCATTGTTCATCGGAGGGCTCTGCCTCGTCATGAGGATCGGCACGGAATTCGTGCCGAAATCGGATCAGGGGATGGTCACGGTCAGCCTTACCCTGCCTGAAGGTTCGTCGGTCGAATATACCGCGGCGAAGATCAGGCAAACTGAAGCCATCCTGCGGACGTTTCCGGACATTCAGGATCTCTACTCCACCGTCAATAGCGGCGATGGCGCCAATACCAATGAAGCAAGAATAGCCGCTTCGCTGGTGCCCTCGGACAAGAGAACGATGACCTCGGTCACCATCGCGCCGAAACTGCGCGACGCGTTGAGCCCGGTGGGTGGTGTCACCATAGAGGTCGGGCAGCCGGGCGATGGTTCCGGCGGAGGAGCAAAAACGATCCAGATATCCGTCCAG
Organism: Rhizobium sp. ASV8; assembly: GCF_016429255.1. Lineage (GTDB taxonomy): Bacteria > Pseudomonadota > Alphaproteobacteria > Rhizobiales > Rhizobiaceae > Rhizobium. The sequence goes on from NZ_JAELUG010000064.1 coordinate 33,287, forward strand.
GGCGGTGATCTCGACGTCCTCGAGAACCTGTCGAAAGAGATGAAAGCCAAACTCGACAAGATCAAGGGACTGATAGACCTCGAATCCTCCGCGGATAAGAAGCGTCCGATGCTGATGATCCGGCTTCGCACGGTCGAGGCGGCGGACCTTGGGATTTCAACGGCGACCATCGAGCGCAACCTTCGGCCTCTGGTGGCCGGGGAAAAGCTGACGAGCTGGGCACATGGCGGCGCCGAATCCCGCTATGTCGCCATTCGATTGCCGGAAGCGGGTCGCCGGACGATCGATGATCTCAAGCAAATTCCCATCCCCGTCGAACGGTCAGGTGCAAAAGGCCCGGCAACGACAGTGCCGTTGTCGCAGGTCGCGGATGTCACGGAAACCTTGGCGCCACAGACCATCGTCCGCCGCGATGGCGACCGTGAGGTCCGTCTCTCCGCAAATCTGAGTGGACAGCCGCTCGGAACTGTCGTCAGCGATATCCAGACGGTCATCGCCTCGACGGACCTGCCGGCCGGCTACCGCATCATCATCGGTGGCGAGGCCGACGACATGATGGAGAGCTTCGGCTATGCGGTGCAGGCCCTGGTCCTTGCCATCGTCTTCATTTACCTCATCCTTGCCTCGCAATTCGGCTCCTTCATCCAGCCCATCGCGATCATGACGAGCCTGCCTCTTTCGATCAGCGGCGTACTGCTCGGTCTTCTTGTGACCGGCTCGACGATCAACATCTTCTCAGTGATCGGCTTCATCATGCTGATGGGGCTGGTGACGAAGAACGCAATCCTGCTCGTCGATCACGCCAACAAGCGCCGCCTGGAGGGCGCCAGCATGCGGCAAAGCCTGATCGAAGCCGGAACGGTCCGTTTCCGCCCGATCGTCATGACCACCTCGGCCATGATCATCGGCATGATGCCGCTGGCGCTGGGCTTCGGCGAGGGCGGGCAGGAGCGTGCATCGATGGCCCATGCGGTCATCGGCGGCCTGATCTCCTCGACGGCATTGACGCTCGTATTCGTGCCGGTCGCCTTGTCGTTGATCGAAAGCTGCAGGACAATGCTGGTGAAGAAACGCGATCGTCCGGAAACCGAACAGTTGAAGGATGCAGCCATATGACGAGAAACGACCCCTGGTTCCGCGTGAAGGCCTATGGCTTCGGTGCTGGCCTGCCTTGCCGCTGGCAGGGCTGGGCAGTGCTCGCGATCTATCTCGTAGCCATCGTCATGGTGGCTGTTTTCGCCGGACCCTACTCGGTTAGCCATCCGATCCACTATGCAGTCGCAATCTTCATTCCGACGGCGCTAGTGCTGTTGATAAGCTGGTGGAAGAGCGATGCCCCATGGCGGTGGCGCTGGGGCGAAGCCAAGAATGATGGCAATCGATGAGGCCAACGCCTCGGGTTCGTGGGCAACCGCCCCTGCCGTCTCGAGCACTTACAAAAAAGCATCCGGGCATTTCCTGCCCGGATGCTTGAAATCAGGACGGCGGCGCGGAGACGCCTATATGCCGTCAGGCTTTGAGAAGAGGTCCGCCAGGATTGCATCGCGCGCCCGTTTTCCGGCCGAACCTGGTATCTTTTGTTCCTCCCCGATAAGGCGGGCGAAGACGATCTTGCGGTCGCCCTTGGTCGCCCATCCGACGAACCAGCCATACATCTTGTAGCGATCATTCCGGACGCCGATGCGCGAAGCGGGCATGGCGCCGGTTTTGCCGAAAGCATGCCAGCCGGATTGCTGTACTCCATAGTCGGCTATTCTTGCCGTCATATCGTAAGCTATATCGCTAACCCCGAGCTCCCGCCGCACCAGTTTGCGCAGGAAGACGAGTTGTTCGACGGGAGAGATCTTCAAGGACGAACCGAGCCAGGCATGGGTCAGGCCGTCATGCTTGCCCGGATTGCCCGACACGTCGCGATTGCCATAGTCAAACTGGCGAACGTAACTTTGAAACTTGGTGGGGCCGAGCACCTCGGTAAGGCGTTGCGAATACCAAACAATGGATTTTTCCATCCATAGGCGCGGACCTGCGCTGTCTTCCCACGTCGTCGACCAATCGGAGTAGCCCTTCACGTAGGGCCATACCGGCTTTGATTCGTCGACCAGAACATGGGCGTCGTAACCCATGAGGCTCAATGCAAGCTTGAACGTCGATGCGGGGGAGAGTTTGCGCTCACAATCTCCCTGCCTCGACAGGATCTTGCCGCTGTCGACATCCTCGACGATGGAGCAGATTGTCTCGGCATATGAAACCGCCGGAAGCGCGGCAAAAACTGCACTCACTGCAAACAGGCGCAGAGGCCTCATGACATTCTCCATTCACCTTGCAACCAGATAGGATACCGCAACCCGTGCGGTGACGACATTCTTGCCCGACACGACAGGTACGCCGCCATCGAGGCTGGCGGAACGCAACCTCGCCTCCGTCGAAGCATAGGGGAATACCGTTGCTGCAGGCTGATCTTCGATCGCAACGATCGGCCCGAGCTTGAGGTTCGAAGCTTGCGCGATCGACCCGGCGCTTTTCGCTGCCGCCGCAACCGCAATCTTGCGTGCCTCGTCGACCGCCCCCGCCACATCATCGACGATGAAATCCACAGAGCCCCCCTCGTTGACACCATTCTTCAGGGCGACGTCGAGGACATCGCCGACTTCCGAAACCTTGTGGACACGCACCAGCAGCGTGTTCCTGGCATCGTAGCCGACGATGGTGGATGATGGCAGGGTACCATCAGGCTTGGGCGTGAAGTCGAAGCGTGGAGAGATCTGAAAATCCACGCTCTGCATATCGTCCCGACCAATGCCGGCCGATACAAGTGCGGCGATGACTTTCCGGGTCCCGTCCGTGGAGGCCGAAACCGCCTGGCTTGCCTCTCCCGCCTGACGCAATACCGTCAGGCGGACAACCGCGAGGTCCGGACTGCGAAGCACCTGGCCTTCGCCGACGACGCGAATGAGGCCGGCACCCTGGCCCAATTTTTCCTCGGCATGCACTGGAACCACCAGAGCGATGGAAAGGACCGCCGTGACGGCGGTGATGATGGACGCGCACTTCATTTCCCAAAATGCTCCCGCTGAAAGGATTTGTTGTTCGGCCTATTCGCACTCAAGTGAAGGTTGGCGGAAGCTGGTCACGTACCAATCCGAACCGGAGCTTCGGGTATAGAAGGTGTAAAAGCATTCGGTGTGCTCGACGTAGCCCGGCGTCTCCGTGGTTTCAAAACGCCTGCCGTGACGCGTTTCCCTGATCTCGCCACTGGATTGGCCCGGCATGACCTGCGTCTTCTGCTTGCGCCATTGGTAGGCGCGTTCGCCAGCGCGCAGGTCGTAGACATTGTCAGGCGGGCCATAGTCGAGCATGACGCTGCTGATCGGCGCACCGATATAGCTTTTCATGACTTGCGAGGCGCAGGCCGAAAGAAGAAGCAGCACCGTAAGCGCGGCAATCCCGACCGGGAGCCGCTTCATTCCAAAGTATCCCTGCTTCTCGTCGTCTAGCGAGACTATTCCACCCTCGTGTTTTCTACGCATTCCGAACGGAAAACCGTTCCGCGCTTTTCCTCGAAATGCTCTATCGGCAGACATCAAGAACGTCCTTTGCAACTGGAGATGATCGCAGGCAGGGGTACGTCCCAGGGATTACGGCAGCATTGCGCATTGCGGCATCAGCTGTTTTTTGTCGGGCGGCCGATAATCTGCCGGACGCCATCCCTTCGAAAGGGCTGCGCCAGCTGACCGAGAAAGCTCTTCGCAATCTGCCCCCGAATGCCGATATCGGTCGAAGACGGCCGGTCCGGATTGAAATAGGTGCCGAACAAGAGGTCGTAAAATACGATATTCTCACAGTAATTCGTGTTGCCTTCGCGAAGCTCCTTGGAGTGGTGCCATCGATGCAGGCGCGGTGTGCTGAAGATGTAGTCGAAGAGACCGGTTCTCATGTCGACATTGCAATGCGTGAGGATGCCCATGAACGCTGTGACGGCGCCGAGCCACAGGAACACCTGGAGCGGCGCGCCGAGAAGGAAGAGCGGAAGCTGGCTGAGCGCGACCTTGAACAAAGAATCGGCGATATGGAAGCGGCCGGTATTGACGACCCAGAGGCGCGTGACGCTGTGATGCAGGGCGTGGAATCGCCAGAAGAAAAGCCTCTCGTGGGCGATCCGATGCGACCAATATAGGCCGAACTCGGCGATAACGACGCCCATGGCCACCTGCAGCAACATCGGCAAGGTGGTCGGCCAGATGTCGAGCTGCGCACCCGTAAATGGCAACAGGATGATGGCGGTGTACATCGGGAACATGGCGCCCAGCAACGCCATCAGCTGAACCAGGCCCTTGGTCAGCAGCGTGTGGGCGATATCGTTTGCCATCTCGCCGTCGGAAAGCAGCCAACGCCGCTCGTAGGGGATGTACCGCTCCAACAGGAAAAGCAGCAGAACCTCACCGGCATAGATAAGAGCAAAGGCGAACATCGGTCGCTCGCTTGCGAAGGCGAAATAGGTACACAGAAGACCGGAAAAGAAGACCAGAGGCCAGGAAGAGAAGGACAGAACCGTCTTCATTGCGTGTCCAGCCATTCGAGCAGTTCGCGGCAGCTTCTAGCCCGCCCGTCGCTAAATCGCCCGTCGGTGCAAGGATTGACACGAGGAACGCCCCGCCGCTCATATTCGTCATTTGCTCGGGGATACCAGCGATCATGGCGCAATGCGCGTCTGAGTTCGGCGCACGTCCGTGGCCGCCCATCGCTCAGACGACCATCGGTGCATGGGTCGTATCTGTATTGCACCGAACGAACGGTTGGTTCGTGCCGGGCCGGGCTCGCTTGCGCGCCCAGGCAGTGTCCGCCAAAAAGTACGACACATGCCAACAGAAAGGATAATCGCATACCATCCGCCTTCGATGTCTCAGATGGCGGCAATCTCGGCAGGCTGGATTGCAGGAGCATTGCGTTATTCTGGAGGAACTGTCTCTTTGTCAGCCTCCGCGGCCTCTTTGTTTACGAGGGTTGGCATTCTGCAGTTTGGCGGCTGATCTACGATGGCGAGTGAAGGTTAGGTTTTCGCGCGAGCGCTATGTAATGAGTTGGGGGATTATTGGTTG
>NZ_JAELUG010000614.1 GCF_016429255.1 Rhizobium sp. ASV8
AATAATTCGGAATACGAGATTTAATAGACCGTCTCGTGGGCTCGGAGATGTGTATAAGAGACAGGGTTTAGGAGAGAGACGTTGGCGTTCGCTGTTGAAGCGAGACATTTTGAATTGAAGATGTATGCGAATTTATTGTTTTATTGTTCACGTTTATTTTTGGCTATGGGATGCGGATTGTTTCTGCTTTATTTGTTGTAGGCTTCTTGTACAACGTATGACCTGACAAGCACTTTTTCGTACCTCCTACTAATCGCGTTTTGTTTTGGCCTTGTGACTGTAACACTGCTTAGGGTATCACCTGTCTCTTATACACATCTGACGCTGCCGACGACGTGTCGTGGGTGTTGATGTGGGTGGTGGGGGGGGGAGTATGAGGGGGGGGGGGGGGGGGGGGGGGGGGGGGGGGGGGG
>NZ_JAELUG010000615.1 GCF_016429255.1 Rhizobium sp. ASV8
GAGTAAGGCTGGCGCTTGTTCTTGGCCATGCCGGTATGGACCTGCTGGACAATATCCGGGCGGATAGGGCTCGAGAAGACGGCGGGAATGGTATGGGTAGCTCCAGTGGGAGCACCATCTTTGCCGATGATAGAAACGGTAGGTCGCGAAGCCATTGCGAAGGTTTACGGGACTAGGACCTGCAGAGAGAAATCAAACAAGATTAGTACTTCGTTAATTATTCGTCGAGTTGCAGAGTGAAAATTCGCTGCATATCGTGGCTCGGAATGGGCGCTGCATACCTCGTCGTTGGGCGGCTGAGTGTTGGGTGATGGAGATGGAAATTCAAAATGAGGCCCGCACGAGAAATTTCACATTGAATTTTTGCCCACTGAGCTGCAATTTGGTGGGCGGAGACCCTAAGGTAGTGGGGG
>NZ_JAELUG010000616.1 GCF_016429255.1 Rhizobium sp. ASV8
GTCTGAAGTCCTATTCGACCACCATCTATCTACAAGGCAAACTCTGGACATGATAACAACACGCCACCCCCCTCTTCTAGGATACCTTGTCAATAAATGCCAGATGTAAAGATGATCGGATAGCGCGGCTGCAGCTTGCGGCATTGCTTATCTTGAGCGGAGGGAAGATGGAGCATGGCAAGATGAGATGGATATTCTCCTATCTACTACTGAAGTAGGGACTGCCACGTGGGAAGATTGTTACAGATGGGAACGGGCTCACGGAATGGGCCGGTGAGTGTTTATTCGCTGCTGATAAGGCCAAGTTGGATGGTGGACTGTAGAGCTGTTTTTCACGTGCTGATTTTAATTGTTAGAATAAGGGGAATGCTTCTGGTGGATTGTTTGGTTAATGTGTTTATCTATGTATATTG
>NZ_JAELUG010000617.1 GCF_016429255.1 Rhizobium sp. ASV8
GTTCTCCCTATCCTGTGCCATCTAACACTTCGCGAAGTTCCTTCCGCTGAGGAATGGCATTTATACAAAGACTTACTGTCCCATGCACTCAAACTTACACCGGAATCTGTTACGGTTGATCTGCGCCTCGACAGTGATGAAATCTGCAAGCTGCTGGCGGGTAGAAGGCGATCAAACATTGTTGGGTGTCGTGAAATGGGCACATTCGCGGAACCGTGGGGTTCACAATATTGGAAGTCCCTTTACGATAAGGCGCGCGTCTCGTCCTGCGATACTGTTAGATTTATCCGACCTGCGGCATCTATCGACGAAAACTTTGCGGTAACAAACTTGCGAGCTGTACTGTCCGCCCGTGAGGGCCAACGTCTGCCGGTATCAGCATATAATTCTGGTCCTATCGGCCGCCCTTCGGC
>NZ_JAELUG010000618.1 GCF_016429255.1 Rhizobium sp. ASV8
GGCCTGGCACATGTCGGCAATGGTGCGGACAATGCCCCAGCCGTTGGACAGGGACATGTTCATCTGGTTTGCGAAATCGCGGGGCTTCCAGCCAATAACGCCCAGAATGACGTGCTTGTCGTTGGAGCGAGGGTTGAGACGCGAGACGAAACTGGGAAACCGAGTTAGCATTTGGTTTGTTAATTTTTTTTATCTTGTGTGAAGATCAAAACTCACCCGAGCTTCATGACATCAGACTTGGACAGAATACTCTGTACCGTCCAGCGGGCCAGCTTGCAGCTGTTGTTCTTCATTTCGGTGGCAACAACGGCACCACGCTGGCTGACGAGCTTCGTGCGCCAGTCCAGAGCACCGCCGCTGCCCTGCGCACGGCTGTCAAACTCGTTGAGCGCGCGGATAGTCATGTGCTGGTC
>NZ_JAELUG010000619.1 GCF_016429255.1 Rhizobium sp. ASV8
TTCGCTACCCGATCCTTTTGTTGCGTCTGCCTCGCAAACTCCCACACGAAGCGGCTCGATACTCCAGCAAAGCACAGAACGCATCTCGAATCTCCTCTACGCGCGCAAGTCGACGCCGAATCTACGCACAGGAGCAGCCAAGCCGCCGACGAGTACGCAGCGCACGCCCAGCGCCACCAACGAGGCGAGCGGTGCTGGTGCCGGCGCGGCGACGCTGACTCCTACGCCGACGCGGGCTGGGTCACCTCCTCTGCCGGGTACGCCTACAGGAATGGCAGAGGATTTACTAGAGGCGCTGTCGCGGGAGCAAAATCTACGACGGCAGGCTGAAGGCCGGCTGACGGCGACGAGCAAGGAAATGGAGGAGTTGAGCGCGGCGCTGTTTGAGCAGGCGAATGAGATGGTTGCTGATG
>NZ_JAELUG010000620.1 GCF_016429255.1 Rhizobium sp. ASV8
CGGCGGACTTGTCTATTACCCAGTATGGAGTTGACTGTTAGCACAATACTAGTACTGCCCAAGAAAACCGCAGCCGGTAAGTCACCCTGAAGGTGATGTTAGGCTGAGGGCAAGTGCTGGCACCTTGTAAACGGCGAAAACAAACGCAGGTGCAAACGGTCATTACTGAACCGCGCTCAACATCTTCACGCAACACAGTAAAGTCGTAACAAATCAATAGCCAATGCATTTTCACATATATCCATATCTATCATGTCGCGCCAGGGTAATCTGGCCTTCTCGAACCAAGCCATGGCTGCCTTATTTATTGCTTGTCCCAAGTAATACAAATCCGCGCCTGATGAATGTGACGCCGGCAAACGGGTCCCGCGCATAATAGCCATGCGACTGAACGCCCTGCAAAAGTGTGAAAC
>NZ_JAELUG010000621.1 GCF_016429255.1 Rhizobium sp. ASV8
CCGCCCACCACCCAGCACAACACCCACGACACGTCGTCGGCAGCGTCAGATGTGTATAAGAGACAGCGACTATGATGACGAAATTAGCTTCACCCATTCAACGAACACGGTCTTTCCTACTACTTGTTAACATTACTGCTTTTGCGTACACTGATCGGAGACCTAAAGGCTACGGCCGGGGACTACTTATTTTGCTACGAAATTTTGGCTTTCTCTTAAAAGAGATGAAAAAGAGGCTACTACTACATGATTACTTGCTTAGATATGCTAAAATCTGACTTTATTTTCTTCGTTCAAGTAGCAGTAAGTAGCGCGTCCTCGCTGCGTTTGTAATTCACGCTGCAGTGACTCTGTCTCTTATACACATCTGACGCTGCCGACGACGTGTCGTGGGGGTGGGTAGGGGGGGGGG
>NZ_JAELUG010000622.1 GCF_016429255.1 Rhizobium sp. ASV8
GGGTGAGGATTGGATCAGGGACTGTGTGCCGAGGTTTGTGTCTTTTGGGAGACTACAGCTAAAGGTTTTCCCGTGTCGGGGACAGAGCCGTCATGTTGATACGACATCTCTCACATTACAGCAGTTGGTTCGAGGAACAGCTGCCATGATGAAAAATACAGGAGTTATAGAAAGGATTAAAATTATCCAACCCCGCAAGTTTGTAAATACGTAGATATAAATCAGACTTGGAAAAGGAATAAACCCGGGCAAGCATCGTGGATGACAAAGGGGCGTGTGTGTATAAGGCTGGCAACACAAAGAGCGGGTGTAACCGAGACACGTGCGGGGAAGGCCCACTGTCAATTTCCGGTGTAACCAACCGTTTCAACACACGCGTATGGAGTACGGGTCAGCCTAGGCTTGTTAAGCC
>NZ_JAELUG010000623.1 GCF_016429255.1 Rhizobium sp. ASV8
CATTACGGCAGGTCTTCTACTGTACAGGCTTTCAAGATAGTTAACTAGCTAGCCTTTAAGTGTTACTTCTCCTGCCCGCTTAAAATATCTTTTGCTAGATCTCGCAGCTTGAACTTTTGAATCTTGCCGCTTGCCGTCTTGGGATACTCCCGCACCCAAAACACATGCTTGGGAACAAGATGACTTGACAGCTTTGTGCGAACCCAGCTCCGTACAGCCTCCTTGGTGAGATGTTTCTCAGCGCCGTTTTCCTTCTTGCCACTTTCTGCCTTGTTCGGTTTCCCGTTGCCGTCGGTTGTCCAATCCTGTACAGGGACCACAAATGCAGCAACTGCCTCGCCGTATCGTTCGTCCGGTACACCGACGACACTCACCTCTTTTATACCTGTCTCTTATACACATCTCCGAGCC
>NZ_JAELUG010000065.1 GCF_016429255.1 Rhizobium sp. ASV8
CCTCAATGGCGGCACCGAGGCAATCACCCGCGTCCTCATCGAATCAACCGACAGCGACGGCGTGCGCTGGTGGACGGTCGGCGTTTCGGAAAACATCATCGACGCGTCCTTCCAGGCGCTGGTGGATTCCGTCATCTACAAACTGATGAAGAACCGGCATATGGCGGGCAAGATCGCGGCGGAGTGATCGGCCGACTATCAAAAAGCTTGACGATGTCGTCAAGGAAATGAATTGGCCACGCCGCGCGCCTTGGAGTAATCCCGTCCCAAACAACAAGGAATGACGGGAAAAAGCCTATGGCCACCGATGCGGTCACGCCGGAAATCAAGAACAATGACGGTCTGCGCGGCTTCGGCTACGCGATGACAGCCTATCTCTTCTGGGGCATCCTGCCGCTCTACATGAAGGCGCTGGCGCACATCCCGGCCATGGAAGTCATCGCCCACCGCATCTTCTGGTCCGTCCCTGTCGCCGGCACCGTACTGCTGGCGCTTGGCGGCATGCGTGACGTGAGGGCGGCATTCCGCAATCCTCGGACGATCGCGATGGCGTCGCTCACCGCCATGCTCGTCACGATCAATTGGGGCACTTATGTCTGGGCAATCGGTGCGGGCCATTCGCTCGATGCGGCGCTCGGCTACTTCATCAACCCGCTGTTCAGTATCGCGCTTGGGGCCCTGCTCCTGAAGGAAAGACTGGCGCCCGTGCAGATCATCGCGATCTGTCTTGCCGCGATCGCGGTCATCATTCTCACGATCAAGGCCGGCACCCTTCCCTGGGTCGCCCTGTCCCTGACCTTCTCCTGGGGCTTCTACGCCTTTTTCCGCAAGACGCTGCCCGTCGGCGCCAATCAGGGCTTCTTCATCGAGGTGCTGTTGCTCTGCATTCCGGCAACGCTCTACATCATCTACCTCGAAGCGCGCGGCGAAGGCCACCTGTACCAGACCGGCCTGTCGGATACGGCGCTTCTGCTCGGTTGTGGCCTGGTAACCGCGCTGCCGCTGATGATCTTCGCCAATGGCGCAAAGCTCCTCAGGATGTCGACCATCGGCATCATGCAGTACATCGTGCCGACGATGGTCTTCCTGATTGCCGTCTTCCTGTTCAAGGAGCCGTTCGGCTCGACGCAGATGATCGCCTTCTCGCTGATCTGGGCTGGACTTGTGCTCTACAGCTGGTCGATGCTGCGTCAGAGCAAGGAACGATAACCGGCAGTCTCGACATCACGTTCCCGGTTCATCCGAGCGTGACAAGAGGCTTTGCAAATATAACAGGGGTCTGAATGAAACCGGCTTTGAATTCGGATCCAGCGCGAGCCTGATCCCATAGACGGCGTATGCCGGCACTTCCCGCCAACTCGAATAGACATCGCGCAACTGAAATGAATGCGGAAACGCCGCGTATATGTCCGATGCGCCGGCACGCTCGAATGCCAGCTTTGCCCTGGCCAGATGATAATATTGGCTGATCAGCATCACGCGGGACGTCCCGTGGTCGCGCATGTAGGCAACGGCGTTGCGAGCGGTCGCCAGCGTGTTGTCTCCCTTGTTGTCGACAACGATTCTGTCTGCCGGAACGCCGCCTGCAATCAGATAGTCCCGCATCGCTGCCGCCTCATCAAGCCCGGGGCCATCGATGCCGCCGCTGACGAAGAAGGTGGCACATTGGTCGCTGCGGTAGCAATTCAACGCAACGTCAAGGCGAGACGTGAGGACGCGGCCAGGCGTGCCGTCAGCCTCGAGCGCGTTGCCGAAAACGACCGCCATATCTGTCCTGTCGTAGGGTATGCTTGCGCCCACAACACAGATGAAAACGGCAGCCACTGCCCACAATCCGGCGACGGTCAAAACCGTCAACCTGGCGCAGCGAAACAGGAACCGCATGGCCGGACTCTCTTCTGATTGGATTTGATCCGAAGGTTTCGGATTGCGTTTGCAGGTCCGGCCAGCCGGAATACCGCTACAGCTTGGAGATGACAGCTTCTTCGCCACCGCGGTCGCCGCCGGCTTCGGCGGCATGCTTGCGGATGGCGGGGATGATATCGTCCACCTTGTCGATGACGAGAGGCTGGACGCGATGGGCCGTGTGAACGAAGCCCTCTTCCGTCATATGGCGGATCAGCTCCATCATCGGGTCCCAGAAACCGTTGATATTGGCAAAGACCATCGGCTTTTCATGACGGCCGAGCTGACCCCAGGTCATGATCTCGACAATCTCCTCCAGTGTACCGATACCGCCCGGCAACGCCACAAATGCATCGGCGCGCTCGAACATGGTATGTTTGCGCGCATGCATGTCAGGCGTTATGATGAGTTCGTCCAATTGACCGAGCGAATGGCGCGTCGCTTCCATGTCGACGAGAAATTCCGGAATGATGCCGGTGACCTGACCGCCGTTTGAGAGCACGCCGCTTGCGACAGCGCCCATGATACCCTTCGTTCCGCCGCCATAGATCAGGCGCAAGCCATTCTCGGCTATGCTTTTGCCCAGCTCGCGGCCGGCAGTCATGTAGGAAGAATCACGCCCCGGCCTCGAGCCGCAATAGACGCAGATGGATCGGATTGGCACAGAATCGTCGGTCATGACTGCAAACAACTATGCTGCAAATGCTCAGTCAAGATTTTTCGACGGAAAACTTGTGTCGGAACATGCGAAAATGGCTGAGAAAGCTTGTAAAAACAGGCGAAATCGCTAGCAATTTCAGGAGTTGCGACGACTGCGCCGCGTGGAGATGAATGATGATGAAGAACCGTGCCGGTTGGCTGGCTCTGTTGGTGTTGGTAATTGCGACCCTCTTGATGGTCTTTTTCGTGATGCCACGCATCAACGGCAATAAGAACCCAATCGGCGATGTCGTCAATCAGGCCGGCAATACGGTGAAGAATACCATCGAGGAAAATGCGCAGAAGGCCGGCGAGACCGCGCAGAATACCGCCCAAGCAACGCAGAATGCCGTATCGAGCGCCGTCAATTCCGCCGACCTCGCCAAGAAGCTGACCGATCTGACAAGTGCCGCCGCAACATCGCTTGTCGACCTCAAGGGCCTCTTCAAGGACGGCAGCACGCCGGGCCAGGATATTTTCGCAGCCGCGAAGACCAAGGCAGCCACCGCGCTGCAATCGATTGTCGCCTTTGCGCTTCCACAGGGGGTCGATGCCACGACGACCGGCCTTGTGAAGAAGGCGCAGGACGGCGCCGGCAAGGCGCTTGCCATCATTCAGTCTCTGCCTGACAACGCGGCCGAAGCAGGCAGCGCGATCGACAAGGCATTGGCAGCCCTGACCGGCCAACCAGTGCCGCAGACCGAAGCAAAATCTTCGATCCCGTCCTTCGACGTGCTGCGCGTGGAACCGGACGGCTCCACCGTGATCGCAGGCTCGGCCGAGCCGAATGCAAAGCTCGAGATCGTCGACGGCGAAAAGGTCGTCACCACGACGAAGGTCGGCCCGAGCGGCGACTTTGCCGCCGTGCTCGACAATCCGCTGCCGCCCGGCGACCACGAACTCGTGCTGCGCGCCACCGGCAAGGACGGCAAAGCCGTCAATTCGGAAGAAGTCGCCACCGTCTCGGTACCCAAGGACGATTCGACACAGCTTCTTGCCATGGTCTCGAAGCCCGGCACTGCAAGCCGCATCATCACCGCTCCGTCCGCCAAGCAGGGTCGCGTGACATCGGCAGAAGAGAATGCGCTGGCGACCAACGTTCAGGGCAGCGCTGCAGCAAATGCCGATGCCAAGCCGCAACCGCAGCAGCAGGACACGGCCGTCGCATCTGCAAACCCTGCAGCCGGCGCAACCAATCCGCCGGCCGCCAAGACGGACGAGCAGCCTGACGTCATGGTCAACGCCGTCGAAATCGAGAACGACCATATCTTCGTCGCCGGCACCACGAAGCCGAACGCCAAGGTGCGCGCCTATGCCGACGACAAGCTGATCGGCGAGATCACGGCCGGCGCAGACGGTCACTTCGTCGTCGATGGTGTAATGCCGCTTGCCGTCGGTGATCACAAGATCCGCGTCGACGTGCTCGATGCAGAAGGCAAGGTTGTGGTGCGCGGCAGCGTCAACTTCACGCGCCCTGAAGGCAATCAGGTGACCGTCGCCGCCCAGACGCCGGCCGCCAATGCCCAGACGCAATCAGCAGCCCCAAGCATGGTGCCTCTCGACGAAGCCGAGCTTATCAAGCTGAAGGAAGGCGCCGGCAAAGCTTTCGCGCTCCTGAAGGGTCTCTTCACGGACGGCAAGCAGCCGGATGTGGAACAGCTTGCGGCCGCCCGGTCCGGCACGGAAATCGCTCTGAAATCGCTTTCGGAATTCCGCCCGTCCATCAACGCGACTGCCGATCTGAAGAAGGCCGCGACCGATGCAGCCACTGCTGCGGCCAAGGCCCTTGGCGTATTGCAGGCTCTGCCGAAGGATGCGAAATCCGTCGGAGCCGCATTGCCCGGCCTCGAGCAGCTGATGGCGGCGATCACCGCGCCCACACAAACCGCGCCGGCAAAGCCGAACGCCGAAGTCTCGTCCAGCGAGAGCGGCCCGAAGACGGTGGAGCAAGCACCATTGTCCCAGGATGCCAACGCCGTCATCATCCGCCGCGGCGACACGCTCTGGCAGATCTCACGCCGCGTCTACGGCGCCGGCGTACGCTACACGACGATCTATCTGGCCAACGAGGACAAGATCAACAATCCGGACCGGATTCTGCCCGGGCAGGTATTCGGCCTGCCGAAGGACGCGCTGCCGAATGCCGAGGAGCTGCATCGCAAGAGGCTCTCGGGCGAACATCTCTAGGCTCAGCATCTTCATTCGATAAAAACATTCGTCGGCCAGGCGCGATCAACGCCTGGCCGAAGCTTTTATGCGGCATGAAAATGGTATAAGCGTCGCGCAACCCTCATCGCCTTCATGCAACGACCATACCTTTGCGCGTGAAGGCTTTTTCAGTCGGACCGACCCAATGGTTGACCATCTCCGGCTGTTTCAATTTCGCCGGAGACGGACATGGCAGACCGCAAGAAGACCATATCGGCGGATTCCAGCAATCCATTGAGTACGATCGTCAATCTCTGGCCCTACATGTGGCCGGCGGGTCGCATGGATCTGAAGATGCGCGTCGTGTGGGCGACCGTCTTCCTGCTGGTCTCCAAATTCTTCCTGTTGCTGGTTCCCTATTTTTTCAAATGGTCTGTCGATGCGCTGAACGGCAAGCTCGACATGCAGGGCATCCTGCCCGCCTTCATGGTCGGTGCAATCGCCCTGATCGTGGCGACGAACATTACCCGCCTTATCCAGCTGGGCCTCAATCAGCTCCGCGATGCGCTGTTTGCGAGCGTCGGCCAATATGCCGTTCGCCAGCTCGCCTATCGGACCTTCGTGCATATGCACGAGCTGTCGCTGCGCTTTCACCTCGAGCGCAAGACCGGCGGCCTTTCGCGCGTCATCGAGCGCGGCACCAAGGGCATTGAGACGATCGTCCGCTTCACCATCCTCAACACCTTTCCGACCTTCATCGAGTTCCTGCTGACCGCCATCATCTTCTGGCGCGGCTATGGCTTTTCCTATCTCGCCGTCACGGCGGTCACGGTCGTTGTCTACATCTGGTTCACCGTCAAGGCGAGCGACTGGCGCATCTCCATCCGCCGGACGATGAACAACAGCGACACCGACGCCAATACCAAGGCAATCGATTCGCTCCTGAACTTCGAGACGGTCAAATATTTCGGCAACGAGGAGATGGAGGCCAAGCGCTTCGATCAATCGATGGCGCGCTACGAAAAGGCTGCGACCGGCGTCTGGACGTCGCTCGGCTGGCTGAACTTCGGCCAGGGCGTCATCTTTGGCCTTGGCACGACGGTCATGATGGTCATGTCCGGCTGGTCGGTTCTCAATGGCCAACATACAGTCGGCGACTTTGTCTTCATCAACGCCATGCTGCTGCAGCTTTCCGTGCCGCTCAACTTCATCGGCTTCGTCTACCGCGAAATCCGTCAGGGATTGACCGATATCGAGGAGATGTTCGATCTGCTGGAGGTCCAGCCCGAGGTGGTCGACGCCCCAGACGCCAAGGAGCTGGTCATCGGCAGCGGCGCGATCTCGTTCAAGGACGTGCATTTCGCCTATGATCCGGCGCGGCCGATCCTGAAGGGCATTTCCTTCGAGGTGCCCGCCGGCAAGACCGTCGCCGTCGTCGGTCCGTCCGGCGCTGGAAAATCGACCCTGTCCCGTCTGCTCTATCGCTTCTACGACGTACAGAGCGGCACGATTACCATCGACGACCAGGATCTGCGCACGGTCACGCAGAAAAGCCTGCGCAAGGTGATCGGCATGGTGCCGCAGGACACCGTGCTCTTCAACGACACCATAGCCTACAACATTCGCTACGGCCGGCCGGGCGCGAGCGATGCCGAAGTGCAGGCGGCGACGGAGATCGCCCAGATCGGCGATTTCATCCGCCATCTGCCCGAAGGCTTCGAGACGAAAGTCGGTGAGCGTGGCCTCAAATTGTCCGGCGGCGAGAAACAGCGCGTCGCGATCGCGCGCACCGTTCTCAAAGCCCCGCCGGTCCTGATCCTCGACGAAGCGACTTCGGCGCTCGATACGACAACAGAGCGCGAAATACAGGCGGCCCTCGACGTGGTTTCCGAGAACCGCACGACGCTGGTCATCGCGCATCGCCTTTCGACCGTCATCGGCGCCGACGAAATCATTGTGCTGAAGAGCGGCGTGATCGCAGAGCGCGGCACACACGCCGATCTACTCGCACAGAACGGCCTTTATGCCTCCATGTGGAGCCGCCAGCGCGAAGCGACGCAGGCGGAAGAGCATTTGAAGCAGGTGCGCGAAAACGACGATCTGGGCGTGGTCAACCGGTTGGCGCCGGCAAGCTGAACGCTATTCATCACTTCGGCTCAGCGCTTCGCCCTTGCGGGCAGCTATTGCGCGAAGATTTTGTGCACGCCAACTGTCACGAACCTGAGATGACAGCTTGCTAGGTACGGGGCTCACTTAATAGGGAGCCCCAAATGCGTACTTTTGCCAAAGCCTTAACGTTGCTGCTCGTCATCGGCGCCGCCTCGCCGGTTTTCGCCGATGATGCCAAGCCGTTTGCAGATGCCAAGGAGATCAATCTCCTCAATCTCCTGCCGCCGCCTCCCGCCAACGATTCGGCGCAGATGAAGGCTGAACTTGGCGAAATCCTCACCATCCAGGTTACCCGTACGCCGGAAATGGCATCCCGTGCCGTAGCGGACGCCGAAGAAAATGTCTGGCGCTTCTCCGACGTCATCGACAACCCGAAGTTCACCAAGGACAACCTGCCGAAGTTCTCGGCCTTCTTCGATCGCGTCGTCGAGACCGAAGGTGCAGTCGTCGATCCGGCCAAGGATGTCTGGAAGCGCCCGCGCCCGCATCTCTACAGCGATCTCGTGAAGCCGATCGTTCCGCTCTCCAAGTCCGGCTCTTATCCGTCGGGTCACACGACGGTCGGTACGCTGATGGGCATCGTGCTGGCGAACATGGTTCCGGAGAAGCGTGCGGCCATCATGGCTCGTGCGTGGGAATACGGCCATAACCGCGTCGTCGGCGGCATCCATTATGCATCCGACATCGAAGCCGGCCGCATCGCCGGCACCGTCATTGCCGAAACGATCGCCACGCATGACGACTACAAGAGCGAGTACGAAGGCGCCAAGGCCGAACTGCGCGCCGCTCTCGGCCTCTAATCCTTCCAACCATCGCAGCATGTGCAAGGCCGCCGCTTTCCAACGGCGGCCTTTTTCGTTGCATGTTATGCGAGTTGGCACCGGGCGGGCTTCCGGGACTGGAGATCCCCGACACGCCATGCCGATACGCATTGCGCTGGGGGCGAAGGTGCGAGAGCATTGCCCATGACAGCGTTTGGCTGTAGTCACCGTCGACTGGTAATCAGAGCAAGACCGCTTATCTTGTTCTCGTCTTTTGATTGGCACGCTCTCGCTCGGCAACCGGGGTTCGGTTTTCGCGGGGATGCCCTAACGGAGTAGGCCGTAGATGAGCTTGTTCAACAGCGTGCGCAACGTCATCGTTCCGGTGCACAAGGAAGGCTATCCCTTCGTCGCGGGGTTCTTCGTCGCGTCGCTGGTGCTTGGCTGGATATTCAAGCCGCTCTTCTGGATCGGCCTGATCCTGACGCTCTGGTGCGCCTATTTCTTCCGTGACCCCGAGCGCATGACGCCGCAGGATGACGATCTTGCGATCTCTCCCGCCGACGGCAAGGTTTCCGGCGTGCAGATGGTGACGCCGCCAGCGGAGCTCAATCTCGGCAGCCAGCCGATGCTGCGCATTTCTGTCTTCATGAACGTCTTCGACTGCCATGTGAACCGTTCGCCGATGCGCGGCCGCATCACCAACATCGCCTATCGCCAGGGCAGTTTCCTCAATGCCGAACTGGACAAGGCAAGCGAGCAGAACGAGCGCAATGGCCTCGTTATCGAGACGAAGCATGGCGAGATCGGCGTGGTGCAGATCGCCGGCCTCGTCGCCCGCCGCATTCTTTGCTTCGTCAATCCCAACGAGCCGCTCGACGCCGGCGAGCGCATCGGCCTGATCCGCTTCGGTTCGCGCCTTGACATTTTTCTGCCCGAGGGGGCATCGCCGCGCGTCGCCATCGGCCAGCGGGCGATTGCCGGGGAAACCGTGATTGCGGAATTCGGCTCCTCAAAGGGCCCGACCGTTAGCCGCCGCAGCTGAGCCTGGAGCATTTCCGCTTGAGCGGCACCGCAGAAATGCTCCATATCATTGTTTTCACGCAATTCCGGAGGCAAGCCTGCTTCGCACGTTTGCCGGAATTGCTCTAGGACTACGAGCAAGATGAAAACGCCTTTTCCGCCTTTCGAGCCGCATGGGCCAAACGACGAAGCGCGCGGACCGCGCCTCCGGGAAATCCCCCTGCGCCTGATCGTGCCGAACATGATCACCGTGCTGGCGATCTGCGCGGGCCTGACGGGCATTCGTCTTGCTTTCGAGAACCGTTATGAGCTGGCGGTCGCCGCCGTGCTGGTCGCCGCCTTCCTCGATGGCGTCGACGGGCGTGTCGCCCGGCTGATGAAGGCAACCTCGAAATTCGGCGGGCAGATGGATTCGCTTGCCGATATCGTCAACTTCGGTGTTGCCCCGGCACTCGTCGTCTATGTCTTCCTGCTCGATCAGGCCCATTCGCTGGGATGGATCGCGGCGCTGATCTATACGATTGCCGCTGCTCTGCGGCTTGCCCGCTTCAACGTGATGGCAGAGCGCGAGCACAAGGCCTCCTGGCAATCCGAATATTTCGTCGGCGTCCCCGCACCGGCCGGCGCCATGCTGGTGCTGCTGCCCGTCTATCTCGGCTTCCTTGGCCTGACGCCGGATCGAACCTTCGCCTATTGGGGCGCAGCCTACACCGTGCTAATCGGCTTCCTGTTGGTCAGCCGCTTGCCCGTCTGGTCCGGCAAAACGGGAGGCAACGGCATCAGGCGCGACCTCGTATTGCCGATGATGCTCGGCCTCATGGTCTATGTCGCTTTGCTGATGAGCTATACATGGCATGTGATGGTGGTGACGGTCGTCGTCTACCTACTGTCGCTGCCGCTCGGCGCCCGCTCCTGGGCAAAAAAATACGGCACCTACACCATCAACGGACCGGGCGACCCTGATGTCGACGATGCCGACGACGATATCGGCCGGCACATCTAGCAGGCATCCGTAACTGCTCTTGCGGCCCTCCTGCGACGACATGGCGCAACCGCAAGTCTGTAAGTCGCCCTTAACAATTTTGAGGGCGTGGATGGCAGCGGCGAGGCCTCATATGTACTCTCTGCTCAGCGATTTTGCCGGACGAGGCGACATCCGCCGGATGGAATCCACACGAAGAATCCGCGCTAATCTCTCGAAATATGGTCGTTGTTTACAAAAGCTGATTGGAAAACGCCTTCGATTTGTCATGATTTATGACGAGATAGCGATGCACGACAGTGAATCGCGAAGTGCTCCGGGGGAGCATGGTGAGGAGTAAATCATGACGCAGAAGAAAGACGAACCGGCACAACCGCAGGCAAAGATCGATCCCAGCAAGCTTTACCGGCCTCTCGGCCTGAAAGCCGTTCTTGCAGCGCATCTCATGCTGAAGACCAAGCCGCTCAAGAAGAAAATCGCCTGACCTTGAGTGCCGTGGGCCGGCTGCCACGCAGCCTAGGCGCACTATAATCCTGTTGCGACGCCGGCCGCCGAATGGCGGTCGCTCAGAAGAAGCTCAGCTGGCCATCGTCGGGATCCGACTTCTTTGGCGACGTCTTCGCAGGCTCGATCGCTACCGGTGTCTGCAGATCCGGTCCCATATTGGCGACCTTGTTCACTCGATCCGAAACCGGGATTGCCTCGAAAAAATCTTCCTGTACCGGAGCCATGAGATCGAGTACCTCGCGCGGCTCCTGCGTCTTGCAATCGAGCCAGCGCGCGAAATCCTCCGGCTGGATGACGACGGGCATGCGATCGTGGATGGGGCGCATAGTGCTATTTGCCGCAGTTGTCAGAATAGCGCCCGTATCAACCTCAGAACCATCGGCGGACGACCAGGTTTCCATCAGCCCGGCAAAGGCGATCACGCCTCCTCTGCGCGGGCGGATCCAATAGGCTTGCGACTTCTCGCCGCTTTCCTTCGACGGTCGATGCCATTCGTAGAAGCCCGATGCCGGAATGAGGATACGGCGGTGGCGCATGGCGGCACGGAACGATGCCTTGCCAATGGCCGTTTCGGCGCGCGCATTGATGAGAAGCGGAAACTCCTTCGGATCCTTCACCCAGGAAGGCGTGAAACCCCAACGCACCAGAAGGGCGCGGCGATCCGGCAGATTGCTGCCTGGAAGCTGTCTGTCGCCGGATATGACGACAAGGATCGGCTGGGTCGGCGCGATATTGTAACGCGCCGGAAAACCGTCATTCAGCAGGACACCGAGCGCTTCGCCCACGTATTCCGCCGTCGATGTCAAAGCAAAGCGTCCGCACATGAAGCTTGTGTTGCACCCGCAAAGCGCCGGGTCAAGCGCAAGCTCAGCCGCGCGGACCGAAGAGGATGAGGCCTGCGCCTGCAAGGCAGATGGCAGCTCCGGAAATATCCCAGCGGTCCGGCAGCCGCCCCTCGACCAGCCAGAGCCAGAGGATGGACGCCACGATATAGACGCCGCCATAGGCCGCAAAAGTGCGCCCCGCTGCCTCGCTCGGCACCAGCGCCAGCAGCCAGGCAAAGAGCGCCAGCGACACCAGACCGGGTGCCAGCCACCAGATCGGCTTTGCCAGCCTCAACCAGGCCCAGAAGGCGAAGCAGCCGGCAATTTCGGCCAAGGCCGCAAGAACGTACAGTCCGTAGATCATCTCTGGTCGCCCGCCCGCTCGGCATTTTCGAATCGCCGTCCCACAGCCGGCGAGTTAAGGGGCTTTCCCACGGGACAGCAAGGGTCGTTTCCTGTAGAGATCGTGCACCAGTGGCATCGCGCCATTGCCCCCAAGCCTCATCATGCAAATGCGAAACGACCCGATGAATTCCATTCCCCGCCCTGCCTCATCCGCAATTCTCGAACGCGACGGCCGTTTTCTGCTGGTGTTGCGCAGCAAACCGCCATCCGCCGACATGTATGCCTTCCCGGGCGGCCGGGCCGAAGCGGGCGAGACGCCTGCGCAGGCGGCGCTGCGCGAATTCGAGGAGGAGACAGGCATAAAGGCGCGCAATCCGCGCCTGTTCGAGACCTACGATCTGCGCTCGCACGCGGCGGATGGAACGCTTACGAACCATTTCCTGCTGTCCGTCTTTCTTGTCGATGCCGACACTGATGCCGTCGCGGTAGCGGCCGACGATGCCGCCGAGATCGGATGGTATTCGCTGGAGGAGATTCGTACCCTGCCGGTGCCGGCAAGCGTGCTTGAATGCGTGGAGCGAATTGCGGCCGCCTAAGCGGCACCGCGTTGCCATATTAACGATAAGGAACAATAACGGGGTGAAAAGGGGGCAAGGTGCCTTGTTCCCGTCATGCTTGTTCGGTCATGTAAACACATGATTCACCATTGTTACAGCCGACCGCTCCTGATCTGCATAGCGCTGGCCACCGGATTCCCCGCTGTGGCGCAGCCTGCTGCGACGGCGCCGACGGTGCAAACGCCTGACGGTGCGGATGCCGAGCGACCCACGCCTTATGACGAGCGGCTTTCCCGCCTTGCCGAGATTCTCGGCTCGATCGACTATCTGCGTACGCTCTGCAGCTCCAAGCAGCAGGAGGGATGGCGGGGCGACATGCAGCAACTGCTCGATACCGAGACCAAGGGCGAGCCGAAGCGAAAAGAACGCCTGACGGCTGCATTCAACCGTGGGTATCGGTCATTTGCCTCGGTTTACGCGAATTGCACCCCGCAGGCCTTGGTCGCCGAAGAGCGATACCGTAACGAAGGTGCAACACTGGCTACAGAAATCACCGCACGCTTTGGAAATTAACGTTTTATTAACCCCTTTTCGTACCGAGCCGTGTCGTTTTAGGAAAAGGCTGATAAAGTTATTAAGCAAGTGGTAAGGACATGAACGTCTCGAGGAAAGAAACAATGGAAACCAGCCTGAATGAAATCGACGACATGATCGTCCATGAAAAAATGCAGGCAGCGCTGGAGTACCAGAACGAAGCTTGGGCCGACGGTATGGCTGACGGCATCGAGCCCGAAATTATCGCCGATGCAGCCATTGCGCATGCGATTCGCGAGACGATTCGCATTCAGGGCGAACAGGGCGCGGAAGCCTTGCTTGAATCACTGCGCGAACGCATGCTCGCCGGCGAATTCTCCCCGAACCGTACCCTGCAATAACAATCAGAGATTGCTGATGCGTATTTTCCCAGGCAATGAGTTCCGCTGTTCCATTGCCTCTCTTGCAGCTGCGACATTGTTTTTGAGCAGCGCTGCCTTACCGCTGCCGGCCCTCGCCTTCTCCGAGCTCAATCCTCCCGCTCAGTTGCCAAGCGCCAACGGCACCTCAGGACAGCAGAAGACCGGAAAGCCAGTCGAGCAGGCACTGGAAGCACCAGCCAACAATGCGCTGCCGATGCCCGACCCGCTGATCAACAAGCAGGTCGGCCAGAGCAGCAACGATGCTCCGAATGCCAGCAGCAAGTCGGTCGAATTTCTATTCGACATCGACAAGGCGCCGGAGCCGGTGAAAAAACTCCGTGCGGCGATCGTCGAGGCGGCGGCATCGGGCGATCTCGAGCGTCTGCGACCGTTGATGAATGTCGGCGGTGGGCTCAAGCAAACCCAGGTTACCGCCGACGACCCCGGCGAGGATCCGATCAAGACCCTGCACGATCTCTCGGGCGATCCTGACGGCATCGAAATCCTATCCATCCTGCTCGATATCATGTCGACAGGCTTTGCCCATGTCGGTCAAGGGACGCCGGACGAAATGTATGTCTGGCCTTATTTCGCCCAGAAAGACATCAAGACGCTCTCCACGCCGGAGAAGGTCGACCTGATGCGCATCGTTACGGCCGGTGATTACGCTGACATGCTGGAGTTTGGCGGCTACAATTTCTATCGCGTCGGCATCACGCCGGACGGGCGCTGGAAATTCTTCACCTCGGGCGAATGATCCTGCCGGGGAACTTGCGGTTCCCCGCCGAAGGCCCTACCTCTTCATGATGAATCATGTCGCGCGAAACTGCCTGGCGGTTTTGCGGCAGCGACATGCGCAAAATCAATAGCTTGAAGAGTGGTAGCGGATCTGGAAGATCGCGACGCTCATCAAGCCAAATCAGCGGATTCATCATGCCGGCCGTATTCCTGAAAGATCGTTCCTTCATCCGCGTTGCTGGTGCAGATGCAGAAACGTTTCTGCACAACCTCATCACCACCGACCTTGTCTCACTTGCAACGGACGAAGTGCGCCCCGGCGCATTGCTGACGCCGCAGGGCAAAATCCTGTTCGACTTCATGATCCGGCGGGATGGGGCGGACTTTCTGATCGAAACCGATGCGGCACAGCGGGAGGGCCTGCTCAAGCGCCTCACCCTCTACCGCCTGCGCGCCAAGATCGATTTTACCCCGCTTGAGGTGGAAGGCGTCACGGTTGCCTGGGGCGATGCGATCGGCGAAGGCCCCCGCGACAGCCGTTTTCTCAAGGCCGGAATTATGCTCACTCGCACCCCCGGCGAACATGGCCACAATGACAGAACGCTTTACGACGGCCTGCGCATTACCAATGGCATCGCTGTCTCCGATCGCGATTTCGCGCTGCAGGATGCGTTTCCGCACGACGTATTGATGGATCTGAACGGCGGCCTCGGTTTCCGCAAAGGCTGCTATATCGGCCAGGAGGTGGTTTCGCGCATGCATCATCGCGGTACGACACGCAGGCGCGTCGTCATCGTCGACGGTAGTGCGGATCTCCCGGCTTCCGGGACGGAATTGACCGCCGGCGGTAAGCCCATGGGCTCGCTGGGATCGATCGACGGCGGCAAGGGTCTTGCCATTATCCGTATTGACCGCGCAGCCGAAGCAATGGCAGCGGGGATGCCGATCCTGGCTGGAGACATCGAAGTTTCGGTGTCCCTCCCTGCATGGTCCGGGCTCACCTTCCCCGCCCCCGCCGACGAGGCTTCGGCATGAGTCCGGCGAAAACCCCGCGCGCATGGCAGCGCATGCTTTCCGGGCGGAGGCTCGACTTGCTGGATCCCTCTCCGCTCGACGTTGAGATCAGCGACATTGCGCACGGGCTTGCCCGTGTCGCCCGCTGGAATGGCCAAACCTCGGGCGATCACGCCTTTTCGGTCGCGCAGCACAGCCTCGTCGTGGAAGCGATCTTTCGCCACCTCAACCCAGCCAGTCCCGACGAATGGCTGGCTGCACTGCTGCACGACGCACCGGAATATGTGATCGGCGACATGATTTCGCCGTTCAAATCAGTCGTCGGCGGCGGCTACAAGGACGTGGAAAAGCGGCTGGAAGCGGCGATCTATCGCCGTTTTGCCCTGCCACCGCATTGCGCGCCGCAGCTGAAGGAAAAGATCAAGAAGGCGGATACGGTCTCGGCCTATTTCGAGGCGACATTGCTTGCCGGCTTCACACCGACAGAAGCGCGCAAATTCTTCGGGCAGCCCCGCGACATCACGCGGGAGATGCTGCCGATCGAGCCGATGCCGGCGACCGAAGCCCAACGTATGTTCCTGCAGCGCTTCGAAGAGATCGAAGCCCAACGCGTCGAAATGAGGATCGGCGCGTGACGGCGATTGTCGTGTCGCCGCTCGCCCGAATCGCAGAGATGGCCGTTCGCCATGGTGCACGCGAGATGATCAGTCTCATGGCGAAGGAACAGAACTTTCATCGTCCGGCCGTCATCAAGGCGGACCGGCATCTGCTGCTGAGCATGAACGATATCAGCTTTGCCGGCACCGGTGACCTCATTGCCCCGCAGGAGGTGCATGTTCGGGCCATCGTCGACTTTGCCGGCGAGTGGGATCGCACAGCGCCCCTGCTTGTCCATTGCTGGATGGGCGTTTCCCGCTCGCCGGCCGCGGCGCTGATCGCCGCGCTCGCCGTTTACCCCGAGCAAGACGATCTGGCTCTCGTCCGCCGTCTGCGCGCGGCGTCGCCGTTCGCGACACCGAATGCTCGATTGGTCGCGATTGGCGACGATATGCTTGGGCGAAACGGAAGGTTGGTCGCGGCGGTCAAGGAAATCGGTCGCGGCGCGGATGCCGATGGCAATGCGCCTTTCGTACTGCCCCTGTCTGTGGCCGGAAACGTCGCATAAAAAACGAGGGCCGCCTCTATGCGGCCTTCGTCACCTCATCGGCAGATTTCGTCATAGCTCAAGCTGCGACATTGCCTACCTGGGCAGCACTATTCGCCTGGTCGGGATCATACTGGCCGTAGGTATTCTGATAAAGGCTTGACGGATCCTGCATCTCGCTCAGAAAGGCGCTGAACGCCGCATTTTCAGCGATCGTCGCCGGGCTTGTCGTGCTGCCGCCCGATGCCGGCTCCAAAGACAGCATATCGGCAGCAGATGAGTCGGAAGACTTGAGCGCATCGAGACCTTCGGCAAACTGATCCTTCGTCAACGAACCCGTTCCCTGCGCATCGATACTTGCGAACAGGTTTTCGGCATCGCTTTCGCTCATATCCTTCGGCCGTCCGGCGACGAACTCCTTTTGCGAGATCTTGCCATCCTGATCGCTGTCGAGGCTGGCGAACAATTGATCCATCGGCGATTGATCCGACGAGCCGTCGCTCGAAGCCGAAGAGCCGGACTGCCCGGCATTCGCCTGCTGCATCTGCAGCAGCATAGACGCCAGATTGCCAGAGAAAATGTCCGTGGCGCTTGGATCGCTGCTGCTGCTGTCACTGTCCTCATCGTTGAGAATGCTCGCCGACAGAAGGCCCGACTGAGCGGCCTCCTGCAATTCCTGAGCATCCACAATGCCGTCCTGGTTCTTATCAAGCGGACTGTACGAGGCAGCCGTCATGCTGCTTCCAATTGAAGAAACGCCACTCATCCAAATCTCCTAAGCAAACGCCATCGGCGTGTTCGACTGCCCCCCGGCACGCTTAGTCAACCGCGCATAGGATAGGTGGATTTGGTTCGTCGGGTCAGATGGCTGTTAACTCACCATTAACTATAATTGACAGGCATCGAATCATATTGCCGGTGGGCACGCGCCGGCTGAAGACAACCGGCGTTTTGCACAGCCTAGCGCAAGGTTCCGAATCGCGTCCTATAGCCGCCGCTATTGGATGACGGCACACGCCAGACGCTTGCCGGCACCGCCGACCGGCTGACTGCGGTAATCATCCGACTCCGCGTGAATCATCAGCGTCCTGCCTCGGATGCCGTTCTTGCCGTTCAGCGATACCATGCCGTTGTAGACCTGTGCCCGCAGCTTGCCATCCTGATCGACATACTGGTTTGGCATGTCGCCGGCGTGCGGTCCCTTGGCGGCGAGAAAGCCATGTTCCGCGTTGGTGGGATTGAAGTGCCCGCCCGCGGATTCAAAGCCGTGCGCATGGTCGCACTTGCTGCTTTCGTGGATGTGGAAAGCGACCCAGCGGTTGGCCGGCAGGCCGGAGACTTCCATCTCGATCAACACGCCCGACCTACCCTCGGTCAAAGTCGCCCTCCCCGCCTGCTTGCCGTCAAGCCCGACAAAATCGGCCGTCGCCGTTCGCTGGCTCTGGGCCGCTGCAGGCATGGCCGCAGCCAATGCCAAGATTGCAGCCATCATCATAGTCCGTCTCATGGAACGGTCTCCCTTTTGTGGTGGTTGCTGTCCAACGCATTGCGGACACGAGTGTTCCGCAGACAAGAAAGTGAATTGCATCAAACAAATAAAGCGGCCTGCCGTCATCCGGCAGGCCGCTCGAAACAATCAGATGAAAGCGGCTATTATCAGGCCGCCATGCTATCGGAATCATACTGGCCGTAGGTGCTGCTATAGGCATCCATCGGCGACATCAGATCCATCTCGAACGCCGTGGTGTGCCCCGGCAGCTTGGCCTGAGAGGCCGTGTCTGCACTCGGCATTTGCAAGAGCTTTGCCATAAGGCTGCTCAGGGCGTTGTTGGAACCATCCGTCGTGCTGCTATTGGCATTGGCCTCGAGAATGCCGGGACGCTGACCAGCTTCGCGTTCTTCGCCGCTGAGCAGGCCGTCTCCGTTGGCATCCAGACGCGCAAGCGTTCCGCGATACGGGTAAGAGCTGTTGGATACGGAAGATACATGGGACATACAAACCTCCTGTGGTAGGAGCCGCCTCATGCGACGTCGTTTGCACGCAATACATTCGTGTTGAAACTATGGGTCGTTATTAAGCTGCTTCGCTCTATCAGTAAATACGAATTGTTAATGGCTATTAACCATAATTTTCAAACGGTAAATCCGGTCTAGCTAACATTCCGCCGACACGCCTTCCCCCGATGGTGCGACATAATCCACTGGAATCATGGGCGAATTTGACAGCTGACCCTTACCGTTCAAGCCAATTGGTATATTGTACAGGGGATTGCCCACGGAGAGGCCTTGATGGAACTGCTGCCGCTTGTCGTCGTAATCGCCGGCATTTTCATACTGCTCGGATACAACCAACGGATCAAGCGCCTAGAGATTCGCGTGCAGGAGCTGCAAAAAGCCCTTGCCGGCAAGGTGCTCCCCGCAGAGCTGTCCGAATCGATTGCGACAGAGGAAATGCAACATGATGTTGCGCCGCTGCCGACAGGACCCGAGCAGAGCCCGGCAAGCGAAGCCGTAATCGAAGCCTCTTCCACTGATGACATCGAAGAACAGTTCGCTGCGCGCGAGAGCATCGACACTCTGACCGACGGCGGTCCCGCCATCACAACCCCGGAAACGACGAAGCCGAGAGAAAGCCTGGAAAGCACGATTGGCGCGCGCTGGGCGGTCTGGGTCGGCGGCATCGCGCTCGCCTTCGGTGGCATCTTCATGGTCAAGTATTCCATCGAGAGCGGGCTCCTGAGCCCGGGCGTCCGGCTCGTGCTGGCAGCGATCTTCGGACTGGTACTTGTTGCAGCGGGCGAGATTATCCGCCGCCGTTCCGCGCCGGTCCTCGGCAACCCTTTCCAGAATGCGATGGTGCCCGGCGTGCTGACGGCCGCGGGCGTCGTCGCATTGTTCGGCTCGACCTATGCGGCGCATGGCATATACGGCTTCATAGGGCCGGCCACAGCCTTCGTTCTGCTCGCCCTGATCTCCCTTGCCACCCTGGCGCTATCCTTGTTGCACGGACAGGCGCTGGCGGGCCTCGGCCTGCTCGCTTCCATGGTCACACCTGCCCTGATCGCATCGACAGCGCCGCGGCCCTGGATCCTCTTCGGCTATCTCGCGCTGACATGGCTCGCAACACTGCTTGCATCGCGGCTGCGCCGCTGGCTGATTGCGCCGTCGCTTGCCAATGCATTGCTCAGCATCTGGCCGCTGCTCTATATCTCCAACAGCCCGGTCGTGGATTTCACGCCGGTGACGCTTTCGATGCTGGCCATGATCGGCGGAACCATATTCCTGTGGCCGGGGCGCTATCAGGCAGCTGAGACAGCAGACGAAACAACCATCGAAACGGAAGAGCAAGCCAATCCGCCGCAACGTCGCAGCTCTGGCGGCTGGGGCGCGTTTCTCGCCCGGCCGCCGCTGGGCATGACGCTGACGGCAACGATCGGCGCCCTTGCCGTGTCGCTAAGCCTGCTGGGTTACAGTCTCCTCTACGGGTATCCCATCGTCGATACCGTGTTCATGTTCGCGGCGATCGTCGCAGCGGTGGCTGCCTTTGGCGCTGGCCGGCTGCACGCGGCCTGGGCCGCAATCCTTTCTGCCGTCACCGCCATCTTAGGTATCTCCGGCCTGCTGACGAACTGGGTCTATGGTCTCGACCCCAGCATCGTCGATGCGCTGGCACGCATGCAAAGCATGGTGATCTACGAATCGCTCGGCCTCGGTGCAATCTTCGTGCTGATCGGCACCTTCTTTCTACGGCGCTTTGCAGACGATGAAAAACCCTTCGCGGCGCTCTGGAGCGGGATCATGGTCGTCGTGCCGCTAGCCATCGCCACGATCAGTTTCGTGAATTTCGGCAACTGGGTGCTCGACTGGCTGCACGGCCTCTATGGCATAGGGCTCACTGTCGCGCTGCTTGCGCTCGCGGAATGGCAATACCGCCGCTCGGGCGACGGATGGAATCTCCCGACCAACATTCTTGCTGTCGGCTCCTTCGCGGCCTCCGTGTTTGCCTTGCACATGCTTGCGCATCACGCCATGCCGACCATCCTTCTGCCGGTCCTCGGCATCGGCTATCTGCTTGTCGGACGAGCGCGTGACTGGCCGGTTCTGCCGTGGACAATGGTCGCCGCATTGATCGTCGCCATGGCGCGCATCGCCTGGCAGCCAACCATCGTCGATCCGTCCGAACTTAGCACCTCCCCGATCTTCAACATGCTGCTCGCGGGATACGGCATTCCCGCAGCCCTTGCGGTCGTGGCTGCCTTCATGGTCCGGCGCGCTCCCAATATCCGGCTGCGCAGCGCGCTCCAGGCCTTGGCGTCGTTTCTCGTTCTGCTGACGATCGCCATCCTGGTGCGCCATGCCATGAACGGTGGCGTCCTGAACGACGCCGTTCCGACGCTCGGCGAACAGTCAATCTATACGCTGCTGGCGATCGGCGCTTCCGCAACGCTGATGGCCCTGGACCTTAGCGCCGCAAGCCCCGTCTTCCGGTACGGCAGCATGGCGCTCGGCACGCTCTCTGTCATCATGATCCTGACGCTGCACCTGCTGGGACTAAACCCATTCGTAACGGGAGAAAGCACCGGGCGGATCCCGCTGTTCAACCTGCTGCTGCTGGGCTATCTCCTCCCAGCCGTCGCCTATGGCGGGTTGGCGCTCCTCGCACGAGACCGGCGCCCCCTACCCTATGTCAGTATGCTCGCCGTTGCCGCGGCCGTGATGGCCTTTGCTTGGGCAACGCTGACGGTGCGCCGCTTCTGGCAAGGGGAATACATTCCCTTCTGGAACGACTTCATCCAAGGCGAACTCTACTCCTACTCTGTCGTATGGCTGCTTATCGGCATCGCCCTCCTCGGGCTTGGCGCCCGCTTCGAGGCACGGAGCCTGCGCATCGCCTCGGCGGTGCTGGTCTTCATCGCCGTCGTCAAGGCGTTCCTGATCGACATGGCAAACCTCGAAGGCTTCCTGCGCGCCCTCTCCTTCATTGGCCTCGGCGCAGTCTTGATCGGCATTGGCCTGTTCTACCAGAAGATCCTGACGCGCAAGAAAGCGACGGAATGATTGCAGCGAATCCTTTCGGCCGGTAGGAGTGGCCTTGCCCACAGATCATTCCGGAGTATGTGCGATAATGGACGTCAACAGGATGGCGCGAGCCTTTGCCCCGTTCGAAACGCTGGCTGCGGATCTCATTCCGCATGCTGCCGATGGCGACGATGGCTCACACGATATCGCCCATATCCTGCGGGTTTTCCGCAATGCCATGGCGATTCAGGCCGAAGAAGGCGGCAATGCCCGTATTCTAGCTGCAGCCGTGCTTCTGCATGATTGCGTCGCTGTGGAGAAGAATTCGCCGCATCGCGCGCAGGCTTCACGGCTCGCCGCAGAGAAAGCAGCGAGCATTCTGCGGGGGCTTGGCTGGGCGGAGGAGGATGTCGCCGTGACGGCGCACGCGATCGTCACTCACAGCTTTTCAGCCAATCTTCCGCCCGAAACCCCGGAAGCGAAGATGCTGCAGGATGCCGACCGGCTGGATGCGATCGGCATGGTAGGCGCCGCACGCTGCTTCTACATCGCAGGCCGTCTCGGTTCGTCTCTCTACGATCCTTTCGATGCGCTTGCGACAGAACGACCGCTCGACGATAAGCGCTTCGCCATTGACCATTTCGAGACAAAGCTGTTCAAGCTGGCGGATGGATTTCAGACCGAGACCGGGCGCAAGCTTGCCGAAGCACGGCATGACCGGCTGAAAACCGTGCTCGCTATGTTCATCGACGAAATCTGAGGGCTATCCATGCGCGTCAGCGATCTTTTCATTTACCCGCTCAAGAGCGCACGCGGCATCGCCATCCCCTCGGCCGCCGTCGACGCCTTCGGTTTGGCAGGCGATCGCCGCGCCATGCTGGTCGACCCCGCCGGTAATTTCTTTACCCAGCGGGAGTTGCAGGATCTGGCCCGCATCGACATTCAGCCTGGCCCCTCCTATCTGCGGCTCAAGATGGATGGCAAGCCCGACATCATCGTCCCGCCGCCTCACCCCGAAAACCGCATGGATGTCGTTGTCTGGAAATCGGCCGTCAATGCATCCGTCGCCGACGACGAGACCAACAAGGCACTGTCGGCCTGGATGGGGCGCGAAGTCAGGATGGTCTTCTTCGACAGGCTTGCAAAGCGCATAGCCAGTCCGGAATGGGCGGGCGATGATACGCCCGTTACCTTTGCCGACGGATATCAGATCCTCGTCACCACCACCGGTTCGCTGAAGGCGCTCAACGCCAATCTCGCCGCTCATGGCGAAGGCGCCGTCGGCATGGAGCGTTTTCGCCCGAATATCGTCATCGATATCGATGAGGAATGGCCTGAGGATCGCTGGGCTGCGATCGAGGTCGGCGGCATTCGTCTGGATCTCGTCAAGCCCTGCTCGCGCTGCATCATGACGACGCAAGACCAAAAGACCGGCTCACGCGACGTACCGAACCCCATGCCCGCGATGGGTCGCATCCGCATGTCGGCCGATCGCCGCGTTCCTGGCCCGCTTTTCGGCTGGAATGCCGTGCCGCGCGGCAATGGCTCGGTGAAGATTGGCGATAGCGTGACCGTTCTTGAGACGCGGCCGGAAGGCTGGGCTCTCAAGCGGCGATAATCGACTACAGCATCGGCCCGAAAGTCGGATTTGATTTTCGAGCCAATGCGTAGATGTCAAAGAAGCAGAAACTGCGACCTTCCAGTTTCGCATCCAGCACATTAAATCATTGATTTAATACATATTTTTCCGCAAATCGTCGCGCACATCCTACTGAACCTGCCGTGACAATTGGCATCGCAGGCGGCGACTTTTCAGCGCCCGGCAGCAACATCGGAAGGCAGGGCATCATTGCCGCGCGAAATCATGACGACAGCCTTCATGGCCGCCTGAATGAAACCATCGCGTGCTGCGGCGACCTGTATGCCGCGAGGCTCGTAGACATGGCGATGCAGAAAGAAGCCGGTCAGGCGAAAAGCCTCAGACAGGCTATCGCCATCCGCAGCGACCATGGCTCCGCTCGTCAGAAACGGCGGCAGCGTCAACATCTTATCCGCCCATGGCAAGCCAGCCGCACGGCAGACGGCCCGCCCGCTTTTCGGCGAAACAAAAGCCAGATCCTCTCGTACGCCAGTGGCGGCGCATTCGGTCAAGTCGAGGCCAAAACCGAGGTCGTTCAAGACAGCGAGTTCGAAGCGCACGAAAAGCTCGCCGGCATCGGCAGGGTTCTGCAGGTTTTCCAAGATGACATCGAGTGCATCGTAGAGATGCGGGTGTGGATCGCGCTCCGGCAGTAGCCGAAGCAAGGCGGCCATCGCCTGAACACCGTAGACGGCGGTGGCGGTTTCCATCAGCCGCGCCGCCCTCAGCGTCACCGGCTCCATGCGGAACTCACCGAGATGCTCGTGCAGCCTTGCCCGCCAGGTCGCTTCGACGAGATTGCCGGCCTGCAGTACGGGTTGCATGGAACGAGATCTGCCGCCTCGCACCATTCCCATATGGCGCCCCCGCGACCGCGTCATCACCTCGACGACGACACTGGTCTCGCCGTGGCGCTTGACGCCCAAGATGATCGCGTTGTCCTGCCACTGCATCGGCTGGCTTATCCTAAGAACATGTCTCGATTCGAGTTTAGAGCATTTTCAGGAAAAGTGCGTCGCAGTTTTCCGTCCGCAATGGCTAAAGACGAGAAGATGGAGCGTTTCGACGCTTCAAGGAGAGGCGGAAGCGCTTTGGACAAAGGTCTTCTGATGTCACGGGGTGGAAGATCTTCCGGCGGTCGAGAGCATCTGGACAAAGAGGCGCATGGCTTCCTCGTCGAAAGGCTTATTCAAAAGCGGCACATGCCGCAGGTCCGGTGGAAAATCGAGCGTATCGGAGTAACCGCTGACGAAGCCAAAGACGATGCCGCGCTCCAGCAGCAGACGAGCGAAGCCGAAGCTCGTCGTTTCCCCCAGATTGACGTCCAGCATCGCGAAGTCATAGCTATCGGAGTGAATGGCGTTGACCGCCTGTTCCAGATTCGAAGCAATCTCAACCTGCCCAATCCCGACAAGGCGCAGTATTTCCTCCGCCTCCATCGCAATAATGAGATTATCTTCGAGTATAAGGACCCGTTGAAGCGTCATCTCAACGTCATCCCTGAATGCGTGCGCCAAGCCATAAGGCCCGTTAAGAAATTCCACATCTATCCCTCCGGCGCCAATCATCGGCCCGTATTGAATGGAAGGTTTCCCATCCGTTCCTGGCTAGGTCTGTTGTGACATGACTTCGCCTACAACCCGCTTCGCACTTTTTGCATTGCGGTACTATGGGCTCGTCAATGTGCTCCAATCGCTTTTGCCGCCGGGGTTAGTAAAGAATGAAACTGGTCGAAAAGTGACGGACGTATTAATCTAAGCTGGTACAGTTGAGGCCGACATTTAAAAAAGACATGTCGCCGATCACAATAAATATCGTCAAATGAAGGGCCGCTTGCCCGAATCGGGATTGTGCCAACCGGCTACATCTGCGAGGCCCTTCGCATCCAGAACGCTGCAGCCGCGATCCTGCCAAAGAATCAATCCGCGCGCAGCCAGCTTTTTCAATGTCTTATTGGTATGGACCACGGAGAGGCCGAGCGTATCGGCAACATGCTGCTGTGTGATGGGAATGACCTTGCTGCCGTTGAACAAGTGAAGCACGCTGGCGCGCTGATACAGATAAGCGAGCAGATAGGCTGCCCGCTCGATTGCCGATCGACGGCCGATGCTCAGCAGATGCTCGTCCAGAATCCGCTCTTCCTGAGCCGCAATCCAGGTCAGATCGAAGGCTAACGGCGGATGGGAATTATAGAGGGTCATCAATTCCGTGCGCTCGAAAACGCAGAGCGAGACCGGCGACAGCGCTTCTGTCGAATGCTGCATCTCTCCCATGATCGAGCCTTGCAAACCGATCAGGTCTCCAGGCATGACATAGTTGAGAATCTGCCGCCGCCCGTCCTCGAGCGTCTTGTATCGGAAGCCCCAGCCGGACAGGATGGTAAAAAGGTGGGCGCTGTGAGCCCCTTCCAGGAAGATCGTAGCGCCCGCATCGACGAGCAACTCGCCCTTCTTGAAGCCGCTGATGAAACTCAGCTCTTCGCGCTCGAATTCCCGAAAATGAGGAAGAGCCCTCAACGGACATTTCTGGCATGGTGTCCGTTGCCCGTGCATCGTCGCGGCTTTCGCCATGGAACGCTCCCCTGAGTTGCATCAGTTCAGGCGACGCGCCCGATAAACTGTTGCAATATAAAGCACTCAGCGGAGCAAAGTTCCATTAATGCGGGAAATCGAGGCCCATTTCCCGGAAACGCTCGGGATCGTCGCCCCAATTCTCGCGCACCTTGACGAAGAGGAAGAGATGCACCGGCTGTTCCAGGATCTCCGAGAGCTCCTTACGCGATGCAGTCGAGATCGATTTTATCGCCTCGCCACCCTTTCCAAGGGCAATCTTCTTCTGGCTTTCCCGCTCGACATAGATCACCTGTTCGATGCGAACGGAGCCATCCTTGCGCTCTTCCCACTTCTCCGTCTCGACATGCGATGAGTAGGGAAGCTCCTGATGCAGGCGCAGAAACAGCTTTTCGCGGGTGATTTCGGCAGCGAGCTGACGCATCGGCAGATCGGAGATCTGGTCCTCAGGATAGTACCAGGGCCCCTCTGGCAAGATCTTTGCCAGATAGTCCATCACATCGTCGCAACCGGAGCCGTTTTCGGCCGAGATCATGAAAGTCTGGTCGAAGGCGATCTTTTCGTTGGCGGCCGCAGCAAGTGCCAGCAAGTCCTCGCGGCGAACGCGATCGATCTTGTTGAGCACGAGGATTTTGGGCTGCGGGACTTCTTTCAGTCCCTCCAGAATGGCTTCGGCATCGCCGCGCAGGCCGCGCTCGCTATCGATCAGCAGCATGATGAGGTCCGCATCCTTGGCGCCGCCCCAAGCCGATGTCACCATTGCCCGGTCGAGGCGACGGCGCGGCTTGAAGATGCCGGGCGTATCCATGAATACGATCTGCGCATTGTTGTGGATGGCGATGCCGCGAACGACGGCGCGCGTCGTCTGCACCTTATGGCTGACGATCGAAACCTTGGCGCCGACGAGCCGATTGAGCAACGTCGACTTTCCGGCGTTTGTCGGGCCGATGAGCGCCACGAAGCCGGAATGGGTCGGGCCGCTATGTTCAACCGCGCCGTCTTCGGCGGGCGTATCTTGCTGATTGGTCATCTTTTCCGTCGTTTCTAGGCAGTCACTTCTCAGTCGACTGAGGCTGCCATACACCTTCACGCTCCAAAATCCGCGTCGCCGCCACTTGTTCGGCTGCGCGCTTGGAGCGTTCAATTCCTGTCTCGGGCGCGGTTCCCGCCACTGCCACGGTCACCGTGAAGCGGGGATCATGATCCGGTCCGCTGCGATCATCAACCCTGTAGACTGGCGTCACGCCGAATTTTGCGTGCGCCCACTCCTGCAACTCGGTCTTGGCGTCACGTCTTGCCCCATCGGGCCGAACCGCTCGGCGCTGCCAATAGCGCAGAATGAACGTGCGGGCCACTTCGAGGCCACCGTCCAGATAAAGGGCTGCGATCAGGCTTTCGACGACATCGGCGCGCACGTTGAGCATGCGCTTGCCGGTCAGTTTCTTCACGTCGGCGCCGGTGCGGATATAGAGATGCAGCTGCATCTCATCGGCGACTTCAGCGCATGTCTCGGCGCTGACCAACTGGTTGAGGCGCACCGAAAGCTCGCCTTCGGTCGCCGTTCCAAAGGTGCGGAACAGAAGCTCGGCAATGCAAAGGCCGAGGACCCGGTCGCCAAGGAATTCCAACCGCTCGTAGTTACCCGATTTGTGCGTGCGGGCGCTGGCATGCGTCAGCGCCCAATCGAGACGATCCCTTTCGGCAAACTCGTAGCCTATTATAGATTCAAGCTTGGCACGATCCGCCTGCGAGAGCGCCTGCACTTTCGTCATTCGACAACCTTGAAGAGACGATCCCAACGCATGTTGGTCGGCCATTTCCAGATCTCGCGGAACGACGTATCGTGACCGAGCGAGAAGAAGATGACGCTGGCGCGACCGATCAGGTTCTCAGCCGGCACGTAACCGACATCGAAACGGCTATCGTCGGAATTGTCGCGGTTATCGCCCATCATGAAATAATGGCCGGCCGGAACGACGTATTCCTGCGTGTTGTCGCCACGCGAATTCGGCGAAAGATCCAGCGTATCATAGACCTTGCCGCTATCTGCCAGCCGTTCGCTGTAGACGGGGATGTGATCGCCCGGCTCCTGGCTGTAATCCGACGAGAAGGTGCCGTGAGGCTCGCGCGGTACGGCCTGGCCATTGATGTAGAGAATATCGTTCTTCATCTGGATGCGGTCGCCCGGCAGGCCGATGACGCGCTTGATGTAATCGACATCCGGATTGGGCGGGAAGCGGAAAACGACCACGTCACCGCGCTTGGGCTCACTGGCGAAGATGCGGCCGCTGAAGAGGTTCGGCGAGAACGGCAGCGAATACTTCGAATAGCCATAGGCGAACTTGTTGACGAAGATATAGTCGCCGACAAGAAGCGTCGGCATCATCGAGCCTGACGGAATGGTGAATGGCTGAAATAGAACCGTGCGGATGATCATGGCCAGGACAAGTGCCTGAACGATGACCTTGATGTTTTCCCACAGAGCATTCTGCTGTTTAACGGCTTTCTCGGACACGCAGTCTTGTTCCTTTTTCGCACCCCACCGGCGCAACTTGCATTCAGGCTCTCTCTACTCGCTTCAAATCATCGCGGCAATGCCGCTAGCGCCAAAAGCCACATCTAGCAGCGATTCAGCCCTCAATCGGCAGCGCCTCGATGATCACAAAGGCCTGAGCAAGAGGAAAATCATCCGTTATCGTCAAATGAATGGCAGCGCGGTGATTCTTCGGCAACATGGCGTTCAGCCGCTCCGCCGCACCGCCGGTCAACTGCATGGTCGGCTTGCCGCTCGGCAGATTGACGACACCCATATCTCGCCAGAAGACGCCCTGCGCCAATCCAGTGCCCAATGCCTTAGAGCAGGCTTCCTTGGCGGCAAAGCGCTTGGCGTAGGATGCGGCCTTGTTCTTGCGGCCCTCCGATTTGGCGCGCTCGACATCCGTAAAGCAGCGATCGGTGAACCGGGCGCCGAAGCGCTCCATCGTCTTCTCGACACGACGGATGTCGATGAGATCGCTGCCTATACCGATAATCATGATGCGGCCCTCCCGACGGCCCCGGACGACGTCAGTTTCAGACGCCCGAGGCGTTATCGGCGAGTGCCAGCCGCTCACGGGCACGCTCCATCAGGCGCTCCTTACGGCGCGTCTTGAAGGTTTTCACGCCGTAATAGGTGAGCGCATAGACGATCACGCCGGAGACGATCGCGGGCGGAATGCCACCGATCAGCATCGGCTTCAGGACCGGATCCCAAATCTGCAGGAGATCGCCCTTATGCCAAAGCGCCGGGAGATCGACGCCGCCCTGACTGTCGCTATCGCGCGCCAGGATCAAATGACCGATTTCCCAGGTGAAAGCCCAGATAAAGGGGTAGGTAATAGGATTGCCGGCAGCCAGACAGCCGAGCG
Source organism: Rhizobium sp. ASV8 (assembly GCF_016429255.1). Lineage (GTDB taxonomy): Bacteria > Pseudomonadota > Alphaproteobacteria > Rhizobiales > Rhizobiaceae > Rhizobium. The sequence continues at coordinate 28,408 of NZ_JAELUG010000065.1, forward strand.
CGGAGGCGATGACGTTGCCGCCGATCAGATAGGCGATGATGATCGCCATCACGAAATGCACACCGATAAACGGCGTCCACGACACGACGATCCCCGCTGCAAAACCAGCCGCAACCGAATGCGGCGACGCGGCCAGGCGAACAAGGCGCTTGCCAAAATATTGAAAAGAGCGAACGAAACCTTTACGGGGCCAGATGTGCTCCCGCAGTTTTTCCTTCAGTGTCAGTGGTTTTCGGCGACGAAATAGCATGCGGCTTATCTAGTGCACTGGAGGCCGTCATGACAAGACCGGCCAAACACATCCCAAGCCGATTAAGAACCGAAACTACGGCTCTTTTTGGAACGTCGTCTAATCAAGACACGGAAACAAGGACGCCCTCTCATTTCCGGCAAGCATTCCCGTAAGATCGGGAAGCTCCAAGGGCGCAATATTTACGCGCCCCTCCTGGACTTGGAAGTATTGGCAGCGATTAACGCTGGCGGAACAGACCGCGGTCAACCTGGCGCTGACGATATTCAAGGTCAAAACGGTCATGCGAACCATTCAGGTAAGCCATTTCGCGCTCTTCGACACTCGGAACGCGCAAGGCGCGGGCGATTTTCTTGATCGGGCTAAACATTATCTTCTCTCATCTCTGTTTCATTTCTTCGATGACCAGAAGATAGGCGCGCCAAGGGTTAATTACCAGCTCTCTAACATAGACACAGATATGCTCTATGTGCATAACTATCCGGAAAGCTGCTCGTTTTTGGTCATAAAATGATCACAAAATATGCAGGCTGCCCTCGATCAGTCCGCGACGCCGAATGGCGTCACTCATAAAGCCGCTTTACGGTGGCGATACAATCGAGTTCCTTGAGCTGCACCAGAAGCTGGTTCAACTGACGCAGATCCCAAACTTCGACGTCCAACGCCATCTCGGTGAAGTCGGCAGCGACACGAGCAGTGTTGAGAACGCGGATATTGACATCGACGTCGGCGACGGTCTGCGCGACCTTCGCCAGGGTGCCGGGTTCGTTTAGGGCGTTGATCAGCACACGAGCCGCAAAGCGGGACTTGTTGGCCTCATCCAAATCCCAGCGCACGTCGATCCAGCGCTCCGGCTCATCATCGAACCGCTGCAGGATGGGCGACTGGATCGGATATATGGTGATCCCCTTACCCTTTTCCATGATACCGACGATACGATCGCCGGGGACGGCGCCTGTCGGTGCGAAATGCACCTCGACATTGGCCGCCAGACCGCGGATCGGCGGGGCTTCGACGCCATCGGCGAGATCGGCCTTGTTCTTGCCGGGGATTTTGAAAATCATGCCGGAGGCGCTGTGAACGTTGAACCAGCCTTCGTCGCCGGCCGGCTTGACGGTTACGCGTTCGTCCTGATGATCGGGATAGACCGCGCGCAATACGTCGAGCGACGACATCTCCCCTCGCCCGACAGCGGCGATGGCATCTTCCACATCCTTCTGGCCAAGGCGATGCAGGGCCGGCTTCAATGCGTCCCGCGAGAATACCTTGCCGGCGCGCTCGAAGGTGCGCTCCAGGATGCGATGGCCAAGCCCGGCATATTGCTTGCGAATGGCAAGCCGGGTTGCTCGACGGATAGCGGCGCGCGCCTTGCCGGTGACGACAATCTCTTCCCAGGCAGCAGGCGGCACCTGCACGCCGGAGCGGATGATTTCGACTTCGTCGCCGTTGGTCAATCGCGTCACCAGCGGCATGATGCGACCGTTGATCTTGGCCCCGACGGTGGTGTCGCCGATATTGGTATGGACGGCATAGGCGAAATCGATCGGCGTGGCGCCGCGCGGCAGAGCAATCAGCTTGCCTTTGGGCGTGAAGCAGAAGACCTGATCCTGGAACAGCTCGAGCTTCGTGTGCTCAAGAAACTCTTCAGGGCTGTCACCCTCGGCCAGCGCTTCGATGGTGTGACGCAGCCAGGAATAGGCGCTGCTTTCCCGTGAAAGAACATCGCCATCGCCATTGGTGTTTGCGCCGTCCTTGTAGAGCGTATGGGCGGCAATACCGAACTCGGCGATCTCATGCATGCGCTTGGTGCGGATCTGCAGTTCGATGCGCTGGCTGGATGGGCCGACGATCGTGGTGTGCAGGGATCGGTAGTCGTTCTGCTTCGGCGTCGAGATATAGTCCTTGAACCGGCCGGGCACGACGCGCCAGCGGGTGTGCACGATGCCAAGAGCACGGTAGCAGGAGGGAATATCGTCAACGAGAAGGCGGAAACCATAGATGTCCGAAAGCTGCTCGAAAGAGAGCGATTTCGACTGCATCTTGCGGAAGACCGAGTAAGGGCTCTTCAGCCGACCCTTGACCATAGCATTGGCCAGGCCGTTGGCGACGAGGAGGTCGCGCAGTTCGGTTTCGATCTTCTTGACGAGGCCCTCGTTGCGCCTGGACAGCTCCTCCAGCCGCTTGGTGACCGTGTCGTGCGCTTCCGGGTTGATATGACGGAAGGAGAGCTCTTCGAGCTCCTCGCGCATGTCCTGCATGCCCATGCGGCCGGCCAGCGGCGCATAAATTTCCATTGTCTCTTCGGAAATGCGGGCACGCTTTTCCGGCGACATGTGATCGAGCGTGCGCATATTGTGCAGGCGATCGGCGAGCTTGACCAGAAGTACGCGCACATCGTCGGAAATGGCGAGCAGCAGCTTGCGCAGGTTTTCGGCCTGCTTCGCCTTCTTGGTGACGAGATCGATCTTCTTGATCTTCGTCAGCCCCTCGACCAGGCGACCGATGTCCTCGCCGAACAATTCGTCGATCTCGGCACGGGTCGCCGTCGTATCCTCGATGGTGTCATGGAGGAGAGCGACCGCGATGGTCGATTCGTCCAGACGCATGTCGGTCAGAATGGCGGCAACTTCGAGGGGATGGGAGATATAGGGATCGCCGCTTGCGCGCTTCTGCTGGCCATGCTTCTGCATCGCGTAGACATAAGCCTTGTTGAGCAGCGCCTCGTTGGCATCGGGCTTGTACTTCTGCACCCGCTCAACAAGCTCATATTGCCGCATCATTCCAAGGCTACTCCCGCCAAAACAAAAGCGCGCCAGTCATCTGACCGGCGCACGCATCCCCTCATCATATCGCTCCTGCCCGGAGCATCAAGGTCGACGATCAGTAATCGTCGCTTTTTTCCGGCGGAACAAGGCCTTCGATGCCGGCAAGCAGTTCTTCTTCCGACATCTGGTCGAAAGTAACGGCTTCCGGGGCATCCTCTTCCTCTTCGCTGGAAGCGGAAGCGCCGCCGGTTGCCAGCAGGCTTGCCGGATCGGGCTCGGGCTCATCCACTTCAACGTGCTTCTGCAGCGAGTGGATCAGATCTTCCTTGAGATCGTCAGGCGACAGCGTCTCATCGGCAATTTCGCGCAGCGCAACGACCGGGTTCTTGTCGTTGTCGCGGTCGATGGTGATCGAGGAACCCTGCGAAATCAGGCGGGCACGATGGCTGGCAAGCAGCACGAGCTCGAACCGGTTCTCAACTTTATCAATGCAATCTTCTACTGTGACACGGGCCATTGCCTGTCCTTTGCGGTCGTGATGTCGTCATCATGTCTCGGAGTAGCACGCCGATACAAGCAAACGATGGCAAATTCAAGTTTTTCCTGTTTGAGCGCCTGCGCGCCATCCCAGAAAGTGCTAAAATTCCCCTAGACAAATGATGCATTCTACCTAAGATTGCTTGGAATATCGCTGGTCGTGCCCTAAATCTCGAATATATGAATAATTCATAAAGTAATTCGGATTATTCTACGACGCTGTACAAGGCATTGTTTTAGCTTACCTTTGAATAAAAAGATTACGTTTTTGTAACAGTGGATATGTAAGCGATGTTTGACCCACGCGAGAAAATTGCACTTTTTATAGACGGCGCCAATCTCTACGCTGCATCCAAGAGCCTCGGCTTCGATATTGACTATCGCAAGCTCCTGAAAGCGTTCCAGAAACGTGGCTACTTGCTCCGCGCCTATTACTACACCGCCCTGATCGAGGATCAGGAATATTCTTCAATCCGCCCGCTGATCGATTGGCTCGACTATAACGGCTACAAGGTCATCACCAAGCCGGCGAAGGAATTTACCGACTCCATGGGGCGCCGCAAGATCAAGGGCAACATGGACATCGAACTTGCCATCGACGCCATGGAGCAATCCGAGACCGTCGATCATCTGGTGATCTTCTCCGGCGACGGCGACTTCACGACGTTGGTGGAAGCATTGCAGCGCCGCGGCCGCAAGGTTTCGGTCATTTCGACCATGGCAACCCAGCCGCCCATGATTGCCGACGATCTGCGCCGCCAGGCCGATCATTTCATCGACCTCGTATCGCTCAAAGCAGAGATCGGCCGCGAACCTTCCGAACGGACGCACCGCACCGCGGATGTATCTCATACGGAAGCCGATGCCGAGCAATAGAGCTGGATCGTTTCTCGCTCGCGGTTTTTGAATTCACGCCTTGGCTGCCGCTAAGCCTGTATCCGATCGCTCCCGGCCGAATGCCGAGCAGCTGAGTGCTCTACGAGCTTGCTGCGATTTTACCCGTTGTCTTTCAGCAGACGGCTCTTCTGCCGGTTCCAATCGCGCTCCTTCTCGGATTCGCGCTTGTCGTGGAGCTTCTTACCCTTGGCGAGCGCCAACTCAAGTTTCGCACGGCCGCTATCGTTGAAGTAGATCTTCAACGGCACCAGCGTCATGCCCTCGCGATTGATGGCCGAGCGCAACCGGCCGATTTCGCGACCGGAGAGCAACAATTTACGGCGGCGGCGCGGCTCATGATTGAAGCGATTCGCCTGCAGATATTCCGGCAGATAGGAATTGATCAGCCAGATCTCACCATCTTCGTCCGAGGCATAGGATTCGGCGATATTGGCCTTGCCTTCACGCAATGACTTGACCTCCGTGCCCTTGAGCACGAGGCCTGCCTCATAGGTGTCGATGATCTCGTAGTTGAAACGCGCCTTGCGGTTCTCCGCCACGATCTTGTTCACCACGCGCTGGCTGCCTTTAGGGGCCATGATTCTTCTTCTTTTCTTTTGTCATTCCGGCAGCGGCCACGGGCGCGCCAAGTTCCTGCACTCTAAATAAGCGAGACCGCCCTCCTTGTGAAGAGAGCGGCCTCGCGGAAGTTTTTGCGCAATGGACTTGCAGTCAGCCTCAGTTCAGCAGGCCGGCATGGCGCATCGCCGCATCGATGGCTGCTTCGGTGCTGGGCTCCAGCGTCGATAGCAGCGGCGAGCGGACATTGCGGCTCATGCGGCCGAGACGGGAAAGACCATATTTTGCGCCGCAAAGACCAGGCTCAAGGAAAATTGCCTTGTGCAGCGGCATCAGGCGGTCCTGATATTCCAGCGCCTTGGCATAATCGCCGGCAAGCGTCGCAGCCTGGAACTCGGCGCAGAGGCGCGGCGCGATATTGGCCGTCACGGAAATACAGCCGATTCCGCCATGTGCGTTAAAGCCAAGCGCGGTCGCATCCTCACCAGAGAGCTGGTGGAAATCGCGCCCGCAAGTGATGCGCTGCTCGGAAACCCGTTCGATCTTGCCGGTCGCATCCTTCACGCCGACAATGTTGCCATAGGCCTTCGCGAGTGCACCCATCGTCTCCGGCGTCATGTCCACGACCGAGCGGCCTGGAATATTGTAGATGTAGATCGGCACCTTCACCGCCTCGGCAACGGCAGCGAAATGGGCGTAAAGCCCCTTTTGCGTCGGCTTGTTGTAGTAGGGCGTGACCACCAGGACGGCATTGGCACCGACTTTTTCGGCGTGCTGGGCAAGCTCGATCGCTTCGCGCGTGTTGTTCGAGCCTGCGCCGGCCATGACAGGAACGCGCTTATTCGCCACTTCGATGCAAAGCTCGACGACGCGCTTGTGCTCGTCATGCGACAGGGTCGGCGATTCACCCGTCGTACCCACGGGCACCAAGCCGCGGCTACCCTCTTTTATCTGCCACTCGACATGGGAGGCGAAAGAGGCCTCGTCAAACTTGCCGGCGTCAGTAAAGGGTGTAACAAGTGCGGGAATGGACCCCTGGAACATACAAGTCTCCTAGCGGCGCTGCCTTCATGCTTAAGCCGCAATCCATGGTTATGAATCCGCGCACCATAAAGCGCCGGCTTGACGGGGACAAGCGCGCTTTGATTGGTGAGGGGCAGTTTCCGATATGATAATTGATTGAAAGTCGGACCGCCGGTAAGGTTTCGTTAATATTACATTAGGCAAATGGAAAGGGCCTGATTGTTTTGTGAGTAGCCGGATGAAAAGACCTGTGATGATCTGGACCGCCGTAGGCTTGGCGGTTGCATGGGGCGCTTTTGCGTCTCAACCCTCCGGCCAGCAGACAACGAACCGCGCCGACGTCGCAATGTCGATGCCGGACCCCATAAACACGGCCTCCATACCGCGTGGCACCACCATCGCCCCCCTCAGCGGCGACTTGAAGGCCGGTCTGGACGCACTCTCCAACAAGAACCCAATGCAGGCGCTCGCCATCCGCAACAGCATGCGCGAAGGCACGCTTGATCGCCACATTTTGACCTGGGCGATCGCGACTTCCGGCCAGCAGGGCATTCCTTCCGGCGAAATCGCTGCCGCGGCGCGCGAACTCGTCGGTTGGCCAGGCCTCGGCAGCCTCCGTGCGAACTCCGAGCGGGCGCTCTATGTCGAAAATCCGTCTACGGAACAAATTCTCGCCGCCTTCGGCAGCACCCAGCCGGAAACCGTGGAAGGCTCGGTAATCCTGTCGCGGGCGCTTGTTGCTCGCGGTTCCGCGTCGCAAGCTCAGAAGCTGATCCGTAAGATCTGGCGCACCGAGGCGCTGGACAAGCCTTTCGAGGACAAGATCCTCGCTGAATTCTCAGCACTTTTGTCACCCGCCGATCATAAGGCGCGCATGGACTTTCTGCTTTACCGCGATCGCACCGCCCAGGCGAAACGCTTCGGCGACCTCGGGAAAGCGCAGTCGCTCTACAAGGCCTGGGCTGCTGTCAACGACCGTTCTAGCAAGGCCGATGGTTTGATTGCCGCGATCGACGCCCAGTGGCGCAAGGATCCTGCCTATCTCTACATGCGCATCAAGAACTTGCGCCGGCAGAACAGATATGACGATGCCGCCAACCTGCTCGGACAGATGCCACGAGATCGCAGCGTCCTCGTCAGCCCCGGCCAGTGGTGGAATGAGCAACGTATCGTCAGCCGCGGGCTGGTGGATCAAGGCGACTTCAAGGATGCCTATCGCGTTGTCGACGCCAGCGTCGCGGAAAGCCCGCAGGATGTCGGTGAGGCCGAATTCCATGCCGGATGGTACGCCCTGCGCGGCCTGCAGGATGGCGCGAGCGCATCGACGCATTTCCGCAAGATCCTTCAGGTGTCGAACGGACCGATCTCGCAATCGCGCGGCTGGTATTGGCTCGGGCGCGCAGCCGAGGCTGGCGGCCCCGGCAAGGCAGCGGATTTCTATGCCAAGGCAGCGTCCTATCCCAGCACCTTCTATGGCCAGCTTGCCGCCGAGAAGCTTGGCCGGCGGACGCTGAACGTCACCTACCCTTCCCCCTCACCTGATGATCGTCAGCGCTTCCAGGCGCGCGAAGCGGTGCAGGCAATTTCGCGGCTCGAAGCGGCCGGACATGGCTGGCGCGCGGAGGCGCTCTATCGCGCACTCGCGAGGCAACTCGACGGCCCCGGCGAAATCGCCTTGCTGGCCGCCCAGGCCGAACGCTCCGGCAACCATCAGCTCTCCCTGCAGATCGGCAAGATCGCCTATGGCCGTGGTGTCGACGTGGCAGCGCTCGCCTTCCCGATCGGCGTTATTCCGCAGAACGCCAATATCTCTGGTTCCGGCAAGGCGCTTGCCTATGCCATCGCTCGCCAGGAAAGCGCCTTCAATCCGGCAGCCGTCTCCTCGGCCAATGCACGCGGCCTGCTGCAATTGCTGCCGAAGACGGCCAAGGCCGTCGCCGTCCGGCACGGCATGGCCTATTCCGCCGAAAAGCTGACGCAGGATGCCGGTTACAACGCCACGCTCGGCGCTCACTATCTCGGCGAGCAGATCGACACGTTCGGCGGCTCCTACATCCTGACCTTCATCGCCTACAATGCCGGCCCCAACAAGGTTCCCGAATGGATCGCCCGCTATGGCGACCCACGCGGCAAGTCGCTCGACAACGTCATCGACTGGATAGAGCGTATCCCCTTCCCCGAGACGCGCAACTATGTCCAGCGTGTCATGGAGAACTATCAGGTCTACAAGGCTCGGCTCGGGCAGAAGACCGATATCGTCAGCGATCTCGTCAACGGCCGCACCTAACCACGCCGGCTTGCGCGGCGCAGGTTGTGCAAGCCGGCGGATTGACGTTACATTTCTCGTGATATCCCAAGCACGAGGCATGATGCATGCGCAGCGATGATGAAAACGGCTTTCTTGCTCGTACAATAGCGGCCGAGGACGGCCTGAAGCTTTATGTTCGAGACTATACCGGCGACGAGCAGGCAACGCAGGCATGGCCGCCCATCATCTGCCTGCCAGGTCTGACCCGCAATTCGCGCGACTTCCACCAGTTGGCCATGCTCTTGGCGCATCATCCAGCAACGCCCTACAGGGTGCTCACGCTCGATGCCCGCGGGCGCGGGCGATCCGAACGCGATGCGGACAAATCCCACTACAATCTCGTGGTCGAAACCCAGGACGTCGTTAGGCTGTGCGCAGCGCTTCACATCCCGCAAGCCGTCTTCATCGGCACCTCACGCGGCGGCCTGGTCATGCATCTCCTCGCAGCCAGCCGTCCGGATCTTTTGAAAGCGGCCATTCTCAACGACATCGGACCGGTGCTTGAAAAGCCGGGCCTCATCGAAATCCGCGACTACCTCAATCGAGACCGGAAACCGGTCGACCGGGACGATGCCGTTGCCATTTTGCGAGAGAACCACGGAGCTGCATTCACCGCGCTCAGCGACGACGACTGGCGGGACATGGCCGCCGCGATCTATAGCTTCGGCGACGGCAAACCCGTGGCCGATTATGACCCGGCCATCGCCCAACAACTGCTATCGCTCGACCTTGAAGCGCCTCTTGCGGACCTGTGGCCGCAATTCGAAGCATTCAGCGGCATTCCGCTGATGGTGATTCGCGGCGAAAACACCAAGCTGCTAAGCACCCACACCGTCGAAGATATGGCGCACCGGCACCCCGGCACGGTCATCAAGCCGGTCGTTGGCCAGGGCCACGCCCCTCTCCTGCATCTCGACGATATCCCGAAAGCCATCCTGAGCTTTCTCTCAGCGCCTTAAGGCGGCCCTCTCTCCACTTGGACCGCGCATAATAAAAAAGGCCCGGTTGGGAAAACCGGGCCTGTCCTCTTCCGATCGGAGGTCAGATCGGAAAATTTGTCGACTTCGTATCGGCGTACCGAATTAGAAGCTGCGCTGGAAGCGGAGGATACCAGCCCACTGATCCTGGTTCACAGAATCGAAGTTGGTGTAGGTAACTTCCGGCTCGATGAGCAGGTTCTTAACCGGGTTCCACTTGACGTTCGTCGTTGCTTCGAAAATCTTGCTGTCGGTGTAGGCGAGCTGAACGTTCCACTTCAGCTTTTCGTTGATCGGAACGCTAACGCCGCCCCAAACAGCCCAGTCACCCCAGCCGCAGAGATCGCCACGGCCGACCGGGCAAGCAGATGCGTTCAAG
>NZ_JAELUG010000624.1 GCF_016429255.1 Rhizobium sp. ASV8
TGCACAAGCTGGCAAGCATCCCCCGCTCTGCCCCAGGCTCTTTCATTGACTTTCAGCTGAGCCCTACAATCACTGCTCTCAGCCCTCTCGCCGCTGCCCTCTCTTGCGCTTCTGGTATTTCCGGATTCAAGGCTGAAGCCACCTCTAGCAAGCCATCCCTCAACACGGAAGGCTTCCTTGACGTCCTGTCTGCCGATTTTGGCCGCGCGTTGCAGGACCTGACTGCTGTATTCGCAGACCTGCGTCGACTATCTGTTTTGGGGGATTTGCCAGTCTCACTTGAAGGCAGCAACATGATTCGCATTAAATTCCCCGGCGTCGACAGCTCCACATTGGAGCGTATTTGCGACGACATTGGGATTGAACGCGGAGTGCTGGGCCAGGACGCTGATTTTGATGTCTCGGCAGGAG
>NZ_JAELUG010000625.1 GCF_016429255.1 Rhizobium sp. ASV8
CTGTCACCTCGCTTGCCAATGCCGCCTCGAGATGGCTCGAGCGTTATCCCTGCGAAGTGCGGACGCTAGTTACGGTTGGAACGCCCACGACAGATCAATTTGACGAAGATGAGGAGCTTGATGGAGACGGCAAGCCAGAAGTAGCCGTCGACGGCCCGCAAGACCAACATCCCGAGCCTCGCCGTGGCGAAGAGGGCCGCAAGGGAAGCATTGTCTCGGTGACGACTGTAACGCAAAAGTACGAGTCGGCGCTGTCACCGCGTTTCAACAAGAGCAGTATCAGCGAAGGCGACGAGATGCTCTTTGCCGGAATCGAGGAGGCTCCGCTAGAAAGAGGCTTGCTAATCCTGGCCCAAATGTCTAGCCAGGGCAACTTTATGAACAAGGAGTATACCCAGGCATGTGTTGAGG
>NZ_JAELUG010000626.1 GCF_016429255.1 Rhizobium sp. ASV8
GGTTGGGAGGGATAGTCCTACAAATGATCAGCTAATCTTGAAGGAAACACCGACACGTGAAGTGGTTTGTCTTGTTTTTTTTACTTCCACTTACCGAAACCTGCTTTCTCTCCATTTTCCCCTCCGCCAAACCCCAGAGTAAAGAGCCGGAGTTGTCTAATTCAGACAAGACACTATGTTACGCTGCTTACCCTTCGCTATATCGTGATTGGCGTGATGGGTCTTGTAAAAATCCCCGTGTGATGAGCACACCTGCAGCAGGCCGTATTAAGACGAGCAACACGGGCAATAATCTGCGCCAAGAAGCGGGGCGACGCATTGCGAATGCCGCGGTCACGCCCGGTCTTGTGCTGAGCTTCGATTTACGAATTCAACTATGCTTAAACCTAGATCCACTGCCAAGCCGTAACC
>NZ_JAELUG010000627.1 GCF_016429255.1 Rhizobium sp. ASV8
TCCCAGACTCGCTCGCACATTATGCTTGCTCACGCCCGTCCCTTGCATCTCGGCAATAATCTGCGCAGCCGTATTACACGACATGACCAGCGGTGACTCCCCCGTCGTTCTATTCCTTGAACTCTGATTCGTTGTCATCATCTGATGCTGTTGTGGATGATGATGCTGATGATGGTGCCCAGACGTCGGCGTCCCAGGCATTGTACTCAGCCCAGCAGCACTAGGCGGACTCGGCACCGCAGCAGCAAGCAGTCCATCCTCAGACGGCGATGCACAAGTCGTCTTGCCGCCACAGCAGCGCTGCTCGCCCATACTCGCATCCGCAAGCACAGCAAGCTTATCCACCCCGGACGACGCCGACGACGATGATGACAACGGCGCTGTATCATATCCAGGTGGGTATCCATATAG
>NZ_JAELUG010000628.1 GCF_016429255.1 Rhizobium sp. ASV8
GTACTGTACGAGAAGTGCGCTGTTGTGAGCAGTAAAGTAACACTCGCACCGCGTCAGTTCGGTAGGTAGTAAGGAGTCGTCGCCCACCTAGGTACCACCCAATCCCTGTGACACCGAAAGAGACGCCCACAATTCACTCTTGTCTTGGCACACCTACGAGTATCCTCCTTGTCCATCGCTGCGGCATTCGCACCTTCAGTCGAGAGAGAGAGCTCATTGCGCGCGCCCGGATTATTACTATTTCACGTCCTCGCCTCCGCTCAAAATGGCCAACCTCTCCTTATTCACCGTCTGTCCGCCATCCGTCATCTTTGGACCGACGCCAGGCTCGTTGTTGGACATACAAAGTGATACGGCGCTCGTCTCCCACAGGTTGCGCAACGCCTCACACAGCATCGCCCACTCCGAGAT
>NZ_JAELUG010000629.1 GCF_016429255.1 Rhizobium sp. ASV8
GTACCATCCAAATTGCTGCAATTCAGCGCATTTATTGTTAGCCAGACATGTTATTCTGAGAAACGGGCTCCTTTTCCGCCAAAATGCAGCGCCACTTACATGTAGCTTGCGCTAACATTGCGGAATTCAACGCGGCCCGATGTTGGCCAATGATCAGCAACGTTGGCGCTGCTGTCGCCATCTTCCTGCTGCTCCCGCGGCGTGCCAAAGCAAAACGCCTTAATGCGCGCTATGGATCCAAGGCAAATCTCCAACTCAACCCAGGCATTCACCAAGCCCGCCAAAGAGTCACTAAACGTCACAATACTAAGCATAGAGAGGCCAACAGCATTCTCATCCGTCAATGAGGGATAACCAATAGCCAGCCCAACCACCATTGTTGCTACTGTCTCTTATACACATCTGACGCT
>NZ_JAELUG010000630.1 GCF_016429255.1 Rhizobium sp. ASV8
GCGTCAGATGTGTATAAGAGACAGGTATTAGAATATTCTTTACCTGTTTTCCTCTATGCTACCAGCAACTTCACAGCTAGCTTCATTAAACAGCTTCTAATCTACATTGGCCAAAATCACCCCAGCCTTGGCAAAAATTAACCCTCAGTTCCGCTGCTGCGAAAGTTTGCGCACAGCGCAGCATAGTGGTGTGTCAAATCCAAGACATTTTGCGGTAGGCTGGTTGCCTGTATTATGCTGCGCACTTTGACAGCGCCCTCGTCCTCAATCAGAGTGCGTATCGTATGTAGCAGCTCTGGGCTAAACTCGCTATACCACCTGTACTGCCAAGTGACAAGTCGGATGACGGCGGCGACTGTTTCCCGTGTGTTTTTAGACTTTTCGTATACGCGCAACACGCCAGCCAACGC
>NZ_JAELUG010000631.1 GCF_016429255.1 Rhizobium sp. ASV8
CCCCCCCCCACCCCCCCCCCCCCCCCCCGCCCCCCCCCCCCACGACACGTCGTCGGCAGCGTCAGATGTGTATAAGAGACAGGCTGTAAGCAGTGCAGGCTGTTCTGAGCTTTTGTTCATTTGTATTGGTGGGCGGATGTTGACAAACACGTCCAAACAACACTAATATTTGGCGGCATTGTCGTAAGTGTCCTTTATAAATTGCTTACAAAGAGGAAGTATTGCAGTTTCACCGTGACAAGGCCACACTGCTCACCGTTCTTCTTTTTCTCTCTCTTTTTTATTTATTTTTATTATTTACTATTTACAAAATTTCCCAAATTGTTTATTGCTCTTTTCTCGCCTTCCCATGATATTGGCCGTCTGTCGACTGACTGTCTCTTATACACATCTCCGAGCCCACGAGACGG
>NZ_JAELUG010000632.1 GCF_016429255.1 Rhizobium sp. ASV8
CCCCCCCCCCCCCCCCCCCCCCCCCCCCCCCCCCCCCCCCCCCCCCCCTCCCACCCCCCCCCCCCCACCCACACCCACCCCCACGACACGTCGTCGGCAGCGTCAGATGTGTATAAGAGACAGGAACAACGCGTATGAAAAAAATCTAAGCAACAAATAAGATTAGGTTGCTACTGAATTTACATGCGGCCGGTTTGTTTGTTAGAATTCGTCGATTGATACGATTTGACGCGTATCGGTCCCTTGTGAGCCTGTCTCTTATACACATCTCCGAGCCCACGAGACGGTCTATTAAATCTCGTATGCCGTCTGATGCTTGTAAAGAGGGGGGGGGGGGGGGGGGGGGGGGGGGGGGGGGGGGGGGGGGGGGGGGGGGGGGGGGGGGGGGGGGGGGGGGGGGGGGGGGGGGG
>NZ_JAELUG010000066.1 GCF_016429255.1 Rhizobium sp. ASV8
TCATGGTCTCGACCAGGCTGAAGATCGTCATCCTTGCTCCCGACGTTGGCTTTGACCAGCGCGTCGAGAGGCGAGACTGTCGCATCTCTAACTGGCCCAACTGTCGCATTACTAAATAGCCGCTACATAACCATGTCAGATAAGATAGATTATGGAACTAAAATATGCATTGTTGCTGGATGGCTCTGGTGAGTTTATGCCTATAGTTCAAATAGTTAGAGAGAATCTCCAGAGCCGACGTCAGTCCCTCGTCACGGATTTTTCTCGCTAAGACTGCTGAGTATGCTCTGCCAAGCTACCGTGACGTTGGTGCCTCTTGTGGTCAGCCAGCCTTGATGCGGATGACTTTTGCCGCGATCTTTTCCGCCAGCAGCGTCGGATTGCAGGCAAAGATGCTGTCCGGTCGTCCGGCTGCGCACCATACCTGATCGTAAGCAAGAAGGCTTTCATCTATGAAAACGGGCAGATCGACCAGATGGCCGATTGGCCCGACGCCGCCGATGGCAAAGCCTGTCTCATCGCGAACGCGGTCGATATCGGCACGCTTCAGGCGAATCCCGTAAGTCGCTGCAATATAGGCTGTATCGGCATTGTGCGCACCGGAGACGAGAAGCAGCGTCAGTCCATGTGTATCCGCATTGACGAAAACCAGCGATTTGACGATCTGGCCCACGGCACAGCCGGCTGCTTTCGCTGCTTCCTCGGCCGTTCGGGTCGATTGCTCCATGCGCTTGATCGAGATTTCGAGACCCAGGTTTCGTGCCGCAAGCTCGACCCGTTCCAGGCTTGAAAGCTTCTTGCTGTCCTCGCTCATAGATCGTCATCCTCCACGTCGAGCTCGATCTGCATTTGATCGTAGGCTGGCTCGACATGGTCGGGCGTCTCCGCCAGCACGGTTTCATAATCGAGCGGCGTATGCATGTGGGTCAAGATGGCATGTTTCGGCTTTAGTCTTTCGATCCAGCCGAGGGATTGTTCCAGTGACAGGTGGCTTGGATGCGGCCGATACTGCAAAGCATCGATGATGAGGACGTCGAGATTTTCGACTTTTGCTATCGATTCCGGCGGGAAGTCACTGATATCGCTGCAATAAGCGAGCTTACCGATGCGAAAGCCGAGCGAGTGAATATCGCCGTGCAGTTGCTTATGCGGCCAGAAGCGGATCGGCCCGCCTGCCCCGTCGATGGTGAAACTTTTCTCGAGATTTTCTATCAGAACCGGCCTGACGATCGGCGGATAGCTGCTGCCGGGTGGCGTTTCCAGGCAGTAACGAAAGCCTTCGCGGATGCGATCCATCGTCTGCGGGTCGGCATAGATCGGGATGCGCTCGTTCGAGATATGGAAATAACCGCGCAGATCGTCGATGCCGTGAATATGGTCTGCATGCGCATGGGTATAGAGCACCGCGTCGATGAAGCTGACGCCGGCGTGAATCATTTGTTCGCGAAAATCCGGACCGGTATCGATGACGACGGTGGTGATGCCGCCATCCGGTGCGATCTGCTCGACGAGAAAAGCCGCGCGCGTGCGGCGGTTTTTCGCGTTCCTTGGGTCGCAGGCGCCCCAATCGCCGGTAATGCGCGGCACGCCCGGCGACGAGGAACAGCCCAAAATGGTGAAGCGCCGCCGATAGGTCACGCCGTCAGACCCTTGTCATCTTGGAGAAGCAGCGGAAAGCGTTCGCCGTGGTGATTTCGGCAATCTGCTCCATGTTGACGCCGATCGTATCCGCCAACACCTCGGCTGTGTTGACGACATAGGACGGTTCGTTGCGCTTGCCACGCCAACGCTTCGGCGCCAGATACGGCGCGTCGGTCTCGACCAGAAGCCGCTCATGCGGGATCGTCTTGGCGATGTCACGCAACTCTTCCGACTTAGGGAAGGTCAGAATGCCGGAAAAGGAGATATAGCCGCCAAGTTCCACGCCCGTGCGGGCAAGGGCAGGGCCGGCGGAGAAGCAATGGAGGATGAAGGGGAAAGCCCCCTTCCCTGTTTCCTCCGTCAGGATCGCCGCCATGTCTTCGTCGGCGCTGCGGCTATGGATGACGAGCGGCAGCTGCGTTTCGCGCGCGGCCGCGATATGGCGCAGGAAGCCCGTTTTCTGGTCTTCCGGCTTGACTGTATCGTAAAAATAGTCGAGCCCCGCCTCGCCGATCGCCACGATCTTTTCATGCTGGTTTGCCAGTCGCACGAGATCCTCGGTCTGGATATCCAGCTCCTGATCGGCGCTGTTCGGATGCGTGCCTACCGAGCAGAACACGGACGGATAACGCTCGGTGAGCGCGATCAGACCGTCCAGCTTCCGCACTTTGGTCGAGATGGTGACCATCTGCTTGACGCCGAGTTCGTGAGCGCGTGCGACAATCGCATCGCGCTCCTCGGCGAAATCAGCAAAATCCAGATGGCAATGCGTATCGATCAGCATGGAACACCTTATTCGGCAGTCGGTGCGATGTAGCGCGGGAAGATCGGCTTTGGTGCTTCCAGCGGTGTCCCGGCAACAAGGCGACCAGCCTCCCCGAGCGCTGCGAAATCACGCTTGTCAGACGGAATAGCAATGAGATCCAGCAGCTTGGCCGCCGATTCCGGCATGAAGGGCTGCAGTAGGATGCCGATCTGGCGGACGACGTCGGCCGTGACATAGAGCACGGTCGCCATGCGGGCCGGGTCGGTCTTCTTCAGAGCCCAAGGCTCCTGGCCTGCAAAATAGCGGTCGGTCTCGGAAACGACAGCGATGATGGAAGCAAGAGCGCGATGAATGAGCTGCTTGCCCATGTCGTCGCGGGTCGAGTCCAGCAAGCCATCGGCCTGTGCGAGAAGCGCCTTGTCTTCGTCTGTCAGCGGCCCGCATTCGGGTATTTGGCCGTCGCAGTTCTTGACGATCATCGACAGAGAGCGGCTGGCGAGATTGCCGATGCCGTTGGCGAGATCGGAATTGATACGCGTGCCGATCGCTTCTTCGCTGTAGCTGCCGTCCTGGCCGAAGGAGACTTCGCGCAGGAAGAAATAGCGCACCTGATCAAGGCCGAAATGGTTCACCAGATTGACCGGGTCGACCACATTGCCGAGCGACTTCGACATCTTCTCGCCCTTGTTGAGCAGGAAGCCGTGGGCATAGACGCGCTTCGGCAGCGGCAGCTTTGCCGACATCAGGAACGCTGGCCAATAGACGGCGTGGAAGCGGATGATATCCTTGCCGATGATATGCAGGTCGGCTGGCCAGTATTTCGCGCGCGGATTGCTCCGATCTTCGAGATAGCCGGTCGCCGTCAGATAATTCGTCAGCGCATCGACCCAGACATACATGACGTGCGCCGGATCGTTCGGCACCTTGATGCCCCAGTCGAACGTCGTGCGGGAGATCGACAGATCCTTCAGGCCGGATTTGACGAAAGAGATCACTTCATTGCGTCGCTCGGCCGGTCCAATGAAGTCCGGGTTTTCCTCATAATGCTTCAGCAGCCTGTCCTGGTATTCGGAGAGCTTGAAGAAGTAGCTTTCCTCCTGCACCCATTCGACCGGCGTGCCCTGAGGCCCGTAGCGCACGCCATCGGCGCGCAGCTCGGTTTCGTTTTCCTGATAGTAGGCTTCGTCGCGCACCGAGTACCAACCGGCATAGGAATCCTTATAGATGTCGCCGGCATCGGCCATCAGGTTCCATATGTTTTGCGAGGTTTCGTGGTGACGCGGCTGTGTCGTGCGGATGAAATCGTCGTTGGACGAATTCAAGAGCTTGCCCATCGCCTGGAATTCGTCCGAATTACGGTTTGCCAGATCCTGCGGCTCTATGCCCTCGGCTCGCGCGGTCTGCTGCATCTTCTGGCCGTGTTCGTCCGTGCCCGTCAGGAAAAAGACGTCGAGCCCATCCAGACGCTGGAAACGCGCCATGGCATCGGTTGCAATCAGCTCGTAGGCATGGCCGATATGCGGCTTGCCGTTGGGATAGGCGATTGCGGTGGTGATGTAGAATGGGGTCTTTTCGGTCATATCGGGCAAGGGTCCGTTTTTACGGTTGCGTCTTCATTATGCGTGCTCCGCTCGCTTTAGCGCATGTTGGCCGGGAGCGAAACACCAAGTTTCGCGGGTGCAGCAATAGCATGTCGACAAGCGGGCCTTGCTTGACTCACTCCCGCCTCGCCTTTACCCCTTCGAAGACCGGAATGCAGGACAGAGATGGCCGTGAATTTCAAAGAATTTTTAGTAGGCCTGTCTGAGGGCTTCAAGGGGCCGCTGCCTTGAGTTTATTCGGTTCCTTTCAGCCGCTATATTCCTTTTCCGGCTTCTTCGTCGGCATGTTGGTCGGCATCACCGGCGTTGGCGGCGGTTCGTTGATGACACCGTTGCTGGTCCTGCTATTTGGCGTGCATCCGGCGACCGCAGTGGGCACGGACCTGCTTTATGCCGCGATCACCAAAACGGCGGGTACTGCCGTCCACGGCATGCATGGGCGCGTCAATTGGAAAGTTGTGGGCTTGCTGGCATCAGGCAGTGTCCCGGCAGCATTGGCCATGCTGTGGATCATGGCCGGCGTCAATCGCGAAAGCCCGTCGGTCGCACATGCCATCACCCTCTCGCTGGGCTGTCTGCTGCTACTGACGGCGTTGATGCTGATTTTTCGCGGCCAGATCCTCGATGCTATCAGGAAATGGCGCGGTGAACGCGGAAAGATGACGCCGCGGACCATCGCATTGCTGACGATCATTCTAGGCCTCACTCTCGGCGTTCTCGTCACCATGACATCGGTCGGTGCCGGCGCGCTGGGCGTCACCGTGCTGCTGGTTCTCTATCCACATCTCGACGTGCGCGAGATCGTCGGCTCGGACATCGTGCATGCCGTGCCGCTGACGCTGATCGGCGGCATGGGGTACTGGTTTATCGGTGAGATCAACTGGACGATGCTGTTCGCCCTGCTGGTGGGCTCCATCCCCGGCATCGTGGCAGGCAGTCTGCTTGCGCCGCGCCTGCATGAGCGCTCCGTGCGCATCATCCTGGCGGTAACACTGGCCGTCGTTGCCTGGAAGCTCATCTTCCCCTGAAGCAGCGCCATGCGCAGCGTGACGTTATGCAGGAGGCGCTGCAAACTGGGTCAATTGCCGACCGGCTGTGTTGCACCCTAACGTGCCTTTCCATGTCCACGCTATTTGTCGGAGTGTGATTTCCGAGGTGAGGCGTGTAAGTTGACAGCCTTCAAGACACATGGAGGATCTGCCGATGCCCCGCTTTCTTGCTGTTTACACCATGAATCCCGAGGATCTAGCGTCGTTTCGAACCCGGCCTAAAGCCGAGCAGGACGCGGTGGACGCCGCCGGTGTCAAAGAGTGGGCAGCATGGGAGGAAAAGAATGCTTCGTCCATCCTTGATCGTGGCGGAATGGTGGGCAAGACGACACGCATGACCAAGGACGGGGTCGTCAATGCCACGAATTCATTCTGCGGCTATCTGGTGGTTGAAGCGGAGAGCGTTGATGCCGCTGCCCGCCTGTTCGAGGATCACCCGCACATCACCATTTTTCCCGGTGACGGGGTGGATGTAATGCCTTTTGTGACGTGACTGCTTTCGCGCAGGCATCACCACAGGCGCTGTTTCAGCTCAGCAGCGCTTGCAACTCCGCAATGGGCCTGAAGCGCCTGTTGGCGGCTTTCCAGCCTGCGCTGCACAATCGATCTATGCCGAAAGCTGTTGCTTGAGTTCGCCCAGAATGGTGATGAGCGTCTGCTTGCGATCGAGATTATAGGCTTGCGATATATTGAGCCGCTCGGTTGTCTCCGAGTGGAGACGCGCCAGCCTCTCGGCCGTAGCGAGAGATCCATCAAGCGCGGCAGCCCTTGCCCGTTCGACGATATCGTCACCGATATGAGACAGGAAGAAGCCGAAAATCGTATCGCTGTCCTTGCCGGAAAGCGCATCGGCGAGGCGGTGCATGGCTTTACGCGCGGCAGGTCCCTCCGCTGAAAGCACCTGCCGATAGGCATCGATGATTTCTCCGCCACCATAGTTCAGCAGCTTGAGCGCCTCGCTGACACTTCCCTTGGCTGCCGGAAGCAGTTCGTTCCCCCGCCCCGGCGGTACGCCGAGATTTTCGAGCGCCCAGCGCAAGGGCTCGTTTTCGAGCGGCGCTAGCTTCAACGGCAGGCAGCGCGAACGGATCGTCGGCAACAGCCGGCCCGGCGCATGCGACAATACGAGGAACAGCGCGCGTTTCGGCGGCTCCTCAAGGATTTTCAAAATTGCGTTGGCTGCGTTCCGATTGAGATCGTCCGCCGGATCGATGATGACGATACGCCAGTTGCCCGTCCCCGAGGTCTGCGAGAAGAATTTTCCGGCACGGCGTACCTCGTCCACCGTGATCGCAGACTTCACCTTGCCTGTCTTGTCGTCGACCGGCCGGCTCAAATGCAGAAGATTGTGGGATGCGCCGCTGGAAATCTGCCGGCTGATGGCGGATGCGGGGTCCGGATCCGGCATGATCTCGGGTGCAGACGATGGATCGGGGTGCGATAGAACATAGTTGGCGAAGCGAAAGGCAAGTGTCGCTTTGCCGATTCCCTCCGGACCTTCGATCAGGATGGCATGATGGCCCTTGCCGGAGCGGTAGGACTGCGTGAGAAAGGCTTCCGCATCCTCATGGCCAAAGAGCCTGGGGTTGTCCTGCGGCGCGATTGCGCCGTCCAGAACGCCGGGTCGTTCCTCGCTCATTGTGCCGCTTCCGATCTTTCGGCAGCAACCTCCGCAGCAGGTCCAAGCCGCCGGTCGACGATTCCGGCGATTTCACCGGCAATCTCATCCTCCGAACGCTGCGCATCAATGACGTGGCAGCGCTCCGGTTCGCGTGCGGCAATGTCGAGAAAAGCCTCTCGGCGCTTCTCGTGGGTCTGCATCTCTTCCTTTTCGAAACGATCGGGCGTGGCGACCGCGGAGGCGCGCTTGCGCGCCCGCTCAAGCCCGACTTCCGCAGGGATGTCGAGGATAAGCGTGCAATCGGGAATGACGCCATTGACGGCAACCCTTTGCAGCGCCTCGATATAGTCGGGTTCGAGATTGCCGGTCACGCCCTGGTAGACACGCGACGAATCCATGAAGCGATCGCAAAGAACGACAGTGCCACGCGACAGTGCCGGACGAATGACTTCCTCGACATGATCGTTACGTGCTGCGGCGAAAAGAATGGCCTCCATCCGGGTGCCGAACACCTCTGCAGCCCCCGAAAGCAGAACATGGCGTACGGCTTCGGCCCCGCGCGATCCACCGGGTTCGCGCGTCACGAGTACATCATGGCCGCGCTCACGCAAGCGCTCGGCCAACCGGCGGATCTGGGTGGATTTCCCCGCCCCTTCCCCGCCTTCGAAGCTTACGAATAGTCCGTTTGCATCAGCCAATGATCGTGTCCTGCACTTTTCGCCTGCCTACTGCATAATTCCTGAAATCGAAATCGATTTCAGGAATTATGCAGCAGATCTGAAACTCTACGACGACCTTTGCACGTCAAATATGACGCACGGCGCTGTAGCCTGCGATACCTATCCTGTTTAACCCAAGACGTGCCGGGGTGGAACCGTGCATCTATCGGCGCATAGCACTCTATATGGGGTGTAAACAGGGATTTCGCGAGCGGCGCAGCTATCAGCTTGGCAAGGGCTTATCCCACAGCCAGGAGAACAGCAGAGATTCGGCCAGTTCCATGAAGGCGTCGAAAGCCCGGCGGCTGAGCGTGCCCTGAGCAACTGATTCCTTTGTGTAAAGTGGCAGTTCGCGAACCAATCGCGCGCCCAGGAACACACGCAATGTTCCGGCTTCGTAGCCGGTTGCGATGGGCGCGCTCAGCGGCCAGCGATAGACGATTCGCGCCGAGAGGCGATCCGGCGTATCGACCGGCACATAGACATCGACAGGAACTTTCGCTTCAAGGCTGACGGTGGATTGGGCGCCGCCATAGACACTGGCATCGCCGATCGCCTCTCCTTGAGCGAAGATACGCTGGCTCTTGAAATTGCTGAGACCCCATTCGAGCACGCGGCGGGTCTCGTCCGTGCGTTCCTTGTCGCTCTTCAGACCGCCGAGCGCCAGAAACAGCCGTCGTCCATCGCGCTCCACCGAGGCGACGATGGAAAATCCTTCGCCGTCTGCGAAACCAAGCCCGAGGCCATCTACGCCAATATTCAGCAGCAGCAACGGATTCTTGTTGCGCTGGTAGATCTTGTTCCAGGTGAAATCCGCCTGGCCGAAATATTTGTAGAGGTCCGCGTGATTCTGCTGCAGGTCCTGCGCCAGTGTCACCAGTTCGCGCATCGAGACTTTGCCGCCGCTGTTCGGGTCGTTTGCGTCGGGCAGGCCGGTGGAATTCGTGAATGTCGCCCGCGACATGCCGATCTCACGTGCGCGCGCCGTCATGCGTCGGGCAAATTCACGCTCGCTCACCGAAATGCCTTCAGCCAGCACGATGCAGGCGTCATTTGCCTGCTGAACCGCAACGCCCTGAATGAGATCGCCGACACGGATACGAGATTTCAGCGCCGCAAACATCGTCGATGCGCGCGAGGGCGCACCACCTGTTCTCCAGGCGTTTTCCGAGACAGGATACTCCGTATCGAGCGAAATCTCCCCTCGCCCGACGGCATCGTAGATAACATCCAGCGTCATGAGTTTCGCAAGCGAGGCGGGAGAGATCGGCTGATCTTCGTTTTTGGCGAGGAGGATCGTACCGGTCGAGCCCTCTATCATGAAAGCCTGCGCGGCCTTCGTATCGAAAGCGCCGGGAACAGCGGGCTGCGCCTCAGCAACTGCAGGGCCGATGCCAAGGACAAAAAGGAACAAAAGAATCAAGCGCTTTGGCATACCGTCCCCGCAATCCGATCACCGCACCATTATTTTAGTGATAGGTGAAGATTCAGGCAATGACGCCGATCAATCGGTCTGCGTCGTGCCTTGATGCTGGCGGCGATAAGCCGAGAGGATCGATTCCTGAGTCAGCCCGTCGTTGCGGACCATGACGGCATCGAAAGCCAGGTCGACATAGACCGTCTTGACCGGGGTATTCTGATAGGCAGCAACCGTAGAACCAAGCGATTGATCACCAAGGCTTGCCATGCGATGCGAGGAACCCGGCCGCTCATAAGGGATCGGTCCGATCTGCGGCAGAACAACCATGACCGGCTCTGCGGATTCGGCTGTCGGCATCGGGCCACCGTTCCAGGTCATCGGGGGCAGATTGTTGCGCTTGTCGCCATTGGAGGCCGCTTTCGGAGCATCGGCGAAAGCCGTTGCCGAATAAGGCGATTGGCGCGGAATAGGAGCAATCGCCGGCGTCGACTCGAAACTACGCTGCCCACGCGTGGCGCGTGTCGGGGTTGGTGTATACGAATCCGAATCCGGCAGCTGATCGGCCGTCATCCGGCCAGCAGACGCGACCATCACGCCGCTCGCAATCTGGCCGCCGGGATTGATGCTCGGCAGGCGTGAACCCTTCGGGATGTAAGACGCCATCAGATAGGGATCGTCATGGCCGTCCATGCGGGCGCGGCCGACATACTGCACGCGCACGTCACCCGTGCCGCTGTGCTGCAGGTCGAGCATCTGCGCCGTCTTGTTGGAAAGGTCGATGATGCGGCCGGGATGGTAAGGGCCGCGATCGTTGACGCGAACGATAATGGAAGAGCCGGTCTCGACGTTGGTGACGCGCGCATAGCTGGGCAGCGGGAAAGTCGGATGCGCAGCAGTCAGCGACTGCTGATCGTAGACTTCGCCGTTTGCTGTCAAGCGGCCGTGAAAGGCCGAGCCGTACCAGGATGCGATGCCGACCTTGTTATAGCCGAAATCTTCCTTGGGATAATACCACTTGCCCTTCACCTGGTAGGGATTGCCGACCATGAAGCGACCGCCGCCCTTCGGCACCGGACCGTTGTTGACGACGCGAGGGCTGGCTTTGACGCCATATTCCTTCTCGGAGAAATATTCTTTGCCGTGCTGGCGCTTGGTCGCGACCTTCTGAGTCGTTCCGCAGGCCGTGATGGTTGCGCACATCAGTGAGAGAGCAAACCAACGCATACCCGTTGCGTATGTCATCGCACGATTTTCGAATTTCATCTGTCCCACGCCGCTACTCATTACTTTGACGGAGGTCTGCTGACCGGTACTTCCCTCGTTCCGGTACCCTGCTACGCCTCAATCACCTAACGGTACTTTAATCATGATTGGAGTTTGGCGATTTTGCGATGCAAATTGAGCGCACTGGGAAAATTCTGAAGATCGTGGTTAATGGAAAGTAAAATTCCGCAGATCCGGCGAACCGCCTAGAATAGCGCGGCGCCGCTGCCTCTCGATCGCTGACGCGGTCCGAACATGGGACTGTTGAAGCCGAATTCTTACTGTTGCCCCAATGCTGCAAGCAAGAAATGGGACAGTCCTTCAGTTGCCCGTATCGAGGCGCATCAGTATTTCGTCGTGATAGACATCGCCGACTCTGAGCGCCTCGGTATCCTTAGCCCACGCCTTGAAGCCGAAGGATTCGTAAAGGCGGATAGCTGCCCTGTTGGATGAAACGACGCTGAGGCGTATCGAACGACACGTGGTTTTCGCCTCGTCGACGGCCGCGCTCATCAGGAGGCGCGAAAGACCGGTCCCTCTTGCTTCCGGCCGGACATACATCCCCCAGATTGAAGCGATATGCCGCATCTTCGCGCCGTGGGATTTGTTGACGGCAATGACACCCGCAAGCGTTCCGTCCTCACAGACGCCTCCGAAGATGAAATTGTTGGCAATACGGTCGCCGATCTGCATTTCGCTATATTGTAGCTCGTCCTCATAGGAGGCGCCGAAGGCTTCGGGATGGCGGGACAGTCCCTCGAGACGGATATCGCGGAATGCGGATGCATCGCCACGCTCCAGGCGGTGTATGCTGAAGCGCTGCATGGCTGTTCCTTTCAGGCGAATGCCCTCATAACGACTGTGGAGACGCGATCTCGCATCTCTCCCCTCGCCAGGTCAACAATCAATGTGTCGTGGCGCCTGCTATATGTTGCAGCTTGTCGGGGTTGCGCGTGCAGTAGATGGCAATCACCTTGTCCTGCTCGATATGCAGCGCCGTCGTCTGCACGACATTGCCACCCTCCATCGTTACGAAGCCCGGCAAGCCGTCGATGAGAGCATAGCGAATGAGTTGCGATGGCTGCACTCGGAAGCCACGCGCCATCTGTTCATGGCGCCGCATGACGGCGTCGAGCCCGATGAGCGGCTGCCGTGACGCCGGCACTTTGCCGCCTCCATCCGCATAGGCGACGACTTCCTCCGAAAGCATGGTGCGAAGCGCGGCCATGTCGCCGGTGCGTGATGCGGTGAAGAAGGCGGCGGCGAATTTGAGCCCCTGCTC
Organism: Rhizobium sp. ASV8; assembly: GCF_016429255.1. Lineage (GTDB taxonomy): Bacteria > Pseudomonadota > Alphaproteobacteria > Rhizobiales > Rhizobiaceae > Rhizobium. The sequence goes on from NZ_JAELUG010000066.1 coordinate 11,363, forward strand.
CCGTCCGATCGCAAAACGAGGGCGGGCATCGACGATATGTGCCCTCGCCCGGCTCGCCAGCTTGCGGCAGGCAGCTGCCTCGCGATCGATCGCCAGAGCTACCTCTTCGAAATCCATGCCGAAGACATCGTGCAGCAGGAACGCGGCGCGCTCCAGCGGCGACAGGCGCTCAAGCGCAAACATCAGCGGCAATGTCACGTCGTCTGCGGCATCATCGTCCTGCGGATCGAAGATCGGCTCGGGAAGCCAAGGTCCGACATAGGTCTCACGCCGACGCCGAGCCGATTTCAGCTCGTTCAAGCAAAGTCTGGTGACGATGGTGCGCAGGAATGCGGCTGGCTCGCGAACCGACGCATGGTCGGTCGCAAGCCAGCACAGCCAAGCCTCCTGCACAATATCTTCTGCATCCGCCACCGATCCGAGCATCCGATAGGCAAGCCGGACAAGGCGCGGACGCAGCTCTGAGAAGGTCGGATCGACGTTTGTTTCGGTCATTGGGTCGCGAGAGCGTATTGAGAAGAGGCGGCAACGGCTTGGCGACCGCGAACGAATTGTAGCGTCGTCAACGCGACGCGTCTTCCCAGATAACGCGCCGTGGCAAGATCGGACTCGGGTGGCGCCGTCTCCGGACCTTCATCGACATTTGCCTGGGCACCCGCGCCTAGCCAGAAACCAAGCCGGTTCATATCTGCTTCCGAGCCCGTTGACGAGCAGTTTGCCGGCGGCAGATCCAGGCCGACCCAGTGCATTCCATGCTGTGCGGCAAAAATGGCCAGCTGGATGAGGGTCGAAAGCTTGTCACCGGAGCGTGACCCGGAGGTGGTAAAGCCGGCGGCGATCTTGTTCTTCCAAAGAAAGCCTTTGGAAAGCACTGTGCTAGACGTCATTTCCTGAAATGCTTTAAACGACGCCGAGACGGTGCCCATATAGGTCGGCGAACCGAAAATGATGGCTTCGGCGGTATGAAGATCGTCCCAATGCCGCTCCACCGTGTCGACCGATAGCAGCATGGCTTCGACACCGTCGACCTGTTCGACCCCTGCGGCGACGGCCTCTGCCTGGCGGCCTGTATGTCCGTAGCCCGTGTGATAGACGATTGCGATACGCTGGCGGATCATTGTTGTCTCCTTCGAAAATGGTGTTGCGAAGGATAAGACAAGCCAGAAGATCCATCTGTGACATGCCCCGTCTTTTTTTTACTAAGGTCGAGAGGGCAGCCGAACGCTCAGCTTGTAGGCTTGGGCGATCGGCGGCGCTATGTCTACTTTCGCCGGTAGAGGATCATGCCCGCATGATGGAGCACGTCATCGATGAATGTTCCATCGGCAGTGAAGCCGGTGTCGTCCCAATAATCGATGTGATTGCTCCGGACAGCGTAGCGCCCTTGATAGGCGCTCTCCCGTGTGCCGCGCGCCTCGTCATAGCGACCATTCGCAAGCAGGTTGTGGCGGATATAGCCATCGGCGGTAACCCATAGTCCGACATAGGGGTGGTTTTCCGGTGTTTGCGTATCCGAATTTCGTTCGACGCTCATCTCTGCGTGACCTTTCTGTATGGGGAATATGATAGCGGTGCCGGCAAGAATTCCGGCACTGAAAGCAAACCAAGCGACGGCTCGCCGCTGCCTCCGCCTCATCGCGTGCGGGTCGGGCGAATGACGATCTCGTTGACGTCGACATCGTCCGGTTGTTCGATCGCGTAGCGGACCGCTCGTCCGATCGCGTCGGGCTGAAGCGCAATGGCGCGATAGGTCTTCATCGCCTCCACGGCGACAGGATCGGTGATCGTCTCGGCGAGCTCGCTTTCCACGACGCCGGGATGAATGCAGGTGACGCGAATATTTTCATTCTCCTGCCTCAAGCCGTCCGAGATGGCACGCACCGCATATTTGGTGGCGCAATAGACGGCAGCCGTGGGCGACACGGAGAGCGCTCCCACGGACGCAATGTTGATGATATGGCCGGAACCTCGGGTCGTCATCTCGGGCAAGACTGCGGCGATGCCGTAGAGCACGCCCTTGATGTTGACATCGACCATCCGGTCCCATTCGTCGACCTTCAAGGACGCCATCAGCGACAACGGCATGACGCCGGCATTGTTGACGATCACGTCGACGCGGCCGAAGTTTCGGCGCGCCGCCTCGGCAAAGGCTTCAACATCCAGGCGGTCGGTCACATCGAGGCGCTGCGTTGCAGCCTCCCCGCCGCCTTCGCGGATCTCTTTTGCCAGCGCTTCGATACGATCTGTACGCCGTGCACCCAGCATCAGCTTGGCTCCGGCCCTGCCGAGTTCCCGGGCAATGCCGGCGCCGATGCCGCTTGATGCACCGGTGACCAGGACGATTTTGTTGAGGGACATAATCATTTCCTTCCTGATTGTTGTTCGAACTGCCGTGGCAGTTGTCAGGAAGGTAGATCCGCCCCATTGTTATGATAAGACGACCATTCGTTACCTCAATGGAAAGCTGAAATAACCAATGCAGCCGGATCTCAATACGCTTGCCGTGTTTGCGCTCGTCGCCGAAGAAAGAAGTTTTCGCGCGGCGGCAGAACGCATGGGCATCACAAGATCGGCAGTCAGCCAGACGATCCGGCGGCTGGAGGAGACGCTTGGCATCGCACTGGTACTGCGCACCACCCGCAGCGTAAGTCTCACCGAGGCTGGTGAAAGACTTTTTGGCGACATCGCACCCGCGATTGCGGAAATGCGCACAGCAGCGGAAGTCGCCGGAAATTTGCGAGGACCGCCAAGCGGACAATTACGTCTCGCGGTTTCATCCATTGCGGAGCGATTTCTCTCCGGCCCTTTGCTTGCGGGCTTTGCCGAGGCGAATCCGGAGGTCCAGCTTGATATCACGGTAACGGACGAAGAGTTCGACATCGTTGCCGAGGGCTACGATGCGGGCGTTCGTCTTGGCGAGGTGATCGAGCAGGACATGATTGCGCTGTCCGTCGCCGGCGATGAGCGGCAACTGGCCGTTTGTTCGCCACGATACCTGCAACGCTTCGGCGCGCCTGCCCATCCTCGCGAGCTCGTCGCCCGTCGTTGTATCGGCTGGCGTCCCGCGCCGAAGGTCGCGCCATATCGCTGGGAATTCGCCGAGAATGGCAAGGATTACAGCGTCGCCGTCGCGCCGGAGATTACGACGAACGACATGGCGTTGATGACCAAGCTCGCCGTCGCCGGCGCAGGGATCACCTTCGGCATGGAGGAAAGTTTCCGTCCATACATCGAACGGGGTGAGCTTGTGGCCATTCTCGAAAGGTTCTGCCCACGCTTTTCCGGCTTCTACCTCTACTATCCGAGCCGTCGTCACATGGCGCCGAAGCTGCGAGCCCTGGTCAATCATCTGCAAAATCGGGGCTAGAGCATGTCGCGCAAAAGCGTGCAGCGGTTTATCCGGCTAAGACATGCGTGAAATCAAAGAGCTAAAGCGCGTGAAGCGGATCTGAAAGATCGCGACGCGCTTTAGTATTTGGCGACGCGACACGTCTGAGGCGCAAAAATAGAGTGGCCCGACCGCTGGAGACGGTCAGGCCACATTTGCCAGGTCAGGGGTCAAAGCTGACTGAAGCATGCTAACAATAAGTCCGACTTAGCTTTTGTCAATAATACTTCATGCGAGAGGCATGTATTGCGCCCGTGTCGCACCCTCAGGCGTAAGGCGTGTCGTTCAGAGCTGCTTTCTGGCCGATTGCACCCTTGTCGATGATGGCGAGGAACGCATCCGTGGCCCTCTTCGTGTCGCGCTCCTGCCGAAACGTCTGATGCGCCTCGATGAAGGCCACGGTCCAGGTCGCCAGAAGGAGGCTCGCCGCCAGTTTGGCATCGGGATCGGCAGGGTTTCGCCCCACACTTTCCGATAGCGCCATCATGACGACATCAGCGATCTCGTCGCGTATTGCCCTCACCCTGGCCTTGAGGGTTTCGCTCCCCTCTATCGTCTCGACAAAGCCTTGGCTGCGGGCAGAGAAATTGACGGCAGGATGTTGCTCCGCAACGAGCCGATGTGCGAGCAAGCGGTATGCCTCGATGGGCGCAACATCGGCGTCTCGCTGCCGCAAAACCTCGCGCAGCATCTCCCTCGCCTCTTCGTCGCGGTCGAAGAACATGTCTTCCTTGCGGGGGAAATGATTGAAGACCGTCATCCGCCCGACGTCGGCGGCAGCGGCAATTTCGTCCACCGTCACGTGATCGAAGCCACGCTCGAAAAAGAGGCGGGTGGCGACATTGGAAATGTTTTGCCGTGTGGCAAGGCGCTTGCGGGTTCGGCGGTCGGTCGTCGTTGTCATGCCGCATCGATAGCATCATTTTTGTACTGAGTACATATTTCTTGTTGACCCATGTCTCCTTCAGCCATATCTAAATATGTACTGAATACACATTTAGACTTAATACGAAAAATTCAGCGCCTTCTCGAATGACGGGCCGAAGGAGTGAATCATGAAAGCAGTGCAGTTCAACGAATATGGCGGTCTGGAAGTCGTTCGTATTGTCGAGGTCGATGAACCGCATGCCGGCCCTGGCCAGGTGCGGATCCTTGTCCGCGCGGCTGGCGTCAATCCCTCCGATTGGAAGCGTCGGGATGGGCAATATCGCGATTTCGAGGAAGTCGCCTTTCCCGCAGGCTTCGGTGTCGAGGCCTCGGGAATCGTGGACGAGATTGGCGACGGCGTTTCCAATGTCTCGGTCGGAGGCGCCGTTTTTGGCTTTGGCGAGAATACGATGGCCCAGTATGCGATCCTCTCGCACTGGGTGCATAAGCCGGAGGGCGTGTCGTTCGAAGTTGCCGGCGGGCTGCCTGTCATCGTCGACACGGCGACGCGCGCCCTGGACGAGGTTGGTATCGCATCCGGTCAAACGCTTCTGGTGAGCGGTGCTGCAGGCGGAATAGGTTCGGCAGTAGTTCAGCTGGCTCGCCTGCGCGGGATTGCCGTCATCGGCACGGCAAGCGCACCCAAACACGACTATCTGCGCGCTCTCGGCGCTCTGCCGACGACATATGGACCGGGGCTTGCGGAACGCGTCAAGGAACTCGCGCCAAATGGCGTCGATGCTGCCCTCGATCTAGCCGGCTCCGGGGTGATCCCGGAATTGATCGCGATCGTCGGCAACCCCGCGCGCGTTCTCTCGGTTGCCGATTTTTCGGCAGAGGAATACGGCGCGAAATTTTCTCACGGCCCTCCGAACGATCCGGAGCTGATCTTCGCGGATGTAGCCCGGCTTTGCTCAAAGGGCCTTTTCCGCCTGCATGTCGAGCAGACCTTCCCGCTTGAACAGACGGCGCTCGCGCAAGACATCAGCGCCAGAGGTCGCGTGATGGGCAAGCTCATTATTTCACCGGACTAAAACTGACCATGAATAAGCCCCTTATCGTTATCTTTGCCGCCATCTGCCTCGATGCAGTCGGCATAAGCCTCATCTTCCCCATTCTTCCACGACTCCTAGAGGACGTGACCCACACTCAGAACATCGCGCCTTATATCGGCGTCATGACTGCGCTCTATGCCGCAATGCAGTTCGTCTTCGCGCCCGTGCTCGGTGCGCTCAGCGACAATCTCGGGCGGAGACCCGTGCTGCTCATTTCGCTGGCGGGAGCTGCCGTCAACTATGTCATCATGGCGTTTGCACCGCAGCTTTGGATGTTGCTACTCGGCCGTGCCATCGCCGGTCTGACGAGCGCCAATATCTCCGTGGCAACGGCTTACATCACCGACATTTCGCCGGAAGACAAGCGAGCCCGCCGCTTCGGTCTTCTCAGTGCAATGTTTGGCATCGGCTTCATCGTCGGCCCAGTTCTCGGCGGATTGCTCGGCGACTACTGGCTGCGGCTTCCCTTCATTGCAGCAGCCGTCCTGAACGGCTGCAATTTGCTGGTCGCTCTCTTCGTCCTCCCCGAATCGCGTAAGCCATCGGGTCGGAAGATCGAGCTGGCATCGTTCAATCCGCTTCAGCCACTGCGTTGGGTTTTCTCGATGAAAGGCCTCCTGCCCATTGTCTTCGTCTATTTCATCCTGAGTGCCACCGGCGAAGCCTATGGCACCTGCTGGGCGCTGTGGGGATTCGATACCTTCCAGTGGAATGGCCTCTGGATCGGCCTTTCGCTCGGCGCTTTCGGCGTCTGCCAAACGCTGGTGCAGATATTCCTGCCTGGCCCTGCGGCCAAGCTGTTCGGCGAGAGATGGGCTGTCGTGGTCGGGATCGCTTGCGCCTGCGTCGCACTGGTTGTCATGGCCTTTGCCAACCAGGGTTGGATGGTGTTCGCCATCATGCCGATCTTCGCGCTTGCCGGCATCGGCTCGCCCGCCTTCCAGGCTCTCGCCACCAGGCAGGTCGATCAGGCCCGTCAGGGGCAGCTTCAGGGTGTGCTGACGTCAGCCATCAGCCTGGCCTCCGTCATCAGTCCGCTGGCGTTCTCCACCTTCTATTTCGTCGTCCAGAAGCAGTGGCCCGGCGCCATCTGGCTTTCGGTGATCGCCATCTATGCCGTCGCCGTCCCGCTGGTCTTGCTCGGCACGCGTGCTGCGCAATCCGCACAACCCGTCAACGCCTAGCGGGTGCCTCGCGAAGACCGTCTGGACGACCATCAAGGATTTAGCCGCATCTTGAGCGAAAATAACCGACGCCTTTTACCGTCCTTCACATTTGGTTGTCGCTTATGCATGGCAGCCCGGTTGACGGTTCCGCCCGAATAGCGGTAAAGCGAGCCAACCACTTTTAAAGGCGCAGTGTCGCCATGACAGGAAGAGTGTCCGAGTGGTTTAAGGAACCGGTCTTGAAAACCGGCGTGCGGGAAACCGTACCGTGGGTTCGAATCCCACCTCTTCCGCCATTCATCAACGCATGGTCAGAAATGCATTCCATGATGTCATTGCTTATGCGAAAGATTTGGCATCGCTGCAGGGACACCGCTTCCGCTCATGACATCAGACGATCAAACCCTCCCGCTTGGGTCTAAACCTCTGGCCGGAGCCGCCCTGTCGGCATTCTTCAACCGTGACGCTGTCGTCGTCGCATCGGATCTGGTCGGTGCACGCTTTTCTGTCGGGAGCGTCGGCGGGCGCATTGTCGAGACGGAGGCCTATCGACCTGACGATGAAGCCTCCCACGCCTTTCGGGGCAAGACACCGCGCAATGCTGCCATGTTCGGGCCGCCGGGCCATGTCTATATCTATCGCTCCTACGGCATTCACTGGTGCCTGAATTTCGTCTGCCTTACGGGGAGCGCTGCGCTCATCCGGGCATTGGAGCCGGAGAATGGTATCGATGAGATGATCGCGCGTCGCGGTATGGCGAATATCGTGTCTCTCTGCAACGGACCAGGAAAGCTGTCGCAGGCACTGGCGATCGACATCGGCTTGAACGGCATATCGCTCGACCAACCGCCATTCACATTCTCGCTCGCCGAGCCGGTAGCGATCGTCGCCGACAAGCGCATCGGAATCACCAAGAACGTCGACCCGCTCTGGCGTTTCGGTGCGGCGGGGTCGCGTTTCGTCAGCCGCCGTTTTCCCTGACAAAGCAATTCCAGGAATAGTGCGTTGCGGCTTTTCATCCGGGATGGGTGAGAGCTGTGAGATAGCGCGTTTTCGCGATTCCTGGAAACAAAAGCGCTGTATGAAAAAGACCGCCGGGGTGGCGCCCGGCGGTCACACGGCCACGCAGTGAAACTGGAAAGACTGCGCAGCTATTCCATGGCGACGCTGTGGTCGACGGCGGGCGGCGCCGACGGTTTGCGCAGGAGCACCAGCAGCGGTATGGCGCAGATCGACATCAGCATCAGCAATTTGAAGTCGTCGATATAGGCGATGATGGTCGCCTGCGTGGTGATCATGCCGTCGAGCGTGGCGCGGCCAACTGCCGTCAGAGGACTGATACCGTGAGCCGCCGTCGCGTCGAAATAGCGGTTGAACGGCGTCACATAGGCGGCGATGTTCGCGTGGTTGACCTGCGTATTCTCGGTGATCAGCATCGAGACGACGGAGATGCCGACGCTCGAGCCGATATTGCGCGAGAGGTTGTAGAGGCCGGTTCCCTCGCCGCGCATCTGCGCCGGCAACGTCGCGAAGGCGATCGTCGTCAGCGGCACGAACAGGAAGCCGAGACCCGCACCCTGGACGAAGCCAACCGAGATCAGCGTCCACTGCGAAACATCAGGTGTCCAGCCGGTCATGTCGTACATCGCCCATGCGGTCAGCGCGAGGCCGAGGAACAGCAGCAGGCGCGTGTCCACCTTGCCGATCAGCCGGCCCACAAGGAACATGCAGAACATCGTGCCCAGACCGCGAGGCCCCATGACGATACCGGCCGTCACGACGGGATAGCCCATCAACGTCTGCAGATAGGGTGTCATTAGCGCTAGCGAGGCCAGATAGGTGACGCCGACGATAAAGATGAACAGCATGCTGACGGCAAAGTTCTGGTCCAGGAAGAGCCTGGGATTGACGAAACTTCGCTCGGCCGTGAACGTGTGTACGATAAGGAGATAGAAGGCGCAGACGCAGACGAGTGCCTCGATGATGATCTCGCCCGAGTAGAACCAGTCGAGCTGCTCGCCGCGGTCGAGGAAGAGCTGCAGGGCTGCGATGGCGATCGAAAGCATCCCGAAGCCGAACCAATCGAGTTTGGCAAGCGCGTCGAGCTTGGTCTCGGTCACGTAGACGACAATGCCGAAGAAGGCGAGCGCGCCGATCGGCACGTTGATGTAAAACACCCAGCGCCAGCTGATATTGTCGGTCAACCAGCCACCGATCACGGGACCGAGCACCGGTCCGACCATCACCGAGACGCCGAACAGCGCCATGGCGCGGCCACGCTCCTCGACATTGTAGATATCGAGAAGAATTCCCTGCGACAGCGGCACCAGCGAAGCGCCGAAAAATCCCTGTAGCAGGCGGAAGCCGACGATTTGCGCCAGCGATTCCGACAGGCCGCATAGGACTGACGCTGCGACGAAGCCCGCGATTGCCGTCAGCAGAACGCGCTTACGGCCGAACTTGGCCGAAAGGAAACCGGAGGGCGGCGTCATGATCGCCGCCGCGACGATATAGGATGTCAGAACCCAGTTGATCTGGTCGGCGCTCGCCGACACGTCGCCCTGAATATGAGGCAGGGCAACGTTGGCGATGGTGGTATCCAGCGCCTGCATGATGACCGACAGGATGACACAGGCCGTGATCGCGCCGCGATGGGCGATGGGCGCTGATGGCGAAGCAGTGGTGGCGTTACTCATGGTCCTGACCGCGGGAATGGCCCAGCAGGTTGCTAATGAAGTCAGGCAGGCCACGGGCATGGCCGGTGTCGACATCGGCGACGACGCTCATTCCGACGCGCAGCGGCGGCTTGCCCTGCGTTTCGTCGATGCTGATGATCATCGGTATGCGCTGGACGACCTTGACCCAGTTGCCGGTGGTGTTCTGGGCTGGCAACAGCGAGAAGCTTGAGCCGGAGGCCGGAGCTATGCTGGCGACGGTACCTTTCCAGGTGACGCCGGGATAGGCGTCGACCGATATCGTTACCTTCTGGCCGGTCCGCACATAGGTGAGTTCGGTTTCCTTCGGGCTGGCGTTGATCCACATATGGGTGGTGGATACCAGCGAGAAGCCCTGCTGGGCAGCCGTCAGATAGGCGCCGACCTGGAGCGAGGGAACGTTGGCGGTGACGCCGTCGAAGGGAGCCTTTACGACCGTGTCGTCGAGCTCGCGCTGCGCGTTGTCGACGGCGGCCTTGGCCTGCAGATAAAGCGGATTTTGTTCGACCGGCAGATTGGCCGCGCCCTCGCCGCCCAATTGGGCCAGCGTTGTGGCGGCCTGCGCCTTGGCGACAGAAACCTTTTGTTGCGCAGCCTCAAGATTGTGCTTCGCCTGGTCGAGAGCCGCCTTTGAGGCGACCGAGCTGTTGATCAGGTTCTGCTGCCGCTCGAGTTCCGTCTGGTAGTAGGGGATGTCGGCCTGTGCCTGTGCGATCTCGGCCAGAGACTGGGTGTAGCTGGCCTGCAGGTTCAGGATCTGGTTCTTTGCGTTGCCGAGCTGCGCCTGTGCGCCCTCCAGTGCAATGCGGAAGGAATCGGGCTTCAGGCGGAAAAGCACCTGCCCTTTCTTCACCACTTCGTTTTCATGCACATCGACCGAAATCACGGTGCCGGAAACATCGGTGGAGACGCCGACCATATCAGCCTGGATGTAGGCATTGTCGGTGGACATGATCTGCCCGCCGGTAACGTAATAGTAGCCGCCGATGACGAGAGCAACGGGAAGCAGGGCGAAGAGAATCGGCCGCGTCAGCTTGCGGCGCTTGCGTGGCGCCTCGGGAGGCGCAATCGGAGCCGCCGCTGCCGTGGCAGGCTGCGACGCCGGAGGAGACGACGGCGCCTCGGCGACGTGCGCCTGATTCTGTTCGGATGAATTTGCGTTTGCAGGTACGCGTAGGGAGGAAGATGCGTCAGCCATGTTGTATCTCTTTATCGACTGCCTTCGAACGGCAGACGTGAAGCAGGTTCGATTTCATTAGGATAAGCAATTCGTGGAGGCGTTCACGATCCTCCTGGGGCACGCCCTCGAGTGCCTCCCTGCGGGTCTGTTCGCCAATGTCGCGCATGGCGTCGATCAAAGGGCGAGCTTCCTCGCGCATGTAGAGCAGCCAACTGCGACGATCGCTCGGATGCTGCCGGCGCTCCACGAGGCCGCGCTCGCTCAGCTTGTCGAGAATGCGAACCAGTGTGATTGGTTCGATTTCCAGCATTTCGGCCAGTCCGGCCTGATGGATGCCCTCATTGTTGGCGAGATAGGCAAGCGTCTGCCATTGCGAACGCGTTAGCCCCAAATCCTTAGCGCGCTGCTCGAACCGCTTCCGAAGAAGTCGGGCAACGTCGTGGAGAACAAAGCCGAGAGTTGGTGTCGAGTTCATGGTGTTGGAAGTCTGCTATTGATAAGCACCCTTATAATTATGTCTACGTATAGTAAGCATCCACCTGATACAAGGGGGCGGCGCATCAAGAAATCGCGATGGTCGAAGATGTCGCAGCGGTGTCACAAAGATGTCGCAGTGCCAGGCTGCAACCGGGGGCAGAAAATTACTTTGGACGGTGGGCTTTATATGCTCGCCATTATCCCTCGAATTGAAAAGGCGCGAACGGTCGAACCGTTCGCGCCTTTCCGGCAATTCCACAGCTGGATGAACGTGTGGGGCTCATTCATCCTGTCGAGAGTTTGGCGTTAAGTCTAACGCCGACTCAGGAGCCCGATGAGATAGCCGATGCCTGCAGCAGCAGCGACCATGAAAATCGGATCCTGGCGAACTCTTTCGCGGAACTGCTCTGTAATCTCCTCGGCTTCCTCGGCGACGACAGATTTTGCTCCCTGACCCACGGCGGCTGCGCTCTGCGAGAGTCTCGTCAAATCTTCGCGCAACGCTGCGACCTGGGCGGCTAGATCCTCCATTGCCGTTTCGGTCTGGGCTCGCGCCGCAGATGACTGTGCGGAAGCTGATTTCGTCTCTGCCATCATATGCTCCTTATGTTTTCTTGGGGAGTAGAACGTCATTGAACGTCAAAGGTTCCGGCACTTTTGTCCCTCGTGGGGTGATTTCCCCTATGGCTCTTCAATTCCGGTTCGGATTGCTCTAAGGAACTCCGATTGTTTCGCTCGCGTGCGAAGACTTGATGATGACGAGGTTTGCTTTCCGATGTTCGATGTGCTGAGAAAAATCGCCCAGACCTGGGTTGCCAAGGGCTTGTTGCTTCTTCTCGCGGCGGCTTTCGGCATATGGGGCGTCGAACGGTCGCTCATCACCGGTGGCAACAGCAACACGGTGGTAATGGTCGGCGATCAGCAGATCGACACCAACGAATTCCGCCTCGCCTATCGTCGCCAGCTTCAGGCAATCAGCCAGCAGTTGCGCATGCAAATCACGCCTGACCAGGCGCGCGCTTTCGGCATAGGGCAGCAGACCGTGGCGCAGCTCGTTGCCGGCGCCTCGCTCGATCAGCTTGCAGCCGATATGAACCTGGGTCTTTCTCAGGATCGCCTGGCCAAGCTCATCGGTGACGATCCGGCCTTCAAGGCTGCAAACGGCGCGTTCGATCGCCAGAAATTCGAGACGCTTCTTCGCAACAGCAACATCACTCCGGACGATTACATCAAGGAACGCAGCAAGGTCGCTATCCGCAGCCAGATCGTCGAGGCAGTATCGAACGGTTTCGTTGCGCCGAAGGTTCTGGTCGATGCCGTCAAGCAGTATCATGATGAGAGCCGCAGCATCGATTATCTGCTGCTCACCAACGCCAATATCGATCCGGTCAAGGCCCCGGCCGATGACGTGCTGTCCAAGTGGTTCGAAGGCGTGAAATCCAGATATCGCGCTCCGGAATATCGCAAGTTCGCCTATGTAAAGCTGCAGGCCGAGGACCTGGCCGATCCGGCGAGTGTGTCGGATGATGAGCTGCGCGCCCAGTACGACAAGCGCAAGGACAGCTTCAAGACGCCGGCCACGCGAACGATCGAACAGCTGACCTTTACGAACAAGGATCTTGCCAATGCAGCTGCTGATGCGCTGAAAACCGGCACGACCTTCGATCAGCTTGTTTCCGATCAGGGCAAGAAGCCGTCCGACGTATTGCTCGGCAACTTCACCAAGGATCAGGTTCCGGACAAGACCGTTGCCGACGCTGCCTTCAGCGTCACGAAGGATGGCGGCACGACGCCCGTGGTCGAAGGTTCATTCGGCCCCGTCATTCTGCGCGTCACCAACGTAAAGGATGAGACGGCGAAGAACTTCGACGACGTCAAGGAAGACATCCGCAAGCAAATCGCGCTCGGCAACGCCGCCAACGAAATCACCAGCGTCCACGACAAGTTCGAGGATCTGCGCGGTTCCGGCGCCTCGCTTCAGGAAGCGGCATCGCAGCTCAAGCTGAAACTGGTCACGATTGACGCGATCGACGCGACCGGCCTGGATCAGAAGGGCAACGAGATCAAGGATCTGCCTAATCGCCAACAACTGCTGTCGGAGGTCTTCAAGGCCGAACAGGGTGGCAACCCCGCTCCGCTGACCGTCGGCAACGATGGCTATATCTGGTATGACATCCTGAACATCACGCCCGATCACGATCGCGCGCTTGCCGATGTCCGTGAAAAGGTCGTCGCCGATTGGACTGCCGAGCAGCAGAAAATTGCGCTTGCCGCCAAGGCAACCGAGTTGAAGCAGGAGGCGCAGAAGGGCAAGTCGCTTGCCGATATCGCAGCGCCGCTCGGCATTGCCGTTGAAAGCAAGACAAATGTCACGCGCTCGACTGACGACCCGGTTCTCGGCCGGGGTGGCGTCGCGGCCGTGTTCTCCGGCCCGATCGATACTGCCGCCAACTCGATCGGTGCCGACGATACGACCCAGATCCTGCTGAAGGTGACCGACGTCAACGACAATCCGACAACGGATGCTCTCAGCAACGACGATCAGCAGGTCGCCCAGGTTGCCAATGCTGCTGGCGACGACATCCTCGACCAGATCGTTGCCCAGTTGCAATCCAGATACACGGTCACGGTCAACCAGAGCCTCGCTGAACAGGCGATGTCCCGTTAAGCCCGATCGGGAGGATGGATAGTCAATGTCAGAGTTGAAACCTTTCCTCGCCAAGGTCGCCGGTCGCGAGGCCCTGACGCGGGATGAAGCCCGGCGTGCATTCGAGATCCTGATGTCGGGTGAAGCGACACCGTCGCAGATCGGCGCCTTCCTGATGGCGCTGCGCGTGCGCGGCGAAACAGTCGACGAGATCGTCGGGGCCGTCACCACGATGCGCGCCAAGATGTTGCCGGTGGATGCACCTGCTGATGCGATCGATATCGTCGGCACAGGCGGCGACGGTGTCGGCACCTACAACATCTCGACGCTGGCGGCATTTATCGTCGCAGGCGCTGGTGTGCCGGTCGCAAAGCACGGCAATCGCGCCCAAAGCTCGAAGGCTGGAACGGCGGATACGCAGTCGGTACTGGGCATCAAGCTCGATATCGGGCCAGACGTGATTTCCCGCTGCATTCGCGAGGCCGGTATCGGCTTCATGTTCGCGCAGTTGCACCATTCGTCGATGCGCCATGTCGGGCCGTCACGCGTGGAACTGGGCACACGCACGATCTTCAACCTGCTTGGACCTTTGTCGAACCCTGCCGGCGCACGTCGCCAGCTGCTCGGCGTTTTTGCACCGCAATGGGTTGTTCCGCTCGCGGAAGTGCTGAGAGACCTGAATGCCGAAAGCGTTTGGGTCGTGCATGGCGATGGCCTTGACGAAATCACGACGACCGGAAAGACCTCTGTCGCTGCGCTCGAAAACGGCAAGATCCGCACATTTGAGCTGACGCCATCGGATTTCGGCCTGCCGCATGCTGATCTCGCCGATCTCAAGGGCGGCGATGGCGTTGCCAATGCGGCGGCGCTTCGCGACGTGCTGAGTGGTGCGAAGAACGCGTATCGCGACATTGCCCTTGCCAATGCGGCGGCGTCGCTGGTGATTGCCGGAAAAGCTGAAACGCTCCATGATGGCATGAGGCTCGCAGCCCAGTCGCTTGACAGTGGCGCGACCGCCGTTGCGCTGGAAAAGCTGGTCGCCGTCTCCAACGAAGAATAGGTTCAGGACGTCATGACCGATATCCTTCAGAAGATCGAAGCCTACAAGCGCGAGGAAATCGCTGCTGCCAAGGCCAAGGTTTCGCTTGCCGATCTCAAGGCCATGCAGGCCGGCCAATCCGCACCGCGTGGCTTCCACAAGGCGCTTCGTGCCAAGCACAGCGCCGGTGCTTTCGGCCTGATTGCCGAGATCAAGAAGGCGAGCCCGTCCAAGGGTCTGATTCGGCCTGATTTCGACCCACCTGCTCTCGCCAAGGCATATGAGACAGGCGGTGCGGCTTGCCTCTCTGTGCTGACGGATACCCCCAGTTTTCAGGGTGCGCCCGAATTCTTGATGTCTGCGCGTGCGGCCTGTTCCCTTCCGGCGCTGCGCAAGGATTTTATGTTCGAGACCTATCAGGTGCAGGAAGCCCGCGCCTGGGGTGCTGATTGCATCCTGCTGATCATGGCGTCGCTGTCCGATGCCGATGCCCAGCGCCTGCAGGACGAAGCTTTCGGCCTCGGCATGGACGTGCTGGTCGAGGTTCACGATGCCGAAGAAATGGAGCGGGCACTGAAACTGTCCTCGCCGCTGATCGGCATCAATAACCGCAATCTGCGCACCTTCGAGGTCAGCCTCACGGTCAGCGAGACACTCGCGGCCATGGTGCCGGACGACCGGCTGCTGGTCGGCGAGAGCGGCGTCTTTACGCATGCCGATTGCAAGCGCCTTGAGGCGGTTGGCATCACCACTTTCCTTGTCGGCGAAAGCCTGATGCGCAAGGATGACGTGACCGCCGCCACGAAGCTGTTGCTGAACGGCGAAACCGGCATTCTGGCGGCCGAATAAGATGGCCACGCCAAAAGCCGGTCTCACGCATATCGACGCGTCTGGTGAGGCGCATATGGTCGATGTCGGCGACAAGGCCGAAACTGCGCGTAGCGCCACGGCCACCGGTTATGTAAAAATGAAGCCGGAAACATTGGCGCTGATCCGCGAAGGCAATGCCAAGAAGGGCGATGTCATCGGCACGGCGCGGCTTGCCGGCATTATGGCCGCGAAGCAAACGAGCAATCTCATTCCGTTATGCCATCCGCTGATGCTGACGAAGGTTGCCGTCGATATTGTCGAGGATCCTTCCCTGCCCGGTTTGCGCGTCACTGCAACGGCCAAGCTTACTGGCCGCACCGGTGTTGAAATGGAAGCGTTGACGGCCGTTTCGGTCGCTTGCCTGACGATCTACGATATGGCCAAGGCCGCTGATCGCGGCATGGAGATCGGCGGCATCACGCTATTGGAGAAATCCGGCGGCAAATCGGGAGATTTCCGCCATCCGGGGGCCTGACATATGAGCCTGTTACCTGTCGCCGAAGCCCAAGCGCGCCTTTTGGACAGCGCCACACCACTTCATCGCATTGAAAGCGTTCCGCTAGATATGGCCGATGGCAGAGTGCTGGCGAGAGATCTCGCTGCCCGTCTAACTCAACCACCCTTCGATGCCTCGGCAATGGATGGTTATGCCCTTCGTTTTGAGGATGCGGCAACGCCCGGCTCCGAGCTGCGGCTCATCGGCGCATCGGCCGCCGGTCATGCCTTCGAGGGAGCTGTCGGCAAGGGGGAAACCGTTCGCATTTTTACCGGCGCCCCCGTCCCTCCTGGTGCTGATTCCGTACTTCTGCAGGAGGACGCTGAACGACTGGAAGGCGAGCGTATCCGCACCACCTACGCTCTGCGCAAAGGGCAGCATATTCGCCCGCGCGGCCAGGATTTTCTCGAAGGGGAAGTCGTTCTGCCGGCTGGCACGGTCATGGATTTTTCCCGGCTCACCGTTGCAGCCGGTATGAATCACCCGGCGTTGGATGTCTATCGCCGGCCGCTGGTTGCGATCCTCGCGACCGGTGACGAGCTGGTCGTGCCGGGCAGCGCGCCTGGCCCTTCGCAGATCGTCGCTTCGAACACATTCGGCATCGCCGCGCTCGCGCGCAGTGCCGGCGCTCATGTGCTCGATCTGGGGATCGTCCCTGACAATAAGGAGGAGATTACCGCCGCCATCGGTCGCGCGCAGGTGGCGAAAGCCGATATCGTCGTCACGCTCGGCGGCGCTTCCGTCGGCGATCACGATCTGGTTCAGGCAACGATGATATCAGCCGGTATGAAATTGGATTTCTGGCGTATCGCCATGCGCCCCGGCAAACCGCTGATGGTCGGCAGCCTCGGCGACATTCATATCCTCGGTCTTCCGGGCAATCCGGTTTCCAGCCTCGTCTGTGGCCTGCTCTTCCTGGAACCTTTGATCCGCAAGCTCGCCTCCTTGCCCCCAGTCAAACGCGAGGGCGTCGCATACGCTGCCGTGCCCTTTGCTGCGAACGACCAGCGCCAGGACTATGTGCGCGCGACTTTGACGAAGAGCGATGACGGTCGTTGGCTCGCCAAGCCCTTCTCGAAGCAGGATTCCTCGATGATGAAGGTCTTTTCGAGCGCCGACTGTCTGGTTGTCCGCCCACCGCATGCGCCGGAACTTGCCATCGGCTCGCCGTCTCAGGTCATATTCCTGCGGCCCGATCTACTCGGTTAAAGCATTTCCAGGAAAGTGCGCAGCGGTTTTCCGTTCGGAATGCGTGAAAAAACAATAAGATGGAGCATTTTCGCGTTTCGAAGAAAGGCGGAAATGCTCTAGGACGCGAGTTTTTTTGGAACGGCCCCAAGCGGGGCAAGCAAAAGCCGGGAGGTTTGACCCACCCGGCTCATATTCCATCCAATCGACGGATTGATTACTTCGCAGGCTTCTCGTGATGGCCGCCGAAGCCGGCGCGCATCGCGGAGAGAACCTTGTTTGCGTAGTCGTCGTTGCCACGAGAGGCGAAGCGGCCGTAAAGCGCGGCGCTGAGCACCGGCGTCGGAACGCCTTCATCGATGGCGGCCGAGATGGTCCAGCGACCTTCGCCTGAGTCGGAAACGCGGCCGGCATACTGCGAGAGCGCAGCGTCGCCATGCAGAGCGTCGGCGGTCAGGTCGAGCAGCCAGGAGGTGATCACGCTGCCGCGGCGCCATACTTCGGAGATCTCGGCAATGTCGAGATCATACTGATAGTATTGCGGGTGAGAGAGAGGAGCGGTTTCGGCATCTTTCTCGGCGGTCTGCTTGCCGATATTGGCGTGGCGCAGAACGTTGAGGCCTTCGGCATAGGCGGCCATCAGGCCGTATTCGATGCCGTTATGGACCATCTTGACGAAATGGCCGGCGCCGGAAGGGCCGCAATGTAGATAGCCCTGCTCTGCCGTGCTGTTTCTGGCAGCTTCTTCCGAGCGCATCTGCGACGGAGGCACATCGCCAACGCCAGGAGCAAGCGTTGCGAAGATCGGCGAGAGATGCTCCACGGTTTCCTTCTCGCCGCCGATCATCAGGCAATAGCCGCGCTCGAGACCGAAAACGCCGCCGCTAGTGCCGACGTCGACATAGTGAATGCCCTTCGGCTTCAGCTCTTCGGCACGGCGGATATCGTCGTGATAATAGGAATTGCCGCCGTCGATGACGATATCGCCCTCTTCAAGAAGCGGAACGATGGCCGCCAGCTCCTGGTCAACGATCGCGGCCGGCAGCATCATCCAGACCACGCGCGGCTTGGCAAGTTTCGATACGAAATCCGCGAGAGACTTGCTGCCGGTGGCGCCGAGCTGCTCAAGCCCCGCGACACTTTCCGGGCGCGCATCGAAAACAACCGCAGTGTGACCGCCCCTCATCAGGCGCTGCACCATATTGTTGCCCATACGGCCAAGGCCAATCATTCCGATTTGCATGTGTCAGTCTCCTAGGACGGTTTCAATCGTTTGAATACTGCATAGAGATATTTCGCAATATTTTCCAATGAACAAATGACGGGCGAGCTATGCATGAGCGCGGCAGCGCGGAAAAATCCACGCGTTCACGCATCTGTGATATCGCTGGCCAAAACCTCCCGCTTTTCCCCATGATCGCGCTTTGCCGACTTGGAGGAAAGCTGTATTTTGCGCTTGTGTTTGCGTCAGTAAATTTAGCATCGATCCCGGATCCCTTGCATAATTCTCTTTAGCGCGGCGCTTTCAGCAAGCGTCAAAGGAGGCATATGGCTGCGTCGCTGAAACTGCCGCTGATTCCGGCTTCATTTTTCGGCATGGTTCTGGGGCTCTCGGGCCTGGCCAATGCCTGGCGTGTCGGAGCACGCATCTGGCAGTTGCCGGCGTTGGTCGGTGAAGTGCTGACCTTCGTTTCCATCGCCGTCTGGCTGCTGCTAGTCGCGTTCTATACGCTGAAATGGGCAGTGGCACGGGAGGAAGCCCTCAAGGAAGTCGCGCATCCTGTCCAGTGTTGCTTCATCGGCCTGGTTGGCGTTGCTACCATGCTGGTGGCCGGCGGATTGTTGCCCTATTCTCACGTCGGTGCGGAAACGATATTCCTGGCCGGCGCCATCTACACGCTCACCTTCTCGGTTTGGCGCACAGGCGGACTGTGGCAAGGCGAGCGCGACATTGCCGCCACGACAGCGGTGCTTTACCTGCCGAGCGTTGCGGGCAGCTTCGTGACAGCGATCGTTGCCGCCGCTCTCGGATTTCCGCAATGGGCGCAGTTGTTCTTCGGCGCGGGTTTCTTCGCGTGGCTCGCAATCGAATCGGCTCTGCTTCATCGCCTTTTGACCGGGCCGGCGCTTCCTCCGGCGCTGCGGCCCACACTTGGAATTCAACTGGCGCCGCCGGTCGTGGGCGCGCTCGCCTATATCGGCATCCTGCAAGGCCCCGCCGATATACTCGTGCATGCCATGATCGGCTATGGCCTGCTGCAGGCACTCATCATGATTCGCTTGCTTCCCTGGATCACGAAAGAAGGGTTCAGCCCGGCCTATTGGGCATTTTCCTTCGGCGCGACGGCGCTTGCCACCGCTCCAATGCGCCTGATCGAGCGCGGTGACAGCGGCCCCGTCGCACAACTTGCGCCCACACTTTTCGTTGCCGCCAATATCGTCGTGGGCCTGATCGCCCTCGCCACGATCTGGCTTATCGTCAACCGTAAGCTGGTGATTGGCTGGGTCGAGCTTACGCATCGCGATGCCGGCGCAATCGGCCGAGGCTAGGCCCAAACCAAGTCGAATATTGGGAGCAGTCATGTTGGACCATGTGACGATCGGCGTGCGCAATGTGGAACGTTCAAAGTTATTCTATGATGCGGCCCTGAAGCCTCTCGGCATCGAACGCCTTTACGCGGAGGGCGAGGCCTTTGCCGGCTACGGCATAGGATCGAAGGCATTCTTCTGGATCGGACAACGCGAGGAGCCGCAGACCGGCACTCATGTCGCATTTGCCACCGAGGAAAGGGATGTCGTCGACAGATTCCATCAGGCCGCGCTGGCTGCCGGCGGCGTCGACAACGGAGTGCCGGGTCTGCGCCCGCACTATCACTCCAGCTACTATGGCGCCTTCATACTTGATCCGGATGGCCACAATATCGAGGCCGTATGTCACTTGTAGGTGATTAAGCCGTAATCAGACGACGGACGCGCGAAAGCAACTCACGGAAGCGGCGGCCCGACATAGCGGGCACGCGGCCGAATGAGGCGGCCACTCGTTGCCTGCTCCATGGCATGAGCGAGCCAACCCACGGTGCGAGCCAGCGCGAAGATGATCAGGGGCGCATCTTCCGGCAGGTGGTAGGCGTGCGTCATCGCGGTCAAGGCAAAATCAACATTGACGCGCTCGCCGACGAGCTGCTCGCCAATATCGCGAACTTCGGCAAACAGCGGCGGAAGCGTCAGGCACTGCAGCAAGGTCTCGCCGCGGATATCGACGTCCGGATAGAGTTGATGGCCAAAGGACGGCAATGGCCTGCCTTCCGACAGATAGCTGCGGACGGCCTCTTCCGCGCCGATGGACGCTGCTCGGGCGATTAGCGAGCGCACGCCCTGCCATGCCCCGCCGTGCAGCGGACCAGTCAGCGTTGAAAGGCCGGAAAGCGCCGCCGCGGACAGGGTCGCACCAGCCGAAGCCGTGATGCGCGCCGTGAATGTCGAGGCGTTCAACTCATGATCCGCAAGCAGTACGTAGCAGCGCCGTATCATGTCGCCCGCATCCGGGCGTCCCCAGGCGGTGGCTAGCCGTTGATGCACCGGTATGCCGGCGGCGCCTGGCGCCAGGGCATCGGCGACGGTTCCGAAGACGCTTTCTGCCTCGTTCTGCAATGCGGGAAGCGACCGTCCAAGCGAGGGAAGATCGCAGGTCGTGCGCGCCGCAAGTGCGAGAAAAGCTGCCTCCAGAGAGGGGATTTTGTGCCGCACCTCCCCCTCCTCCAGTCGCAGCGGTCGTTTCATGTCCCAGAGCAGCAGTGCAATATCCTCGAGGCTCGCGCTCTCGGCGAGGGTCGCTGCGTCCTGACCGCGATAGAAAAGCCGACCATTGAAAACCGTCGATAAGGCCGAGGGTAACACCGGGTCTCCCCATTGGATGGCCTCGGCTGCGACCGCTTCCGTCTTCCGCCGGCCGGCATGCCGGGTCGCCAGTCGCTTCACGTCGTCGGTGAAGTAAAGACTGCGGCGCGTATCTGCCGGATCCGGCTTTGCGCGAATGCGCCCGCGGCTGACATTGGCATAAAGCGTCTGTGTTTTCGTTCCCAACAGGTTCAGCGCCTGCTCCGCCGTCAGCCAGCTCATCGTTCCTCATATTGATCAATTGCATCAAGATTGACGTCAATAAGAATAGGTCCGATCTAATCGAATAGTCAAAGGAGAACCGTAATGAAAAGTGGTCTTGAAGATGTCATCGCAGCCGAAACCAAGCTATCCGACGTCGATGGTGCCGCCGGTCGTCTGATCATACGCGGCGTGTCGCTCGATGATCTGGTGGCGACCAGCCGCTATGAAGATGTTGCGGCGCTGCTGCTCGATGGCCTGTTCGATGAGCATATTGATGCCGCCTCTATCCGCAGCCAGCTTGGCATGGCGCGCGTGGCACTGTTCGCCCACGTCGAGGCGGCTGACGCAACCGTGCGTGCCTTGCCGCCTGTAGATGCCATGCGGGCTCTTCTGGCGCGCATAGAGGACGGTGAGGATTTCGCCAGCGCAATCAGGTTGATGGCGGCGCCTGCCGTCTTTCTGCCCGCTGTCCTCAGGCTGCAGAGCGGCGACAAGCCGATAAAGCCGGACGCCTCTTTGTCCCAATCCGGTGATATTCTGCGCATGTTGAGCGGTCGCGTACCATCGGCCGAACAGACGACCGGGTTGGATGCCTATCTGGTAACGATCTCGGATCACGGGCTCAACGCGTCCACCTTCGCCTCACGCGTCATCGCCTCGACCCATGCAGGTCTGACCTCCTCCGTGCTGGCGGCAATCAGCGCCTTGAAAGGCCCGCTGCACGGCGGCGCGCCCGGTCCGGTTCTCGATATGCTCGATGGCGTGGGCAAGCCGGAAAACGCGCGGGCATGGCTGTCGCATGCGCTCGACCACGGCGAGCGTCTGATGGGGTTCGGCCACCGCATCTATCGCGTGCGCGATCCGCGTGCCGATGCCTTGAAAACCGCGCTGAAGCCAATCTTCGCCAGCGGCCAGGCCGATGCCGGACGCATCGCTCTGGCTGAAGCGATCGAATCTGCGGCGCTTGCCCTGCTCAAGGAGCGCAAACCGGATCGTCCCCTGGACGTCAATGTCGAGTACTACACCGCGTTGTTGCTCGACGCCCTTGGCTTTCCGCGCAATGCCTTCACCGGCGTCTTCTCGATTGGCCGCACAGTGGGCTGGATCGCCCATGCGCGCGAGCAGACTCTCGACGGACGGCTGATCCGTCCGCAATCGCGCTATGTCGGTCCGCTGCCGAAAGCGGCATAGGGCTTCGTCAACATTGATCCAGGATCAGGCGGCCGCGGATTGACGCGGTCGCACCAAGCCGTCGCGGACATGGCGGGCGAGCTCCAACGCAGCGGGCGCCGCCTCGCCTCTGGGCAGATGCAGGTTGATCGAAAAAACCGGCAGCTCAGGCAAACCGTCCTCGACGGAGAGGATATCGAGATCGGTGGGAACTGTCGAAGCCAGCCATGCCGTAACCGCCAGATCCGTGCGCACGGTTGCCGTGGTTGCTTCGATATTGCCGTTCTCGAACATCGTCCGCCAGCGCCGCCCGCCATTGCTCAATGCCGCGAAAACGGATGACCGGAAGGCGCAGGTGTCGGCCACCATCGAGATCGGCAGAGGTACCTTGCGATAGGCAACGCCTCCCTTCGCCCCGACCCATACGAGCCGTTCGACCGCCAGACACTCGCCCTGCGATAAGCCGAATGGTTCCTCGACGACGCAGAGATCTATGGCGCCCTTATCGAGTTTCTCCAGCAACTCCGGCGACGAGGCGCAGACCAGGGAGATTTCTACCTGTGGGTGGCGCGTGGTGTAGGATTTTAGCACTGGCGCGAGTGTTGCGCCGACAAGATCATAGGGAACGCCGAGGCGAACGCTTCCCTGCACCTTTCTCTCCGTCATGTCGGCCCAGATATCGTCGTTCAGCATCAACAGGCGGCGACCGTTGCCGAGCAGCCGTTCGCCCGCTTCGGTCAGCCGCAAGCCCCGCTTGTCCCTCTCGAAGAGCACGCATCCCAGCATTTCCTCCAGCCGTTTGATTTGCTGGCTGACGGCCCCCTGCGTCATATGCAGTATGTTTGCCGCAATCGTCATGCTGCCCTGGTCGGCAACCGCTGCGAAGGTTCGGATAAGCGCGATATCGAAGTTTCGAGTCATTGCATCATTATAAATACTAATGCAGACTTCCTTCAATATTCGATTTTCTGATGTTGAGCTTCCGGCTAACCAATCTCGCGAATTGGAGAATGGCCGGAATGACTTTCGAATCGCTATTGCCGCTGATCCTGTTTGCGCTCGTCTCGACGATTACACCGGGCGGCGCGACGACGCTTGCAACCGCCTCCGGCGCACATTTCGGCTTTTGGCGTTCGATTCCCGTCATGGCGGGTTTTGCCTTTGGCCTCGGCTCCATGGCCGGTGCCGCAGCGGCGGGACTGGGGAGCGTGCTATTGGCCTTCCCCGCGCTACAAATCGCGATGAAGATCTTGGGTTCGCTCTACCTGCTCTGGCTCGCTCTAAAAATCGGGAGAAGCGGTCAACCAAACCAGGCAAGCCGAATGGCCAAGCCGACTGGCTTTGTCGCGGGTGTCTGGATGTTGTGGCATAATCCGAAGGGATGGGCGATGACGATGGGCGCAGCAGCGTCCTTCGCCATGCTGGCAAGCGGCCCGTTGACGTTGGCCATGCTGCTCGGCTTGACCTTCAGCGTGATGGCGGCTTTTTCGCTGACACTGTGGTGTGCTTTGGGGCAGTTGCTGGCCCGCATGCTGAGCGCGTCATGGCAATGGCGTGCTCTCAATCTGTTCCTCGCTTGCCTTCTGGTGGCATCCATCATTCCTATGTGGCGGGACTGACGTCAGGAATGATTGATCTGCAGGCTGTCATAGCCTCGAACCCTGTAAAGCACGATCGAGATCAGCCAGCTCAACAGGAAGATGCCGACGACGGCGAAACCGAAATTGGCCAGATTGTCGTTGAGTTCTTCGATGAAACGCCAGAAGCTTCCTTCGAGACCGAGCTTGTCGGAGAGCAGTCCGAGCGCTTCGATACCGCCGATAAAGATGGCGACGACGACTGAAGCTGCGGTGATCGTCAGATTGTACCAGAGCTTGCGCACCGGCTTGACGAAGGCCCAGCCGTAGGCGCCGGTCATCAGTGTGCTGTCGAGCGTGTCCATCAGTGACATGCCGGCCGTGAAAAGCGCCGGAAAAACCAGGATGGTCCAGAAGGACATGCCCTGTGCTGCCTGAGCGGCGGAAATGCCGAGCAGGCCGATTTCCGTTGCGGTGTCGAAGCCGAGGCCGAAGAGGCAGCCGATCGGATACATGTGCCAGGAGCGGCTGACGACCTTGAACATGGGACGGAAGATACGCGCGAGAAAGCCGCCGCCGGACAGCAGGGCATCCAGATCTTCTTCGGTGATCCTCTCTCCCCGCTGCGCCCGCTTGAAGGCCGACCATACGCCCCTGAGAACAAAGAGATTGGCAATGCCGATCAACAGCAGGAACGCCGCCGAAACCGTCGTTCCGATGACCCCGCCGATATTGTGGAACGAATCGAGTTGGCTCTGCATGGCGGCAGCCGTCGCCGCAATCAGGATCGAGGCAATCACGACAATCGAGGAGTGGCCGAGCGAGAAGAAGAAGCCGACCGCATAGGGTTGCTTCTTTTCCTGAATCAGCTTGCGTACAACATTGTCGATGGCAGCGATATGATCGGCGTCAAATGCGTGGCGTAGGCCGAACATATAGGCGAGCAGCGCAATGCCGAGCAAAGACGGCCGGTCGGCAAACGCAACCCATGCCCAGATCCATGCGGCAATATTGAATGCGATCAACAGCGCGAAGGTGATTGCGATCTTGGCCCTCGGCCTCTCCGCGCGATCGTCAAACGGATTGAAGATCATACTTTTGTTCCCATTATGCTTACTCGCAGAGTGGCATGGAAACGGAAGTGGCGCGACCGTCAAATGACGTAGATGTGGAAACTCCGGCAGATGGCACGAGTGGCAAACCCGGTGGGTGCCGGGTTTGCCGCGTCACCGTGCTAGAGCGTCGTGCTTTCTTCTAGAAGCACAAAGACGCTCTATCTCCTTGAATCTACGCATCAGGCTTTCCGAAAATCGTGTCAGATTTTCGGGCCGATGCTGTAGCCGACCTCGAAGGGATGACCTTCATCGGCCCAGCCTGTCATGCCGCCGATCATCACCTTCACGCGCTTGCCGAGCGTCCCGAGGCGCCAGGCAGCCTTGTCGGTGCCGTTGCAATGCGGTCCGGCGCAGTAAACGACGAACAACGTATCCTCGGGCCATTCCTCCATCTTCCGGGCAGTCATCTTGCCATGCGGCAAATTGATCGCGCCTGGAACGTGCCGCTCCTGGAACATCGCCGGGCCGCGGACATCGAGCAGAACGAAATCCGCGTTGCCTGATGTCATGGCCTGGCGCACATCGGAGCAATCGGTCTCGAAAGCGAGCCTCTGTGCATAGTGCTTGGCGACGAGATCTGGGGTTGCGGCGGGGATTTCACTGACTAGGGACATGGAACACTCCTTCTTGGTTCGGTGCATTCATGCCTGAGCGATCCGGTGGTTGAAATTGGCCGAAATGCCATATAGCGTCAAAATCATGCCAAACTCAGAGAAACCCAATCTTCTCGGTCCGCACGTGGTTGCGCTCGTCTACGACGGGCTCTGCACCTTCGAATTCGGCGTCGCCTACGAAATTTTCGGCCTGCCGCGCCCGGAAATGGGCGAGGACTGGTATCGGTTTTCCTCCTGCGCGATCGAGGATGGCCCTCTTCGTGCCGCGGGCGGCTTGACGATACAGGTCGACCACGGGCTGGAGGTCATTGCCGATGCCGATCTTATCGTCGTGCCCGGTTGGCGCGGTATAGGCACCGCCGTCCCTGCTCCCTTGATTGCAGAGTTGCACGCCGCCAGCCGGCGCGGCGTTCGCATCATGTCGCTATGCTCGGGCGTTGCTGTTCTCGCCGCCTCGGGATTGCTCGCCGGTCGAAAGGCGACCACGCATTGGCGCTATGTCGATTCCATAGCTGCCCGCTATCCGGATATTTCTGTCGATGCCGATGTTCTCTATGTCGATGAAGACAGCGTTTTGACCGCCGCCGGCAGCGCTGCTGCCATCGACCTCTGCCTGCATGTGGTGCGGCGGGATTTCGGACCTGATGTCGCCAACAGCGTTGCGCGTCGTCTCGTCGTGCCGCCGCATCGCGAAGGCGGCCAGGCGCAGTATATCGAAACCCCGGTTCTCAGACAGCGTGAAGGTGCACGGCTGGGGCCTCTGCTGGAATGGATGCGGGAACGTTTGCAGGAGGAACCTGTCTCTTATACACATCTGACGCTGCCGACGACGTGTCGTGGGGGTAGGTGGAGGGGGGGGGGGGGGGGGGGGGGGGGGGGGGGGGGGGGGGGGGGGGGGGGGGGGGGGGG
>NZ_JAELUG010000633.1 GCF_016429255.1 Rhizobium sp. ASV8
GGATATTGACGTTCGAGGCGAGGAAATTGCTGAAAAAGGCTCCGTCTATGCTTTGGCCCTTGGTCGAAACATTGTCGCCAGTGGTGGCCCTGAAAAGACGATCCGGCTGTACGATCCCCGTTCAGGCTCCAAGGTCTCCAAACTGATGGGTCACGTCGACAACATCCGCTCCATCCTCATTGATGACTCGGACGATACCATTCTCAGTGCCAGTGCAGACAAGACAATCAAGCTGTGGAGCGTGCGTGGAGGGCGGTGCATGTATACCTTTACCATGCATGACGAGAGTATCTGGTCGCTGTTCTCTTCGGATCCCCGACTTGGCATCTTCTACAGTACCGACCGCACAGGTCTTGTGGCCAAGACAGACGTCCGCGGCAGCCTAGACGATATGGACCGCGGTCTAAGTC
>NZ_JAELUG010000634.1 GCF_016429255.1 Rhizobium sp. ASV8
GGATGGTGGTGGTGGCTTGAGTGGCGGTGCTATTGCTGGAATCGTCATTGGTTCCCTTGCTGGAGTCGCGCTTTTGGCTGGCCTACTGTTTTGCTGCATTCGCTTCGTCAAGCGCCGTCGTGGCAGCCAGGCAGGAAGCATTTTCAACCAGCCATCCCCTGCAAGAAAGGTGACGCCCAACATGTCGCAATCGGTGCAGAATGATGCTCCACAAGGCTACGAGGTCCTCCCCGGCGGTCGAATTGCACGAATGTCTGCCCTGGAAGGCCACAACGGACACTCGCCGTCGCAGCATGGTGGAACCCACAACGCGGCCTACCTAGCAGACAGCAAGAAGAACTCGGACCAGTCCTCATCAGACGAGTATGGTGAAAGTCCAGTCTACGAAGATCGGCACGGAGGCCTGCGTC
>NZ_JAELUG010000635.1 GCF_016429255.1 Rhizobium sp. ASV8
GCAGCTCCCGAAGGATCTGTTGGATGACATCCGTCCTCCATTGCGTGACGTTTTCGGTAATGCCCTCACTCTCGACCATGATACGCTTGACGCCAGCATCGATGAAGCGTTTACCCATGTTGACAATCTTGGATGGGTCAGAAGTACCAAGTGCCTCCAGTTCTGACGAACCAGTGTCGCCACCTGCGCCAAACTGGATGCCGCATTCAGGCTTAGCTGTTAAGCCATGCGCGTGCACCTTGTCGACCAAGCGGAGCCAATCATCTTGCGGGATAGAGAGGAAGCCGGCCGAGATTTCAATTACATCAAATCCGACATCTTTGCACTTTTGCAGATAGCGGTCGACGGCGTTGGTAGGATCAGACTGTGTCAGTATATGCTCCATCCATCCACCCTAATGAGAACAATGT
>NZ_JAELUG010000636.1 GCF_016429255.1 Rhizobium sp. ASV8
GAGCTTCTCGGCCAGTTGAATTGCCTCGGCGTCTTTTTGCTGAGCATAAGTTTTTGCTAGTTGCTTATACTTGAGCAATTTCTCAAGCTCAGCTTTTGCATCTTCATGGTATCGCTGAAACTCCTCTTTCCAGTACTTGCCGGATTGTGAATGTGGCTCGTTGAGATCTAGAGTGATGTCATTTGTCGAATAGTCTTCGTCTCCGGCTTCCTCCCATTCGTCTGAGTCGTCTTGTTTTTGATCGGAAAGGGAAGAAATAGCTTTGTTTTCCTGTTTGGCCGAAACATTTGATCGCGTCTTTGGATCCTGTTGGCTAATTTTCCGAGGACCAACCTGCGCCGTCTTTGAAGCTAGTTTACTTGGTACCTCGTGCCCAAAGGAGACTCTCTTTCGCCTGGTTGTTCCCGTTC
>NZ_JAELUG010000637.1 GCF_016429255.1 Rhizobium sp. ASV8
GTATTATGCTAAAACTGACATTCTAGGTGCGAAAACAAAGTAAAGCGTGCTCACACATGATTTTAACATTTTGCGAATAAGACTGTAGGACCACGCCACAGAGACCAGCGTTGGACCAAACATCCGGCCCACTTGTCAGCTCCCCGCTACGGCGAGGTCCGACTGGAACGCTGCCAACGTACAACAACAAGTCACCAGCTGTTCTATCTTACCATCTTTTACTTCTCATCACCTCTAGACCTTTTGTAAGGTATTATACTCTAACTTATTGCACCCAGCAACGAGTCCTGAACCATGGCTGGCGGAGTCTCAACCACAGCCGGGCTCTCAGCCGACCAACTCGCCTCTTTCAACAAGGACGGCTATCTCATTATACGCAACGCCCTCACCCCAGACACCGTATCCTCACT
>NZ_JAELUG010000638.1 GCF_016429255.1 Rhizobium sp. ASV8
CCCCCCCCCCCCCCCCCCCCCCCCCCCCCCCCCCCCCCCCATTTTCCAGCAGAAGACGGCATCCGAGATTTAATAGACCGTCTCGTGGGCTCGGAGATGTGTATAAGAGACAGGGTTGCAACCATCCATGCCTGTCATTGTGTGGTGGTGGGGCAAGCTCGTGGCATGCCAGACACGGACCGAAGAACTTGTTCGAGCTTCTTCTGCCGTTGCTTCCAACGTGGAAGAGTGGTCCAACGGAGATTTGCGTTGTTGCGAGTTGACGCCGGTGGACGCTTTGCGAGCTGTCTCTTATACACATCTGACGCTGCCGACGACGTGTCGTGGGGGGAGAGATGGGGGGGGGGGGGGGGGGGGAGGAGGGGGGGGGGGGGGGGGGGGGGGGGGGGGGGGGGGGGGGGGGGGGGGGG
>NZ_JAELUG010000639.1 GCF_016429255.1 Rhizobium sp. ASV8
GGCGACGACGACAAGGGCGATGAGACGGATGGGCGGTGATTGTGGTCCCAGTTGCCCGTGAAGATGGGCTGCGGTGCAAATGACAGCATCGTGTCTGGAGGAGGAGACTTGTTGGGCGCGTCGAGTTGCTTGCTTCCTTGCATATAATTTTTATCTCTCAGGAGCCCGGCTCTAGAGATAAAAGCATCTGGGGAGATATAGTCTAGAATTTGAAGTTGTATATGCACGGCTTGGGAAGTGAAGGGCGTTGGGTTTAGCTTCCTCCGTTCCAATTAAGTCATGTCTCGGATTGAGTCGAGGGCGGCGCTTCACGACCTGACGCGGTTGTAGCCTGTCTCTTATACACATCTCCGAGCCCACGAGACGGTCTATTAAATCTCGGTTGGCGTAGTCGGCTTGAAAAAAGGGG
>NZ_JAELUG010000640.1 GCF_016429255.1 Rhizobium sp. ASV8
CCCCCCCTTTTACACGCACACTCCGGCATACGAGATTTAATAGACCGTCTCGTGGGCTCGGAGATGTGTATAAGAGACAGGTACAGCCATTGGACTGCCGTCGAGAGCCTCGGCGACTGGTGTGCCCGTGAAGGCGTCCCTGCCATCTCTGGCGTCGATACCCGAGAGATTGTCACTTTCCTCCGAGAACAGGGCTCCTCGCTTGCCAGGATTTCCATTGGCGACGAGTACGATGCCGACGAGGACGAAGGTTTCCTCGACCCCGGCCAAGTGAACCTTGTCAAGCGTGTCAGCACAAAGGCCCCTTTTGTTGTTGAGTCGCCAGGCGCCGACCTGCACATTGCCCTCATCGATTGCGGTGTCAAGGAAAACATTATGCGCAGCCTCGTCAGCCGTGGCACCTCTGTCA
>NZ_JAELUG010000641.1 GCF_016429255.1 Rhizobium sp. ASV8
GTCTAAGACTAACGCAAATGCAGTTTCAATCGTGGACAGGCATTCGTCCTTTGTACGTGGACGCCAGAAATTTGGTCATTGGCGACATCTAAGCTCTCATTAAGTAAATCCCTATAATGGGCGCATGTTTTGGCCTTTTGCATTTGTATTTCCTCGACATCCGAAAAGCTGATGGGATTATAAAATGCACAATGAACAAATTAGAGTCTCCTTATTTTCCTTTTTTTAGAGCAAATTAAGATATTACATACATTTCCAATTACACCACCTCCACTTAGGTGCCGGGCACTAAAAACACCCGCACCGAAACACACAGCTCTCCGACCCGGAAATGCGGTGTAACGAATCGTATAAGGGTTTTCCGCAGGCACGCTAGTTTTTCTTTATCTATCACTTTATAGCTAGATAG
>NZ_JAELUG010000067.1 GCF_016429255.1 Rhizobium sp. ASV8
GTTCAACCGAATGAAGCAGTTCCGTCGCATTGCCACGCGCTACGATAAAACCAAAACATCATACGCTGCTTTCCTCGCTATCGCCGCCGCCAAGATCTGGTTGCCATACTTTGTCAACATCGCCTAGTACATTCGAACCTGATCGGCTGAGCCCGGATCGACGCGACCGGCTATGTCTCAGCGCTTTATCTGGGTAGTTGACACATGGCATCGGCCAATCGCTCGGCATGCAGCACAATGATGACGTCAAGCATCAAGGCGGCGCTTGTGAATAGGGATCGGCTTGGCGGACGTAGCCCCATGACATTCAAGGAGCGTTGAACGTAGCTCAACTGAGGACCTCCCTGCATTCGCCGTAGAAGCCCCGGGCGCAGCCTTGGGACGACGCCACCCTAAGACCTGCTCCGGCGGATCGCGCCGGAAAAAGGGCGAACGGGAACACCCATTGCGTATGGACAAAAATCGTCCATACGTATATACAGAAGCCGTCATTACAGCGAGGACGTCACATGCTCAGCATCAGAGATCGGGAGGTTCGCACTTTGGCGGAAGCCGTTATGCGCAAACGTGGTGCCTCCAACTTGACCGCGGCTATCAAGCTCGCGTTACAGCATGAGATTGAACGGGCTGACGAAGTCGTGCCCTTGAAACAGCACGTCGCAGATATCCGTGCGCGAGCACTTGCCAAGGCAAAGTTACCGCCTGCCCCATCCTTAACGAAAGAGGAACGTGACGCACTCTGGGGCCAATGATGTTCATCGAAACCTCAGCATTCGTCGCCATCCTTGCAGGAGAGCTGGAAGCCGATACCTACTTGAGCGCAATCGATGGCGCCACACGACGGCAAACCGGCGCGCATGTCCGGCTTGAGGCGACCATCAACCTGGCGCGTATTCTTGGGCTAGAGGTCCTTGATGCCCAGGAGATGTTCGACGCTTTTCTGCAAGTGGCCAAAATTGCCGTGGTTCCGATCACCGATGCGATCGCCCGGCGCGCGGTAGAAGCCTTCGCCGTTTACGGCAAAGGAAAGGGCCATCCCGCCCAACTCAACTTCGCCGACTGCCTGTCCTATGCCTGCGCGGACGCTCTCAAGATGCCGATCCTGTTCAAAGGACGTGATTTTGCAGAAACGGATCTGCGGAGCGCTCTATCCAGCGAGAGCTGAGCCGCGTCAATCTATCAATAGGTGGACAAAGGCCGAGATTTCGAGGAGCTGCAGAATGCATGTCCTGCTCTTGATGGAAGATGAACCGCCGACTCACCGAGCTGCAAGTTTGGCTAACTCCTCTCTGGCACCTTGATATTCCATGAGTGTTGATTGTCGCACGAATTTGACCCGATTTTTCATTTCGGACGGATCCGCCCACACATCCGAGAACATGTTTTCGATCAACACCACAAATGTAGTTAGCTGGTACAACGCGAAATGAAAAAGTGGCGCAAATCTGGCTGAAACTCAACACCCTGGCAGAGCATGAGGTCGTTACGTTCTCCCTCTTAAGGAGGATTCACGATCCGCAATGCTTCGTCGTGCCGGCAGTGGGTGAAGCCGAAACGATGCCGTTTCATTCGCAGGGCAATGCCTTCCGCGCCTTGTTGCGAGAACAAGGAGTTCCGGTATCGGTGCGAATTGTGCGCGATCGCGACCATATGAATTCCGTTCGCGACCAGGGAATTCACGGCACGGAGACTCGAGACCTGCTGATGGGACTTGTCCAGGCAGACCAATGTCTCTCATGAGGCGGAGCCGATCAGATCATCAGTTAAGTGGCAGGCCACTCGGCGTTGCCTGAGGCAGTCATCAACCCGTTCGTCGAAAATCCGTTCTCTACTGTCCAGTCACCAACGCTTCAGCGTCGGTGTGAAGCACCTTGCGGCTATCGTCACGAGAATAAAACATGTGGCCTCCTGGATAGACCTTAAACTGCAACCGGCCCGGTACGCCGTAGTCTGGCACCTGGTCGAGCATGCGTTTGTTCTGCATATACGGGACCTGGATATCGGTAAGCCCGCCGGTTACCAGTACGCGCAATTTCGAGTCTAGCGCCAGCATAGCACGTAGCTGCTCCATCGAAGAGGGTGGCTGCGGCCGATCCCCCCAATTCCAGCCGCGGAAAACCTGCTCGCTGAGGATATTGTAGGATCGGTCGATCTTCCAGTTGAGCTTGTTGCTATATAGGCCAACGATCGCGCTGGTCATCGGCGCTTCGAGCCCCGTCACTGCGGGATCCAGCCACTCATTATAGTTTGAGGTCGGATCGGGATCGTAGGCGCTGACGGTCGCATCGTAGGCGCCGACGACTTTGCCCTCGGCTCGTTCATGCTCGCGTTGGAACGTCGTCTTGTCGATCCGGCCCCCGAGCCGTTTTACCAGGGCCGGATCAAGACCTGTGAACTGGGTGACGTTTTGCACCATTCGCGACACAGCATCCACATCGCGCGGGCCGCGCATAAAGTCCTGCAAATAGTCGCTGGTCGCATAGCGCTCAACGTCGGCGAGGTCGATGCGGGTGACAGGCCCTTTCTCTTCCCGATAAGCCGCAGCATAGGCCGGCAGACGATCGAGCCAGGCGAACGCACCGGCATCAGCACCGAAATCCAGCACCGGCGAGATCAGGACAAGACCACTGATACCAACGCCCTGATTGGTGGCCAGTTCTTGTGCAAGCAGCGGCCCCCGAAAGCCTCCATAGCTCTCGCCAACAATAAATTTCGGCGATTCCGTTCGGTCGTTGCGCGCCAGCCAACGCCGCACGACCTCGCTCAGCGCCCTAATGTCGCCGTGCACCGACCAGAACTTACGCTTTGCCGCATCCCCGTCTGCTACGATGCGGCTATAGCCGGTGCCGGGCGGATCGATGAATACGAGATCAGTAAAGTCGAGCCAGGTTTCATGGTTGTCGACGAGCACTGGCGGTGCCGACGGATAAATCTTGCCGGGCTCCATGGGCAATCGCCAGGGCCCGATCGCGCCAATGTCGAGCCAGGCCGACCCCGCACCGGGACCCCCATTGAAAGCAAATGTCACGGGCCTCGTCTTCGCTTCGCCGGCGTCGAGTTTATAGGCCACGAAGCCGATCACCGCTTCATCCTGGCCTCTTTCGTCCCGGAGGCGCATGCTGCCGGCCGAGGCCGTGAAATTCAGAACACGTCCATCAGCAAGAGTTATGGATTGATGCGTTGCGGAGTCTTGGGGTAGACGCCTGGCTCGCTCATGATCCCGTGTACTATCGTCGCGGGAGGCACTACGGCTCGCATTGTCGTGACTTGCCTTATCCAAGCCGGTCTGGCCAGAGGTCTCGTCGTCTTCAGCCAAGGCGACCTGCCCGGCAACACAGATGCATAAGGTCACAAGAGCGGCAGCCCTAAGCCAGCGATGCGCCAAGACGTTTCTCCGATCAACAAAGGAAGTCCAGTGCGGTCACCTTAAGGTCGTCGTTCGAAACTGCAATAGGGTGCCTGCCACGGGAGCGGGAAAGAGCTGGGGGGTTAGGCTGCAAGGTCGAGCTTTGCCTGTTTGAGGCGGCCGTCCGTCACGGCGGCTCGAACCTGTAGAAGCCGATGAGCGCCAATCGGCGACCAACGCATCTGACGCTTCTCTCATGCGGGCATAGATGAGGCTGTTGGCGGCACTTTCTCTGTCGGAGAACCGGATATCGGCGGGCCGGACCAGTATCGTCGACAATGCCGGTAACTTCTCCGGGGTTGAGCACGGATTGTTGGGCCCGAAAGGTACATGATCATCGCCTTGCTCAAGGAGGCCACGGCGGCGGTGGAGTGGACAATCACGATCCAAGGGAAGAAGAAGTTCAGCGACGTCTGCCGTCGGGAGCTGCGCGTTGACAAGAGCTGGGAGCGTCTGCTCGACGGAGATGTCGGCCTGTCGATCGAAGCGGTTAAGAAGATCAAGGCGGCGCTTCAGTGTGTATCGGCGCAGTGATTGGGGGCAGATCGGCGTTACAAGGTGTTGATTTTCCGAAGATCGGCGGGGTCATTGCGCGACGCCGATTCACACGAATGACCATGCGCAGGATTTCCTGGATTGCGATTTGCCAAGCTGTGTCTATTGCCTGAAGTTCGTTCGTGTCCGCTGCCATGGTTGGCTCCTGAGGAATGAGTAAGTTCGGGCATGACCAGGTCATGCCTGATTTACGGACCCATCCAGCCGAGGCTGGGTGCGTGAACGTCAAGCCTGCCGAGCCTTGCGGGCGGCATAACGTCTGTCGCGTTCAACCTTGCGAGCGGCCTCATCTTGAACGACCCGTGATATCCGGGCATTCTCGGCTGCCTGTCGCGCCTCGATCTCGGCAGCAGCTGCTGCCTCGATGGCCGCCTGTTCCTGAGCCGCAAGGGTCTCGACCCGGTTACGCTCCTCATGCTTCAGTCGATCCCGTTCCGCACGGCGCGCCTCGCGCGCTTCAACAAGGGAGATGCGCTCGGCCTGTCTGGTGGCCTGTGACGGCTCAGCCGCCGTCTTCGCAGCCTGGTAGGCTGTGAGAAGAGCTGTCTTGGCGTCCGCAGCAGCGCAGCGTCGGTCGGTAAGTTCATTGTTTCTGGCGTGTCTCAAATTTTTATCCTGATATTCGTACTTGGGATGATCAGCCGGCCTTGGATCGTTTGGCAAGCAGCGCAGATGTTGCAGACATCCGGTCGGCTTGCTCCTTGGCGAGGCGCGCTTCGCGCAGCCTGAACGTCTTGGCAGCGCGCGCCTGGGCCACGGATTCGAGCTCTTCCGCAGCATTATTCTTGGCGAAAAATTCGGTCTGGAGATTGCCGAAGGCGGTCTCGGCCCGCTGGCGGGATTTACTATAAGTCTCTGTCATTAAATGTCCTGGATCTTGGCTGTGAGGCCAAACGAAAAAGGCCAGGCGAACTGCCTGGCCTTAAACTGATAATTGCTTCCGGCGATGCCAGTACATCCGTGGTCAAAGGGAAGCAGATACCGATTAAGCGTTCTGCAGATTGCAGGCCGACATCTTGCCCGACTTGTTGTCGCGCTCGAGTTCAAAGCCAATCTTCTGGCCTTCGACCAGCTCGCGCATTCCGGCGCGCTCGACAGCGGAAATATGAACGAACGCGTCAGCGCCGCCGTTGTCAGGCTGGATAAATCCGAAGCCCTTGGTGGAATTGAACCATTTTACTGTGCCAGTGGTCATGATGAACCCTTTCAAGCATAGAGTGAGGGGCCGCGAAGCAAGCGCCACGCAGCAGTAAACCGACTATTTTTGAAAGAGAAGTTCGCTTAGAGCGCGGTGCCAATCGCGCGGTAGACAAAGCTCGGCAAGCAAAAGATCGATGACGCACCAGTATGCGAATTGTAACGTTCCGTCAACGATTAGCTTTTTGACAGCCCTCGACTGCGCGCAAGGGTTGACCGCCAGCGCCGAAATAAACGGTAACGGCCAATGTGCCGAATTCATCGAGCGCTGCATAAGCCACCACCAGCAAGAACGGTCGCGGGCCGCTCGAAATTCGGACGCGTCCGCGACCTGGAACACCCGTGGGGGCCCTCTACGAATGATGCAGCCCGTCCAGTTCTTTGAGCGCAGACTGAATCTCGTCGATTGAGACAGGCTCATTCATCCCTGGCAATTGTCGAAAAGCCGGCTTTGAATCGACCGCATAGAAGTCGGATGCCCACGCAGCAAGGATCGCGAGTTTGTCATCGACCGAGAGAGATGGGGATCTCAAGACATCCATCGGCCGCCGGAGTTGCATGCCTGGCATCAATACGGCAGGGCCTATGGTGACTGCACAGTCGATCGCCTGCTGCAAGATGGCGTTTTCCATGGCATGGCCTCATTGCACGTGGGGATCGCGGTCGCGCCGCATGCGAGAGGCAGCAATCGCTGACGTTTCGGGAGCCAGCAGATCATGCTTCGCCGCAAATGCTGCGAACAGGCCGCGTGCCGTCTCTGCTTCGATTTCCACGTGAAGCGCCGCATGACACGCTTTCAGGGCAACCGAATGCGCCGCGTCTCTGAACGATACCGGCCATTCGACCAGGTGTCGGTAGGCATCTAGTACGCCGCGGATCTCGGCAGGGGAGCCCAAGCCGACAAGAATGGTGACAGGTTGTCTGAACATATCGGGTTTCATCGGGCTCTCCTTTCCAACCCGCAATGTTGACGGGCGCCACCGCAATGGCGCCCCTGACCTACTGGATGAACTTAACGATCAAGCCGCCTTCTGCGCTTCGATCTGAGCCGGAGCGACCGACGTTAAGGCGGGCGTGCTCTGGATCGAGATCCTCCTCGGCCTCAGGGCTTCCGGGATTTCGCGAACAAGATCGATCGACAGAAGACCATTACTCAGATCCGCGCCGTTCACCCGGACATGGTCTGCAAGCTCGAAGCGGTGCTCGAACGGCCGACCGGCGATGCCGCGATGCAGGTAGCCGTCATTGGCGGTCTCCTGTTTCTTACCGGTGACCGTCAGCAGGTTGGACTGGAAGGTGATGTCGAGATCATCCTGGGCAAAACCTGCGACCGCGATCGAGATGCGGTAGCTGTCGTCGCCGGTCTTGACGATGTCATAAGGCGGCCAGTCGCTGATCGAGCGGGCGCGCTGGGCGTTTTCGAGAAGATTGAAGACCCGATCGAAGCCGACGCTCGAGCGGAAGAGCGGTGCGTAGTCGTAAGATGTTGCCATAGCCATATCCTCTTTGAAGCAACATGGGTACAGAAGCGCCGAAAGGCGGCGCTTCCAGCAAGGCCAGCTCTATCTTCAGCAGCTGGCGGAAAACGATTTGGTTTTTTAGAATTTCGGATTCAAGATCCGTGGCGCAAAATTTCATCCCAAGTAAGATCAGGCAATTTTCGACTTCATTCTCTCGCATCTTTGCCGGTAAAATGCCCCACCACGTCGACGCGCCGACAAGTCTGCCCCATCGCCCTTCAATGGACGGATCGACTGATAACCCGATGGGGATATGCAGCCTTGAACTGCGCCATCATCGCGCTGGCCTGCTGCAGCACACGTTCGGTCTTTTCAGGATTATCGCGAGCAAGCTCGTCGGCATTGACCCGCATTGCTTCCGCCATGCTGGCCGACATCATGGCAAAGCAACCTTCGCCATAAACCAGAGCCTCCTGCGACGCTGTTTCAAGCCATCGGGCGAAATCAACGATGATCTCTTCGCGTTCATCAATACCAGCGCTCTTGATGATGTTGATATTCTCTTCCATGAAGGTGTCACTCCATACGCAATCGGCGCTCACACCGAGGTCAACGCCTCGGCGGTCGATCAGCTAGGAAGCGGAAAAATCAAATTCAAGAGTTCATTGAAGCTTGAACTCGCCATCGACCCGTCGCCATTCGTTAGGCCCGATCAGGCGCTGGTGTGTATAGCGGACGGAGTGCAGCGGTCCGTCGAGGCTGTCGCGCCAGAAGTCCAGGAACCTGTGCATTTCGGGGAAATCAGGTGCGAGATCGTAGTCCTGCCAAACGTAGGTTTGCAGGACGGATTCGTAATCGGGAATGCGATATAGGATATGCGCGGTGGTCAATCCATAGCCATTGAGCTGACGCTCCAGGTCCGACGAGAATTGCATGCTTCATCTCCGTTTCATGACACTGCCAAAGGTGGCGTAAAATCATGCATCCATCAACGGTTTTCTTAAACCCTCAAAGGCGTTTATTGTTCCTTTCCAGCATGTTAGCAGCCAGCGACATCGAGTGCTAATTTTTTCTCTCGCCCCTCTTGAAATCAAAAAATCTCGAAAATAAATTTTGCCCGCGAACGCTCAGAGGAGGTTCGCACCCGTCCGGATTGGTCACCCGGTCCGGTAGGGGATTTTGCGTCATCTTTTTTGTCCAATGGAGGAAAACATGTCGTTCCGACCGCTTCACGACCGCATTCTTGTCCGCCGGGTGGAATCCCAGGAAAAGACCAAGGGCGGCATCATCATCCCTGATACTGCCAAGGAAAAGCCGCAGGAAGGCGAAGTCGTCGCCGTCGGTCTTGGTGCACGCAACGACGCCGGCCAGATCCAGGCGCTCGACGTCAAGGCCGGCGACCGCATTCTGTTCGGCAAATGGTCAGGCACCGAAATCAAGATCAACGGCGAAGACCTGCTGATCATGAAGGAAAGCGACGTCCTGGGCATCATCGAGGCCCAGGACGAGCAGAAGATCGCCGCTTGAGGCGCTCTCCTTACAGATCAACCCCTCAGTCAAATAGCTGCCTATTGAAGGAGTGAACAAATGGCTGCGAAAGAAGTCAAATTCAATACCGATGCCCGGGAACGCATGCTGCGTGGGGTCGATGTTCTCGCCAATGCGGTAAAGGTAACGCTCGGCCCCAAGGGCCGCAACGTCGTCATCGACAAGTCCTACGGCGCGCCGCGCATCACCAAGGACGGTGTTTCGGTCGCCAAGGAAATCGAACTCGAAGACAAGTTCGAAAACATGGGCGCCCAGATGCTGCGCGAAGTGGCGTCGAAAACCAACGACCTTGCAGGCGACGGCACCACGACTGCCACCGTTCTTGCCCAGGCGATCGTCAAGGAAGGCGCCAAGGCTGTCGCTTCCGGCATGAACCCGATGGACCTGAAGCGCGGTATCGATATTGCCGTCGACGCCGTCGTCAAGGAATTGAAGACCAACGCCCGCAAAATCACCAGCAATTCCGAAATCGCCCAGGTCGGTACGATCTCGGCCAATGGCGATGAAGAGATCGGCAAGTATCTGGCCGAAGCGATGGAAAAGGTCGGCAACGAAGGCGTCATCACTGTCGAAGAAGCCAAGACCGCCGAAACCGAGCTCGAAGTCGTCGAAGGCATGCAGTTCGACCGCGGCTACCTCAGCCCCTACTTCGTCACCAATCAGGACAAGATGCGGGTGGAATTCGAAGATCCCTTCATTCTCATCCACGAGAAGAAACTCTCCAACCTGCAGTCGATGCTGCCTGTCCTCGAAGCCGTGGTGCAGTCCGGCAAGCCGCTGGTCATCATTGCCGAGGATGTGGAAGGCGAAGCGCTCGCCACGCTCGTGGTCAACAAGCTGCGCGGTGGCCTGAAGATCGCTGCCGTGAAGGCGCCGGGCTTCGGCGATCGCCGCAAGGCGATGCTGGAAGACATCGCCATCCTGACCGGTGGCACCGTCATCTCCGAAGACCTCGGCATCAAACTTGAGAATGTCACGCTCAACATGCTTGGCCGCGCCAAGAAGGTGGCGATCGAGAAGGAGAATACCACCATCATCGACGGCGTCGGCTCCAAGGCAGAGATCGACGGCCGCGTTGCTCAGATCAGGGCGCAAATTGCCGAGACCACGTCGGACTACGACCGGGAAAAGCTGCAGGAACGTCTTGCCAAGCTCGCCGGCGGCGTTGCCGTAATTCGCGTCGGCGGCTCGACCGAAGTTGAAGTCAAGGAGAAGAAGGACCGTGTCGACGATGCGTTGCATGCGACGCGCGCAGCCGTCGAGGAAGGCATCCTGCCGGGCGGTGGTGTCGCGCTGCTGCGCGCCGTCAAGGCACTCGACAGTCTTGCGACCGCCAACCAGGATCAGAAGGTCGGCATCGAGATTGTCCGCCGCGCCATTGAAGCGCCTGTTCGCCAGATCGCCGAGAACGCCGGCGCCGAAGGCTCAGTCATCGTCGGCAAGCTGCGTGAGAAGAGTGAGTTCTCCTACGGCTGGAACGCTCAAACCGGCGAATATGGTGATCTCTACGCCCAGGGCGTCATCGATCCTGCCAAAGTCGTACGCACCGCGCTCCAGGATGCCGCATCCGTGGCCGGTCTTCTGGTGACGACCGAGGCCATGATCGCCGAGAAGCCCAAGAAGGATGCCGCACCCGCCCTCCCCGCCGCCGGCATGGACTTTTAAAGTAAGATATGGCCCGCGCGTTCCCTCGTGGCGGGCCATATCGGAGCGGTAAAATGGTCGTATCGATTTCGAAGGAAGATGCACGCTTGTGTGCGAGTGTCGTCAAGGAGGTCGCGAGTTCAAAGGGCATGGTCAACGACCCGACCGCTATTGGGCGTTTAACGGCAGCGGTCGCTAGGCTTTTCAATAAAGGCCTGCGTGACCGCGACGAGTTGCTGAAGGCGGCTCTGAACTTGGACGCAATCAAATAAGGTACCGGCAGGCTGATCCGGTCTTTGCCTGTCCGCGCCGAACAGGAAGCTCCGCTCAAATGCGGGGCTTTTTCTGTGTGCACTGCCGGCGGCGTCTAGGCTAAGCCAGCGTCGAACACGTCTTAGCGACGCGCTTTTAGTCCAACAGATACGCGCGTGAGGAGACGCTTTCATTCAAACTGAGCTCTGGCTTGGAACCAATATTTGCGCCGCGCATTATTGTATGCCGCAAAATTAGGACTCCTCATGACAGATGACGCTCAGACCCGGCAAGACGCAAGAGACGCAGGGAACCGTCTTGTTGCTAGTCACGCTTCTGAAGACCCGTTCGCGGCGGCATTTAAAGCTACGCGTATGCCCATGCTTATCACCGATCCGCGTCAACCTGACAATCCGATCATCTTCTGTAATACGGCATTCTCTAGGCTGACTGGCTATTCCAACGAGGAGCTAATCGGAAAGAATTGCCGTCTCCTTCAAGGACCGAATACCGATCCGGAGGCTGTGCAGAAGCTTCGCCAAGCCATTGCGGCAGAGCAGGATCTGTCAATTGACATCCTCAATTACCGGAAAGATGGATCGGAATTCTGGAATGCCCTGTTCGTCAGTCCGGTTCGCGATGCCTCAGGAACGGTCATCTATTTCTTTGCCTCGCAACTGGACTTCACAAATATCAAAAGCAAGGAAGCGGAACTCGCCCAGGCACGTCATATCGCCGAAGAGGTCGTGGCGATGCGCACGGCGGATCTGACAGATGCGCTGCGTGCCAAGACAACCTTGGTGCACGAGGTCGACCATAGGGTAAAAAACAACCTTTTGACGATTGCATCGATCGTGAAGCTTCAGGCGCGTATGACTGAGAATGATGTCGTCAAGCGAACACTGATGTCGGTGCTCAATCGGGTCGAAGCACTCAGTACAGTCCAGCGTAAGCTTTTGAACGACGAAGAGGTCGGCCATTTCGACGTCGCCGATTTCGCAAACACCCTGATGCTTGACAAGATAAGTGCGCTCAAGCGCTCCGACATCCGGCTCACGACGGATCTTCACGAAGTTGTCGTCCCAGCGACCAAGGCATCTCCCTTGGCCCTGATCATCAACGAGCTCGTCGGCGACGCCATCCGCAGGGGTCTGAGCGACGGGGGTGGCGAGATCCATCTCGAGATAAGGCGGCTTAACGGCCACTTCCTGATCCGGGTCGTCGATACCGTTTTGCCAGTGGAGGTCGACAAAGAGGAGGCTGCGTTCAGCCAAAAAATGCTGGAGGCGTGTCTACTCCAACTTCGCGCCAAGATCGAGCGCAAGAGTACCGGTCACAAAACAGACGTCAGTGTCACCTTATCCGTGAAGGACTGAAAGGATTTGCCTTGAATATTTTGATTGTCGAGGACGAAGTCCTGCTGGCGATGGAACTCGAAAGCGAAGTGGAGGATGCCGGTCATCATGTCGTCGGGACGGCCGCAGATAGCCGCGAAGCCATCGAACTCGCCGATGCGACCTCGCCGCAATTTGCTTTTGTCGATATTCAGTTGCTCGATGGCCCGACAGGTATCGATGTCGGCCGCTACCTATCGGAGAAAACAATACCTTTCGTTTTCGTGTCTGGTAATCTCAAGCGCATCCCAGACGATTTCGCCGGAGCACTCGGAGCGATCGAGAAGCCGTACACAATGAACGGGTTGCAGAATGCCATGCAGTTTCTTCAAAGCATTGTCGATGGAAGCCCTCCGTCCGCAGTTCCCCCGCCGAGCCTTGTCCTTTCACCCGCCGTCCTTGCGGCTCTTGCTGCTTGGTCAACTCCGCGTTCGCCCGGTTAAGGAAACACAGTGAGTTCACCGTCAGAGCGCGTCGGCGCCGTTCGAAATTCAGGCCTGCTTGAAGCTCCGGTCCAGTCGGAATTCCAAGATATTATCGAGGTCGTCAAAGCCGGACTGAACTGTCCGGTGGCGCTTGTGTCGATCCTCGACGAAGACCGCCAGGTCTTCATAGCTCACCTCGGTTTGCCGGAGAGGTGGGCCGAAGCGGCTGAGACACCCCTGACACACTCATTCTGTCAACATGTCGTCCGCGACAAACAGCCTCTGATCATTGGTGACGCGACGATCCACGATCTCGTCAGGGGCAATCTCGCTATTACGGATCTGGGCGTGATCTCCTACATGGGGGTGCCAGTCACGATGCCGGACGGTATGGTGATTGGGGCGGTGGCTGCGATCGATGGCGAGCCGCGTGACTGGACGGAGAGCGAGCTCGAGCTGCTCAGCAGGATTGGCAAGGTGGTGTCGAACCAGATTGCAACCTTCCTGTCAGAGCGCAGATGGAGTTCGCTTTTCCAGCAGCTCGAGGAAGGAATCATCGTCGGCTCGGTCGTTCGGGATGTGGATGGCAAGATTGTCGACTGGCGATATGAAACGGTCAACCCGGCTTGGAGTAAATTGGTAGGCTATCCCGACCAAAGCGTGTCAGGCCGGACGACGCGTGAGATTTTCCCGAGTTTTGAAAACGAGTGGATATCCGACGTCGCGGAGGTGGTCGAAACCGGCCAGAACAAGCGGTTTACCCGAAAAGTAGGTTCGCTTGGTCGTTGGTTCGATGGCTACGTGCAAGCGACCGGCCACGACAAGTTTGTCATCACCTTTGTCGAGGTTACGGACCGAATGCAGGCGGTCGAGGCATTGCAGGAAGGCGAGACAAAGCTGCGGCTCATCGTCGAAGGCGCGAAAGATTATATAATCCTGACATTGGACGACGAACAACGTATCACCAGCTGGTTCGGCGGGGCCCAGGAAACGTTTGGATGGTCGGAAGCGGAGATGCTCGGCCGGGCGTTCGCGGAGATCTTTACGGATGAAGATCGCGCGGCAGACGTTCCGGCTGCGGAAGTGCGTAAAGCCGCATTGGAAGGCGTCGCAATCGATCGGCGATGGCACCAAACCGCTGATGGATCGAAGGTTTTTCTCGATGGAACAGTCCGGCCGTTTCCAAGTCGCGGTGCTTCATCGATGTCGGGGTTCATCAAGGTGGCGCGAAACGCGACTTCGCAAAAACTTTCCGAGGACCGGCAGCTGGAATTCCTGGAGCTCGGTGACAAAATTCGCGAACTCGACGACGTCGCTGATGTGGCTTTCGCTGCAGCCGAGATCATGGCGCGCAACCTAGTGGGCGCTACGAGGGCAGGCTACGGCGTCGTGGATCCAATTGCCGAGACTGTTCAGATGCTACCAGATTGGTGCGGAGAAGATGTCCCGACCGTTACAGGACTGCACCAGTTCCGGGATTATGGCTCGTACATCGAGGATCTCAAACGCGGCGAGATGGTGATCATTCCGGATGTAGCAAAAGATCCCCGGACGTCGGACTCGGCCGAGCTGTTTTATTCGATCGGAATCTCAGTGCTCGTCAATGTCCCGATCATTGAGCACGGTGCCTTCGTAGGCGTAATGTTCGTTCACTATGACAAGACCCACGACTTTACGATCGAAGAGCGCGATTTTGTGCGCACGGTTGCCGATCGCACGCGCGAAGCTATCTCCAGGATTCGCGCGGAACAGGAACAGCAGGTTCTCAACCACGAAATCAGCCATCGCCTAAAGAACACGATGGCGATGGTTCAGGCGATTGCGACGCAGACCTTGCGACCGATTACAGACCGCGGTCCCGTCGAGGCCTTTACCAACCGCCTCCATGCGCTCTCCAAAGCGCATGAAGTTCTCCTCGGGCAGGACTGGTCGTCGGCGCGTATGGTAGCAGTCATCGATTCCGTTCTGCGTCAGCTCTCCCTCTCCGAGCGATATTCCATATCAGGTCCAGACTTGGAGCTTGGGCCGCGCTCCGCACTTTCTTTGGCCCTACTCATGCACGAACTTGGTACCAACGCCCTTAAATATGGAGCATGGTCGAACGACTGCGGCACCGTCACTGTTAGCTGGAAAACGCTGGAGTGTAACGGAGAAACTGTGC
This sequence comes from Rhizobium sp. ASV8, assembly GCF_016429255.1. Lineage (GTDB taxonomy): Bacteria > Pseudomonadota > Alphaproteobacteria > Rhizobiales > Rhizobiaceae > Rhizobium. The sequence continues at coordinate 14,043 of NZ_JAELUG010000067.1, forward strand.
TTGCCCTTGACTGGAACGAGCATGATGGCCCCTTAGTGGTTGCCCCGTCGGGAAGAGGGTTTGGATCAAAACTCATACGACTCGGTTTGATGGGAACAGGTGGTGCCGAAGTCAATTATGATCCGGACGGGTTGCGAGTGAAGATGCAGGCAATGGTTTTGCAGTTGAGGAATTCATGACGATGGCTGACATTGTAAAAAACGCTGCGATCATCCTGGTGGTGGAAGACGAGCCGCTGTTGCGTCTGGCTGCCGTCGATCTCGTCGAAGCAGCAGGATATGAAGCGGTTGCAGCGGCAGATGCCACAGAGGCCGTGGCCATTCTAGAGTCGCGCAATGACATTCGTGTCGTGTTCACGGATGTCGATATGCCGCGCGGCGTGGATGGCATGCGCCTTGCGGCCATTATCCGTGACAGGTGGCCGCCGATCAAAGTGATCGTGGTTTCCGGACATATCCAGGACCCTGGCAACCGGATCCCTGCCGAAACGGTCTTTTTCGCCAAGCCTTACCGGGAAGAGCAGATTGTCGAGACTATCAGGCAGATGCTTCAATAAAAGGCGCAATTCGATAAGAGCCAAGATTGCCATGCAGGCAGGAGGCCAAAGCATGGCCGCCGATGTTCGTTAGCCACCTTGTAACGGTGGTGCTGAGTGATGCAGCGACACCCTGAACCGTCATCTTCGGCAACTACGACTTTGAAGCGGCCAGCCCCAGATAAGAAACGTTAGGCCGCGACCGGCGTGGCAAGGCCGATCGGCCCTTCTAACGCCGTCCAGGATCTGAACGGGATAGAGGGATCCGAAGGCGGTGAACAAACCAGCGATCAAATTACGCACCGGCCAAGCCTTGAGAACGATCAGGAAGCTGGTCGCAAACTCGAAGTGCCGGATCAGAAATGACGGCTCCGGCGCCGTAAGGCGAAAGATCTTGAGCTGCTGAAGGCACGCAAACCTCCTGCCATGGAGATCTAGGAAATACGATCTTTCCCACGAAGGCGATACAAATTTCTCTTCCACATCGACTGCAAGGATGCGACGTATTTGTCATCGAACGCAAATGAGAACGATATGAACGATAATCCTGAACCGCCAAAGATCAACAAGGGGAGTCTCCAGGAACTGATCGGCGGCCTTAGCGACGGCATTGTCCTCGTTGCACCGGATGGTCGCATTGCCTGGGCAAATGCGGCGGCGATCACGATGCACCGGGTGAGCCGTATCGAAGACCTCGGTGGAGAAGCGACGGAATATCGACGGAAGTTTACACTGCGTTATCGCAACAATCATCCGCTTGAGGAGGGCCAATACCCGATCGAGCGTCTACTCGGCGGCGAGACAATCGACGACGTGACGGTCGAGGTATCGCCGGCCTCCAATCTCGACTTGGCTTGGGTGCACACCGTTCGAACGATGGTGATCACCGAAGCAGGCGACAAGCCAGACGCACTCGCCTTGATCATCAGAGATGAGACGCCACGCTTTGAAGCAGAGGAGCGATTTGAGCGATCGTTCAACGCCAATCCCGCGCCGGGGCTCATCTGCCGATTGGAGGATCATCGTTTCATCCGGGTCAACCAGGGTTTTTTGGAGATGACAGGGTTCTCCAAGGAGGACGTTATCGGCAAGACCGTGGATGCGATCGGCCTGTTCTTGAACTGCGACACGGGGGACGACGCGCTTATGAAGCTCGATGAGGGGCGCGTGATTAGACATCGCGAGGCGCTTGTTCCTCTCCCTGACGGCGGCGACCGGCTTGTGATCGTCGCCGGCGAGCCGATTTCCGTAGTCGAAGAGCCGTGTATGCTATTCACCTTCGCTGACCTCGACGCAAGGCGAAAGGCCCAGAACGCTCTTCGTCAGAGCGAAGAAAGGTTCTCCAAGTCCTTCCGCCTCTCTCCGGCGCCAGCCGCCATATCTCGCCTTGACGACATGGTATTCATCGAAGCAAACGACGCCTTCGTCGCGATTTCCGGCTATGAGCCGACGGAAGTTGTTGGCCGGACCGCAGGCGAACTGCACCTCTGGGAGGACATTAAGGGCAGACGCGCAGTGGAGCAGAAGCTGCGTGACAATACGTTTGTTCGCGCCGAACCAATGCGGATGAAGCAGAAAGATGGCGGGATTGCCGACTGTTTGGTTTCCGCTGAGCGGGTAGAAATCAATGACGAGCAATGCGTGATCTGGGCGCTTCAGGACGTGACCGAACGCCGGCGAAGTGAAGCACAGCTCGTTGAAGCCATTGAAAGTGTCATGGCCGACACATCCTGGTTCAGTCGCTCCATTGTCGAGCGGCTCGCAATGCTCAAGCAAGGCTCGACGGCGGCGCCGACCGCAGGACTGTTGGGACTCAGCGATCGGGAGCGGGAAATCCTGGGCCTGATCTGCAATGGACTGAGCGATGGCGAGATGGGCGAGGCGCTGCATCTATCCACAAATACCATTCGAAACCACGTCGCCTCGCTTTATGCGAAGATCGGCGTCAATCGGAGGGCTTCCGCAGTCATCTGGGCTCGCGAGCGCGGGTTTACGGGCGGAGCCGATCCGAAATCACGGGTGGTGGCAAAGCGAAAAACGCGCGGAAAGTGACGTCCGATGCGAAAAAGGTTATTTGGTACTAATTGCGCTAGTATTTCGCACTCTCAAATTTCATCCCGAGTGGTTCTATCTCCAACATCATGACGCCGGCGGAACCGGGGTCAGATGATTGAAAACGCTGTCTAAAGAAAGGCTGCATTATGGATAAGAACCGTATTGAAGGTGCCGCAAAGGAATTGAAGGGCACGATCAAGGAAGTTGCCGGCAAGCTTACCGGCAATGACAAGCTTGAGGCCGAAGGCAAGGTCGACAAGGCTGCCGGCCAGGTGCAGAGCACCGTCGGCAAAGCCAAGGACGCTATCAAGGATGCGTTGAAGTAAGGATCTTGTGGTCAAATGGCTCGCCAAGAATGGCGAGCCATGATCTTTCATCGAAGGTCAATCACCATGCTTTTTCCACTCTTCACGAGCGCGCCGCTTGCTCCGGATTCCGTTGCGGCATGCGCTGCGATCAAATGCCTATTGGCATACACCCATGGTCTCGAAGACTGCGCCATCGACGTGGAAATCACCGATGGTGTGGTCATTCTCACTGGCATGGCGTCATCCGAACCCGCCGCACGTCATGCCACGTCCATTGCTGCGAATTTCACTTCGAGCCGAGTGATTTGCACCCTTCAGATCACCTCGCCGTCGAGTCTCGCCTGAGAAGCTGGCAGCACACAACGCGACATTAGGAAGAAGGAATTGAAGATGAAAAAGATGCTCACTCTCGCAACGATCGGCACCTTTGTCTTGGCCTCCGTTGCTTCAGCAGCTGGCACGCATCACAATAAAAGCCAGCACAGCCAGCAAGTTGCGTCGCAACCTAAAGAGCGGCTCGGAACGCTGTCGTGCGAAGTCGCTGGCGGCATTGGATTGCTGATTGGCTCCAGCCGCAGCGTCGATTGTCAATTCAAGCAGCGCACTGGAAAGATCGAACGGTACACCGGAACGATTGGAAAGCTTGGCATTGATGTCGGTGTGACGGGCAAATCCTACCTGAGCTGGATTGTCGTCAATACGACGCCGACAACAATTGGTGAAGGCAGCCTTGCGGGAACTTATGTCGGCGCGTCCGCTGGCGCCACTCTTGGCGTTGGTCTTGGCGCGAACGCGCTTGTTGGCGGCAACGCCAAGAATTTCGGTCTCCAGCCGCTAAGCGCGGAGGCAGGAACAGGCTTGAATGTTGCCGCCGGCGTGTCGCGTTTGCAACTGAACAAAGCACGATAATCACCCACCGCATTCGCACACCAAAAGAGCCTCGCTAAATACGGCAACGATCAGATTGCTGCAAGGCTCGCAGGACGATTATGTCTGCGTCACGTTCCACTAGCCTCACCACAGACCGCAGTCCTCGAAGAAAGGAAAAAGTTATGACTGAGCCCCTCGGTGTAACGAGCCTTACAGATGGTAAAGACGCTCACCTGCTTGATAGCGCATCCTTGAACAAGATTTCTTGGAGTGCTGTCCTTGCGGGCGTTGCTGTCGCCCTCTCCACTCAGATTCTCCTGACACTTCTCGGCCTCGGCATGGGCACCGCGGTCGTAGATCCTGCAGCCTCTGACAACCCTGGTGCCGCCGCTTTATCGATAGGCAGCGGCTTATGGTTCGTCGCTTCAGGGGTTATCGCCTCCTTCATTGGCGGCTATATCGCCAGCTACCTTTCGGCTCTCGTAAAAAGGTCGACAGGTGGTTACCATGGCCTGACATCATGGGCTGTGACCACCTTGGTCGTCCTTTACCTTTTGACGACCTCCTTAGGTACGATTGCAGGAGGCGCTTTCGGTGGGATCGCAAAAATCGTCGGGGGCTTTGGCCAAACCGCGACGTTGGTGGCGGCGGCCGCTGCACCTGCCGTGGCAAACGCGGGCAACCCGTTTTCGGGCATCGAACAACAGATCAGGACAGCGACGGGTAACGATCCGCAGGCGTTACAAGACATTGCTGTTGCAGCGCTCCGAGCTGTGATCTCCGGGGATCAAGCAACAGTGGAAGATGCACGAAGCAAGGCCGCCACGGCACTCGCGCGTGCGCAGAACATCCCTGCGGATCAGGCGAAAGCGCAAGTTATGGAATACGAGGCGCAGTACAAGCAGTCGGTGGAAGTGGCAAAGAAAAAAGCCTTCGAGGCAGCACACACTGCCACGAAGGCGTTGTCGACAGGTGCACTCGTAGCATTCCTTGCGCTTTTGCTCGGCGCCGTCGCAGCCTGGTTCGGCGGCGTAGTAGGGACGGTTCGAGCCGAAACGAGGGTGCGTCTTTAGAAAAGTTAGTGCGACTGTCGAGACAGAAATCACAGGGCCGCTAGCCTGAACAAGGCTGGCGGCTAGTATTGCCTTGTATGCACCGAGCCTCATTCAGTATTAAAAAAGTCGATTTGGCGGTCTCAGTCGCATGCTCTTGATGGGATACGAACTTTCGACCCAGTCATTCTGATGAACCGGCGAGCGCGGCCGCATGGGGGTCTTGCGCCAATTCGACCAACGACCCCGCAGTTTTTTTCGCGTCGATCTCATGCGAACTCTTAGAAACGTCAGAGGCTTGGAAAGCCCTGTATTCGTTTTCGGCTCCAATGACATAGGAGGGCCGGCTCTCATTTCAGGTAGCGTGGTCCTCGTACATCTTCTCTTCCCGCTGCAAAAGTCTGGATCCGCTCCGGTGAATATTGGCCAGTCATCTAGCGCGCGATCAACGGACAAATCTGACAAACTATCTCGTAGAAATTGGATGGAAACGGATGGATAAATAGTGCATGAAAGTGCTCGGGAATTGGATGGGAATGGATGGGAAAATGGAGATTCTAAACACGGCGACTGTCCGGATCACGCCCGAAATCCTGTCGCTGATAGCCGAAATCGACGAATTTAAAGGTGCTTGGCGTGCGATCGGACGGATCGCGCCTGAGCGGCTGTCTAGCCTCCGACGTGTCGCCACGATCGAAAGCGTCGGTTCCTCCACACGTATTGAAGGGGCACGCCTCACCGACCGAGAGGTCGAAAAGCTGCTGGCGAACATTCGCCTCGGGTCATTTACGACACGCGACGAGCAAGAGGTTGCCGGCTATGCGGAGGTGATGGAGACCATCTTCAGTGCTTACGAAGCCATTTTGTTCACCGAGAACCATATCCGTCAGCTCCACCGCGACCTTCTTGCGCATTCGACAAAGGACGAGCGGCATCGCGGCGCGTACAAAACGCTCTCCAACAATGTGGAAGCGTTTAACGAGCAGGGCGAGAGCCTCGGCGTCGTATTCGAAACGGCAACGCCATTCGATACGCCGCGTCGAATGCAAGAACTGATCGCTTGGCTGGATGAGCAAGGGCGAGAAAAGCGGCTCCACCCACTTTTGGTCGCCGCGATCTTCGTTGTCGTTTTCCTCGAAATCCATCCATTCCAGGATGGCAATGGCCGCCTATCGCGTATTCTGACTACCTTGCTGCTGCTGCGGGCCGGCTACGCTTACGTCCCCTACAGCTCGCTCGAAAGCATCGTCGAGCAAAGCAAGGAGAGCTATTACATCTCGCTTCGGCGCACGCAGGGAACGATCCGCAGCGCAGAGCCCGACTGGAATCCCTGGATCGAGTTCTTTTTGAGAGCCCTGCATCGGCAGAAGACCCGGCTTGAGAAGAAAATGGAGCGCGAGCGTATTATCCTCGCCGACATGCCGGAATTATCCGTCACATTGCTCGAATTGGCGCGCGAGCACGGGCGGATTACAGTCGCGGAGGCTGCCCGGATCACCGATGCAAGTCGACACACCATCAAGGATCATCTCAAGGCTCTTGTGGATCAAGGGCACCTCGTCCTGCACGGTGCCGGGCGCGGTGCCTGGTACGGTCTTTCCTGATGAATCGGATATCAAGCCCATCTGAATGGATTGATCTTGATGGAATATGAACCGCCGGCTCACCGAGCTGCAAGTTTGGCTAGTTCCTCTCTGGCACCTTGATATTCCATGAGCGTCGTGGGGCAGGACAAGGCGGCGCCCCTGAACTTCTGTCGCGCCTCATCGACTTCTTTGCGTAGGCTGTACCACTCCCCTATGTAGAACATCGCCGTGCAGAGTTTGTCGTTTGTCGTTGCCTTCGCCACGACTTCGGCCGGTGTCCGTTGCTCAAGGAAGAGCTCATAAATGGGATAAGGCCAACTCGTTGGAAACACGTTGTTCGCGGCGTCACTTAAATCAGCCTTAGCTCGATTGTCATTCCCGCGAGCCTGAGCGATGAAACGCCATAGCTTGTAGTAGGGCGCTGCTGGATCGTTCAGCTTTGCCTTGGAGGCGAAGCCATCGGCTGCCATTTGGTACTGCCCCTGAAAATACTGGACGAAGGGGTCTCCAAGATATTCAGTCCGTAGCTCCCTGATGCGCCAGACCGACCCGGCCGCAACCGTTGCAAACACAATGGTTCCGATAATCGCAGCCATGCCGAAGCGAGGATGAGGCTGCGTGTTCGGCCAGACTTTAAGCAAGACAAGCGACACCGCCCCACCGGCGAGCGCTCCACCGAGATGGGCGGCATAGTCGATATGCATGCCCTCGGCGGTTTGACCCATGATCGGAAGCAGGGACGGGACGAGGATTTGAATCGCTCCCGTCCGTAGGATCGATGGCAGCGGACCGGACGAATAATGAAAACTCGCCACGATAGCTGCGGCAAAGAGGCCAATGATGCCGCCCGATGCCCCGACACCAACCAGGTTATGAGGATTCATGAGCAACGATGCGACAGAGCCCCCAATAGCACTGATGCAGAAAAGTGCACCAAACCAGCGCCAGCCAATCAATCGCTCAAGCAGGACCCCAGCCCGCCAGAGAGCGAAGCAATTGAAGAGCAGATGGGAGATACTGCCGTGCAGCAAGCCAGCCGTTACCAATCGCCACCACTCGCCATGTTGCAGTACTCTTACCGGAAACGTCCCGCCAAGCACCAGAAGCGTCTGGATGCTTGGCATGTTGTCCTTTGGCGGCGCGACGCCGAATTTCAGCTCGGCCAGGTAGATGCCGATCAGGATGACGATGAGACTATAGGTGAGGATCGGGCGACCTTTGAGGCCAACGACCGGCTCCACATCGTATTCTTGTTGAGGATTTATGTTGAAGCCGTCGTCATGAAGAGCACGTTGCTCGCGATCCCTAGCAAGATATTCAACGGACCGATTGTAAATCCAGTCAGGATTGGGGCGTAGCGATTTCAAGGGCACGACGATCGGGGTTCCCCTCCCCCGCAGCGTCTTCGGTAACCAGCGCATTAAGCCGCGTCTGGTCAAGGTTCGCGCCACAAGGGGTACCAGATCGACATACATCTGATCGGCCCATCTGTTCTGATATCTGCTGATGTTGCGAACAGATCGCCACGGTATGGTTTCATCGAAATGCGTTTCGATATAGATCCCGTCTGACGATATGACGAGACCAGGCGTGCGCCGAATGGCTCTGGCGAGCCAGAGGACTCCGCAAACACTGAAAAACACGGCACTTAGCCACCAGAAGACCGCGCTAAAGTGTGGTTGCCCAGACTTGTCGGATAGAAGAGGGATACTGGCGATAGCGGCAGCCATGACAAACGCCAGAAAACATAGCCGAAGGACCCTGCCTCTATCGTAGTCGAATTCCAGTTTTCTTGGAACATTTGCATCAATCGAGCGACTCTCGGACAAAACTCCGTCTCGATCAGACATCCGAAGTAACCTTTCCTCAAAATTACATCATCGCTCCTGCATGGCCTGCGACGTAACTTCGACCATCGGCGAGAACAGATATTCGAGAATCCGCCTCCTGCCGGTTTTTATCTCGGCGGTCGCTGCCATCCCCGGCGATAATGGTGCGATGTTGCCGTCGACGCTCATGGTGCTTTCGTCGAGCTTGACGGTCACGGGGAAGACGAGGTTCTGAACGCGCTGCACATTGGTCGTCGGCACGGTTGCCTGCAACTGTTTTTCCGGGTCGCCTTCGACCTGGTTGGCATCCGGTTCCGGGATCGCATCCCGCGCGACCGCGGTCACATGGCCATGGATCGTGCCGTAGCGCGTGAACGGAAAAGCCTCGACCTTGACCACCGCTGGCTGGCCGACGGCCACGAAACCGATATCGCTGTTTGGAAGATAGGCCTCTACTTCAAGCGCCGAATTGTCCGGCACGATGCGCATGAGATCGATGCCCGTCGTCACAACCTGACCGACGGTATTGATCAGCGAGGATTGGACAGTACCGTCGATGGGCGTCGTGACGGTCATGGATTCACGACGTTTCCGCGCCTTCACCAACTGCCGATCAAGCTCGTCGGCCTGTCGCGATGCATCTCCCGCCTTTTGCTCATTGTCGGCAACGAAGGTCTGGACGGTCTTTTCGCCATCGCTGGTGGTGACGCTGAGTGACGCTCTCGCCTCCTCAAGCTGACCTGTTTCTTCGGCAAGCGTTGCCTCTTCCTTTTGGCTGGTCTCCTTGGCGTCGATAACGCCTGACTTTGAGCCTGCCTCCTGATCCACCAAAGACGTTCGGATGGCAACGCGCTCATTAAGCGTATCTACAAGTCTGCTCTGCGCCGCAATCGTGCGCTCCAGCCTTGCAACGGTCGCTTGCTGTTGCGTGTGTTGTGCGGCGAGATTGGTCAGGCTTGCGGCAAGCTGCGAGAGATCCGCCCTGAAGATCGACTGCTCACGGTCGCGGATGCTTGATGGCGTATCGTTGGCGAACAGTAGACGCATCTTTGAAATTGTCTTGTCGCTTGTCCAGATGCCTTGCTCCCGCCAAAGCTCGACGGTCGCCAAAACGGCCTTGCGCCTGACCATCTCGCCACGATAGGCCTGCAGATTGACGGCTATCGCGTCTTCATCGGATTTGAGCTCGGTATCGTCGAGCTGGACGACGATGTCGCCGGCCTTGACCCTGGAGCCGTTGAGGACCGGGATTGACCTGGTCTTGCCGACCTCGATCGACTGGATGACCTTGACGCGTCCAGTCGGCTGGATCTTGCCCTGCGCCGTCGAGACTATGTCGAAAGTTCCGAGGTAGCTCCACAGCAGTGTCGCAGCCACAACGATGGCGATGAACCAGATGAAGGCGGTGCGGATCGGCGAGGCCGGTGTCTCGAGGATTTCCAAGGCCGCCGGCAGGAACTCGTTCTCGACCTTGCCGCGGCGCAACGGCTTGCCTGGTCGCTTGGGTGGTTGAATAACAGGGTTCATAGCTGATTGAGCCCCGTCTGCAGTTGCCAGAGATGGGCATAGAGGCCGTTCGGCCGGGCAAGCAGGCTGTCATGCGTGCCCTCCTCGACGATGCGGCCATCCTTCATGCCGATGATGCGGTCACAGTGACGCACAGTCGCCAGCCGATGGGCGATGATGATGACTGTTCGGCCTTTGACGATCTCGCGCATATTGGCAAGGATGATGCGCTCGCTCTCATAGTCGAGCGCGCTTGTGGCTTCATCGAGGATCAGCATCGGCGGATTGGTGGCAAGTGCGCGGGCGATTGCCAGACGCTGGCGTTGACCGCCAGAGAGGTTTGCGCCGCGCTCCTCGATCAGCGTATCATAACCCTTGGGCAGCTTGGCAATGAACTCGTCGGCTCCAGACAGCCGGGCCATCTGCATGGCCGCTCCCCGCGACATCGATGGATTGACCAGGCAGATATTGTCGTGGATCGTCCGGTTGAACAGCATGTTCTCCTGCAGGACGACACCAATATTGGAGCGCAGCCAGGCGGGGTCGACCTGAGCGATATCCTGGCCGTCAACGAAGACCTGGCCTCGGGTCGGGATATAGAAGCGCTGCACCAGCTTGGTCAGCGTCGATTTGCCCGAGCCGGAGGGACCGACGATGCCGATGACTTCGCCGGGGCGGACAGAAAACGAGATATCGCGCAGTACCTCCGGTCCATCGGCAGTATAGCGGAAGTTGACGCTCTTGAAGGTGATCCCACCCCTTGGCTTCGGCAGGCTGACGGAGACTTCGGGCCGCGGCTCGGGCGGAGCGTTGAGAATGTCCGCCAGTCGGGCGACCGAGACTTGCACCTGCTGGAAATCCTGCCAGAGCTGCGACAGCCGCAGGATCGGCTGGGAAACCTGACCGGCGATCATGTTGAAGGCCACGAGCGCACCGACCGTCAGCTCGCCATTGATCACAGCCTGGGCGCCGAAGAGCAGCAGGGCGGCCGAGGTGATCTTGCTGACATATTGGATGGCGTTCTGGCCCTTGGCGGCGAGCATGGTGGTGGCGAAGGAGGATTGCACGTAGCCGGCCAATCGCTCCTCCCATTGAGAAGACACCACGGGCTCGACGGCGGAGGCCTTCAGCGTCTGTACACCGACGACGGTCTCGACCAGGAGCTGCTGGCTATAGGCGCCGCGCTCGAACTTCTCGTCGATCTTCTCCCTGAGGAACGGCCGCACCAGAAAGCCGATGGCCAGATAGAAGGGGATAGAGGCGACGACGATCCAGGCAAGCTTTGCGGAATAGGAGAACAGCACGAAGATGAAGACGATGGTAAAGATCAGGTCGAGACCGGAGAACAGTCCCTGCCCGGTCAGGAAATTGCGGATCGTCTCCAGTTCGCGCACGCGCGCGATCGTCTGGCCGGTTGCCCTTGTCTCGAAGTAGGAAAGTGGCAGATTGAGCATATGCCGGAACAGCCGTCGTCCGAGCTCGACATCGATACGGTTGGTAGTGTGCGACAGCGCATAGGTTCGAAGGTACTGCAGCACGACGTCGAACAGGCCGACGGCGGCCAGGCCGATGACGAGCACGATCAGGGTCGAATAGCTGCGATGGGCCAGCACCTTGTCGACGACGACCTGAAAGAACAGCGGTGTGACCAGCGCAAAGATCTGGACGATGAGCGAGGCGAGCAGGACATGACCGAAGGCGCGGCGATAGCGCCAGATCGATGGTAGAAACCAACGGAACCCGAAATTGCCGCGCGAGGATCCGGGGCCTGCCAGGCGTCGCTGCAGCAGGATGAAGCGGCCCGAGGTCTCGGCCAGAAGCTCGTGAGGTTCAAGATTGCGGCTTGAGAAGTCGACGGGATCGATGACGCGCCAGGTGTTGTCGGGAGCTGCCCCGCCAAAAATGGCAAAGCGGCCGTCGGTCAGGCAGGCGATCGCTGGCGTCGGCAAGGTTGCCAGGCGTGCGTCGCTCCGGATCTCCAGCTGTTTTGCCTTCAGACCAACGAGCTTTGCTGCCCGCAGCAGGTCATTCCGTCCGGCTGCCTCCGACAAAGCGAGGTCACGGGCAAGCACATCCGGATTGGAGGCAATTCGAAAGTAACCCGCAACCGCTGCAATCGCTGCAAGGCCGCTATCGGGGCGTTTCTCTTCCGTCATTAAATCGGTCTGCGGATGCTCCAGCTCGACCGTTCCCTGGTCCATATTTGTGAAACTCTAATCAGAGGTCGGGCACGCGAGCTTTGCCATTGTCGAAATTCATCGTGCCACACAATTTGCCGCTTTGTCGGGTCTTATACCCAGCCCATCTACTGAGAACCCGCTGACCGATGACGCAGGGGTTGCGCGTTTGATGCACGTGTGCCCGAAAGATGCAATGCCCTTGCTATGCCCGCGCTCATAATGTGGTGCTGAGTAAACCGGACGTAATCGTCGTAGGGAATGGCTCCCCCAGCATAGGCGGTAAGAATTCGGCGACAGAACTCGTGCCGCGCATTGGCTTGCGAGACGCCCATCAGTTTTGCAAGCTTCTGCAGAAGTGCGGGCCTGAGACCATAGTGGCTACATTGCTCGATGTTCCAGTTCAGAGCCGACGGATCGCCCAACGTGTTTTTATCAAACTCGTAACGGCCCTTTGTCGCGATGGGTGCGGCGCCTGCCGCCACCCAAGACGCGGCGAAAAATATCGCAGCGAAAATCACCCGGTAATTATTCATTCGTCCCCCCAACTGCTTGATATCGTCATGCCGGACCGGTGATGATCCGGCATGCTCCCTTGTGTGAGTACTCTCTAGGCCGCGCTCTGTTTTGGGATCGCCGGCTGGTAGGCAAGCGTGGCATCACCGACTAGATAGTGCGACGTGCCGTCCGTCGTCTGGTACGAGCTCGTGCCCGTGATCGCCGATCCGTCCGAGAAGGACTGGCTGCCGCTGGTGGTCGACAGCAGGTTGATCAGCTTGATGCCAGCCTGCGACATGGTTTCCAGTTCGCCCGGATCGACCACGCCGTTCTGGTTGGCGTCGCGCCAGACGCGGAACTCGTTCCAGCGAGCGTCGTTTGCATCAAGCACATTGTCATGATTGCTGTCGAAGGCCAGACGCAGGCCTTCGAGGTCGGAGACGGAACCGCCATTGGCGGCGACCTGCTCCGGAGTTGCCCATTCGGAGAAGGCAAGCTCCTTCGACTGGTCGATCTTGCCATCGGGACCGGCCTGGCCATCCTCACCGAGATCAATCGCCAGGAAGCCGTCCTGCGCACCGACCCAGGCGGTGCCGTCACGGGCACCGTCGCCATTCCAGTCGAAAGTGACCGACGAACCAGTCGCCAACGCGTTGGTATCGAGCGGACGCAGGTCGATGTGGCCGTCGCCGTTAAGGTCGAGGAGAACGGGGCCGTGGCCGGAATGCGATTGGGGCCAATAGTCGACCATCTTGTAGCCAGTACTGCCACCACCACCGTAGCTTTGATAGACATAGCGCTGCCAGGAGGCAAGATTGCCGGAGCCATCATACTGATAGTTGGTGTAGCCTCCGTCGTCATTGTAAGACACCGCTGTATTCAGGACGCTATTGACGTAGTTCTGAATCAACGTTCCCCATGGCTGACTATTGTACGGGTCGTAGCTTGTTACCGTGTATGTACCGCCTGTGTGGCTATACGTCACGTTAGTGATGAGTTTTCCGGCCCCATCATACGCGTTGAGAATCTGCGACCAGCTTTGGACATTGGTGGGATCATAAACATAGGTGTTTTTCGCACCGCTATCATAATAAACAACCTGATTAATCAGCTGGCCTGCGGTGTTGGTATTCTGGACGATGGATGACCATGGCTGAGCATTGCTCGGATCCCAAAAACCAAGAGTTTTGGTGCCATCATCGTTGTAAAGGACTTGCGTTAAAATTTGACCAGAATTTGGATCGAAAGAATTATCGGCTCGCGTCCACGTGTAGGCATTCGTCAGATCGAACCAGGTCTGTGCCGTCAGCTTTCCCGCACCATTGTAATAGAAGATGTGATCGGTCGCGCCGCTTGCGGTATTAAAGTACACATCCGCTCGAGATCCGTCATCATTGAACTGTTTTTCGAGATTTTTCTTACCGTTGGCGTCGAAGGATTGCTCGACGCGTGACCAGGGATTGGCGTTCAGCGGGTCGTAGAGGACGGCGGAGGTTAGGAGGCCGGCCTTATTGACATTGGAGATGGAGAGCGTCTGGCCGGTTGCACCGTCATAGGTCGTAGCGACCGAACTGCCGTCGGCGGCGACGACGGTCTGCGCCGTCTTGCGGCCCTGACCGTCGCTGGTGAGGCGCAGCATTAGGCTGCCCATGGCCGAGACAGTGTCGACTACAGTCTGGGTCACGGCGCTGCTGGCGTTGAGATCGACCTTGGTCAGCGTGATCGAGCCGTCATTGTGGATGACCGAGGTTTCCGTATGATCGACGACGCCGTCATTGTTGGAATCCTTGCTGAGCACCGTGATCAGCCCGTCGGCGGTGGTGGTGATCGTACCCTTGGCGATTACGGCGCCACTGGCATTCGCCTCGGTCACCGTCGCAACCGTCGAGCCGTCGGCCTGCAATTGCGACTGCATGACCACTTCGAACGTGCCGTTGCCGTCATAGTCGTACTTGACGGTCTTCGTGCGCCCATCGGCCGAGCTGTCGGTCTCGACCTTGGCGGCGATCGCCTGTTTCCAGTAGACCTTGCCGGAGAGCAGATAGTTGGTCTTCTGGGCCGTGGCATTGTTGGTGACGATCGAGACCGTCGCGCCGGTGGTGTCGGCGGTGAGTGTCTCCACCTGGTCGATCGTACCGTCGCCGTCGACATCCTTCGAGGTCGTGCGCACCATGCCATCCGAAGACTGCTGGATCGTCGTCTTCGACGCCAGCTTGCCGGTGGTCAGGTCGGTGTCGGAGATGACGGTGGTCTTGCTGCCATCGGCATTGTTGGTGTTGACGGTGACGCGGCGGCGATCGACCGTGCCATTGCCGTCGAGATCCCAATCCGTGGTGCTCTGCAGGCCATTCGCCGTGGTGGTCGTCGTCGATCCGTCCGCCTTGACGCCGGCGGACTTGTAATCGACCACGCTCTGGACCGTCACGCCGGAATCCGCGATCACCGTTTGCTGATGCTGGTCGATGACGCCATCGCCATTATCATCGCGGTCGATCGTCACCGTGCGCTTGTCGGCGCTGGTCAGCGTGACGGTCTTGTCGATGAGCTTGCCGGAGGCGTCCGTCGTCGTGACGGTCTCGCGCTTGGCACCGTCAGCGAGGATCTCGACGGTGTCGCTGACCGTTTGCGTCGCAAAGCCGGTGCGCTGTTCGTTGGTCGAGATCACCTCGCCATCGCCATTCGTCGTCGTGGTGAGCTTCGAGATCAGCGAGCCGTCGGCCCTGGTGCCGGTCACCGTGCGGGTGCGGGTGCCGTCGGCATTGACGACAGTGACGTCCGTCGAGGTCTGGGCATAGCTGCCGGCCCCCGTCATGTCCGATTGCGAGGTGATCGACAGGCCGTTGGCTGACGTTGTCGTCAGATAGCGGCTGGTCAGCGTCGTGCCGGTAAAATAGCTGACGGTCTGCGTCCGCGAGCCGTCGGCATTGAGCACCGTCACAGCGCTGCGGCTCTTGGAAAAGGTACCGGAGCCGGTCTGATCCCATTTGGTGGTCACCGTCAGCCCGTCTGCGGAGGTATCCGTCTGGGTGACGGCGCTCTGGATCAGATTGGCGCCATTGAGAGTATAGACCCTCTCCGTCGTCGACTTGCTGCCATTGGTATTGAGCACCGTCTGATCGGCGACGCTCTTGTCGGTCACACCGTTGCCGTCGACATCGTAGTTCACGGTCTGGCCGAGGCCATCGGCACTCGCCGTCACCGTCGTGACGTGCGATACCGCTCCCGTCGACGTTAGGTCGGACAGGGTCTTGGTAACGCTGCCATTGGCATTCCTGGTGGTCACCGACTTCTGGTCGACCGTGCCATTGCCATCGATGTCATAGGTCACGGTAACAGTCTTGCCGTCGCCGCTCGTCGTGGTCGTCGTCTTGTTGGCGATCGCACCGCTATTGGTCACCACCTCCACCGTCGAACCATCGGCATTCAACATCGTGATGTCGCTGCCCGAGCGCAGCATCGCGCCGGTCCCATCGGTCCAGCTGGTCTGCTTCGACAGGCCATTGCCGCTCGTCGTCGTCGCCGTCTTCGAGACGAGCGCGCTGCCAGCCCCAAACCTGGAGACCGTCTCGGTCTTGCTGCCGTCGGCATTCAGCACCGTCACATCGGTGATCACCTGCTCGTAGATGCCATCCCCATCGAGATCCGAGCTCGTAGTCACGGACAGGCCGTTGGCGGCAGTCGTCGTGACGGCACGGCTGGTGAGCGTCGTCGTGCGGGCCTTGTAGGTCTCGACCGTCTTCGTCGTCTGGCCGGTAGCGTCGACAACCGTCGTGGTCTTCACATCCAGCGTGCCGTCGCCGTCCAGGTCAACCTGGCTCGTGACGGTCTTGCCGTCCGCGGTTGCATTGCTGGTCGTCTTCGACAGAAGCGCACCGCCCGCGGTCGAGACCGCGTCGATCACCGAGGTCGAGCCATCGGCATTCAGCGTCTTCGACACGGCTTCCGTCCGGTCGATCGTGCCGTTGCCGTCATAGTCATAAGAGGACGTCGTCACCAGGCCGTTGGCGCTGACCGTCACCTTCGTCTGATCCGTGAGCGAGGTGCCGGCATAATCCGATGTCGTCGTCGTCTTCGAGCCGTCATTATTGAGAACGGTCGTCTTCACCGTCGAAGCATCGATCACGCCGTCGCCGTTCACATCCTTCTGGACTGTGACGGTCAGGCCATTGCCCGAAGTGATCGTCGTCACCTTGTCGAGCAAGACACCGGTATTGCTCCTGTCGGTGACCGTCTGCGTCCGGCTGCCATCGGCATTGATAACCGTCTGGTCCATCGTCGCCACATCGACCACGCCATCGCCATTGGCATCCGTGGTCGTGGTCGTCGTCAGCTTGTCGGCGCTGACCGTCGCCACGGTCCTGTTATGGAGCACACCGTCAGCACTGGTCTGCGTCGCCGTGGTCGTCTGGCTGCCGTCGGCTGCAACGACCTGGATCGAGGTCGTGTCGATATGACCGTCACCGTCGAGATCCTTCGTCACCGACGTCGTCTTGCGGTCGGCGCTGATCGTCGTCACCGTCTGACTGAGCAGAGAACCATTGCCGCTTCTCGTCGTGACCGTTTCCGTGCGCGCGCCGGCATTCAGAACGATCGCATCCGTGACCGTCTTGTCGAAGACACCGTCGCCATTGAGATCAGACTGCACCGTCTGCGTCAGGCTGTCGGCCGACGTCGTCGTCACCACCTGGCCAATTACTGTGCCATTGCCGCTCTTCTTCGTTACGGTCTCGACACGGGCGCCGGCACTGCCGGCCGTAATGACATCGGTCGTTATGGCGTCATAGGTCCCGTCGCCATTGAGATCAGTGCTCAGGGTCTTCGACAGGCCGTCGGCACTGGTGGTCGTGACCGCCTTGGAGATCAGCGTTCCATTCGGATTGAGGCTGCTATCGGTCTGTGTGATCGTTCCGTCGCCGGCAACAGAGATAATCGTCTGCCTGTCGGCGGCGCCATCGCCATTGGCATCGATCGAGATATTCTTGCTCTTGCCATCCGCACCAGTAACCGTGACGCTCTTCGACAACAGCACGCCATTCGCGCTGGTATCCTGTACCGTCTGCGTTCGTGTCCCATCGCCGGCAACAACTGTCACATCGGAATGGACACGGTCAACGACGCCATCGCTGGTCACATCGCTCGAGACCGTCGTCGACAGACCGTTTGCGGCGGCGACCGTCGTCACCTTGCCGCGAAGAGAACCATCGCCGTTGGTCGTGGTCACAACTGTCGTCACGTCGCCGTTTGCGGCAACCGTCGTCAGGGTCTGGTCGCGCACGTCGATCGTACCATTGCCATCGAGATCGCTAGATACCGTCTTCGTGCGGCGGTCGGCACTGGTGGCCGTCGTCACGACAGACAGAACCGTGCCGTTGGCACCGATATCCGTGACCGTCCTGGTGCGCGATCCGTCGCCCGCCACCACCGTCGCGTCGGTGACGACGTCTTCATAGACCCCATCGCCGTTGATATCAGTCCTGGTCGTCTTCGTCAGACCGTCGGCACTCGACTGCACCTGTATCTGGTTCAAGGTCGCCCCAGAGGCGCTCAATGTCCTGGTCGTGGTCGTCGTGGAGCCATCGGCATTGGTGACGAAGATCTGGCTCTGATCGGCCTTGCCATCTCCATCCTGATCAATCGTCGTGGTGATCGTGCTGCGGTCGGTGCTGGTCACCGTCGTCGTGCTGTTGAGAACCGAGCCGTCCGCGTTGAAGTTGGTGACAACCCGCGTGCGCACGCCACCCGCAACTGTCGTCATGTCCGTCTGTGAGCGGTCATAGGTGCCATTGCCGTCGTCGTCGAACTTGGTCGAGACGCTGTTGCCGTCGGCGCTCGTCGTCACCAGATTCTGGAGGGCCAGGCTGCCGTCGGCATTGTAGGCCTGGATCGTGTTCGTCTTCGACTGGTCGGCATTGGTCACAACCGTCGACTTGATAATATAGCCGTTGGCGTCGCCGGCAAGGACCGCATCTCCAACCGCCCCGGTCGAACCGTCGGACTTGGTATAAGTCGTCGTTCCAGTGATCGCCGAGCCGTCGCTGAACGTCTGGCCGCTGCCCTTCGGCGTCAGGTCGATCGAAGTGATGCCCAGCGAATCCAGCGAATCCAGCTGGCCGTTGACCATCACCTTGAACTTCGACCACTGCGTGTCGCCGGCGTCGAGCTTGCCGTCGCCGTTGGTGTCGAACACATCCTTCAACGCCTCAAGGTCGCCGGTCGCCGTCGGATCCCATTGTGTGAACTCGAATTCCTTCGAACTGCTGATCTTGCCGTCCCCATCCGCGTCGAACACCAGCACGCCCGTGCCGTTGCCAGCCCAGGCCATCCGGTGCTGGTAGCCGTCGCCATTCACATTCACAAATTGTGAAGAATTGCCAAGCGCGTTGACATTCAACCCATTGCCAGAAAGGTCGAGGAGGATTGGGCTACCTGGCGGCCCATCGTCTCCGGTACCATTTGGGTCTGCTCCTGTTGTTCCATCTGCATCCGTCGCGGCGGAACTATATCGCTGTCGACTTGTATCCGGTGGTGTCGCTCTGAAGGAGCCGCTTGCAGTTGCTTGAGAGCCGCCAAAAGGAGAAGGACCACTTGGGCTTCGTCCGGGGCCGTGCCCCCCATAACCTTCAGGCCCGGTTGCGCCGACACTATCGGAATATGGCGAACCAAAAGCATCTCTGCCGCCGTAGGGATCTCCACGTGAAACACCACTCTGAGAGCCTGCCTCACTACCCAAGCCACCGTTCGAACGAGAGCCGCCCCCGGAATCCGGATCTTCTGATTCGTCATTGCTCCCATAACCACCGCCGTTTCCATATCTCGAGCTCCCCTCAAAAGAGTGCTCGCCGAACAGGTCCCACGGCCCACCTGCAAGAGGCTGCAGTTGAGGGGGCGTCGGTGCCACTGGCATAACGACGCTAGTCGGATTAACTGCCGATGGCGGGGTGTAGCTAATATTTCCGAGCATCGCATTAATTCCCTCAGGAATGCTCGGTGTAATGAGTGGAGGACTCGGAAGAGGTGTTGCAGGTGAAAAAGGCACATCAATCACGCCAGGACCGTGACCGCGCTCTGCTGGGGTTATGTAGCCGGTCGATGGGCCGGCGTAACCTGTACGGCCAATTGTAGGCCCAAGCGTGCCCAACCCCGGTGCAGACTTGGTGAAAGTATAGGGATTGTCCGCCAGGTATTCCTGATACCCAGCCGTTATGTTGGCAACATTTTGCGGAGGATTGAACAGGCGCCCTGATATATCGGGATATGGATCGGATTTCCAATGGCGAAAGTTTTCTATCGCGGTCTTCGGAGTGCTCCACAGCAGGTTTATTGCGCCCCCCCCTCCCAATGTCCCCGTTAGCGTGTTCCCACGAGCCGCAGATGTGTAACCGTAGGCCCAAGATCCGATTGCCCTGAATGCCGGCACAAATCCCGCGCCACCTGTACTGATCTGCCCATCATAGGATCGCTGAAGATCGAACGGGCCGTTGGTCCAGAATCCGAGAATTCCTAACCACGATGACTGGACCTTCGCTACAAAATCTTTCGGATCAAAATCGTCTGGAACAAGCATCGGATTGCCCGCACTATCATATACTGGCGCACCGTAAATATCGGTAAGCACTTTTGCTTCAACCGAAGCTCGCGGGGTTGGGAACCCAAGAAATTTATCAATTGAGATGTCGTTTCTAGTTTTTACCTTCATTGCCCTCTCCGCCCACCGAATTCCACGCTAAGAAAAAACAAATGCCATCATTGCTTCAATTAAAAAACTTACAATAAATAGTATTATAGAATAAAATAATGACCTATAAATCGAAATACTCATTTCCTTAATCGCAAACGCGACAACAATAAATGGCACAATTATCGAAACTATCTTCCAAATAATACTGTATCCGAATATATAATTATCACATGCCCCGTCTTCTGTAAGGACACCTATTCCATACGATGCGTCACAACCGAAAACATCAAGTATTGAGAAATATATAATATAAAATACTACTGCAGCTGATCCGAAATATACAGCACGGATATCTATTTTTTTATACTCTGTATTTTTGCGATTTTTTGAAGAATTCCCTATCATGAGCTTCCCATCGATACTCCAACTACACATTTTCCAGTCATCAGCAGAAACAGCCGTTTGACGAGATCCGGAGTCCAACATAAGAAACCCCACCCCGGTGGCTGATTGGCGAAAATCAGGCGACACCACCAAAATGCACCCTCAATCCGATCAACTTCTATCGACTTGCATCAGAACATTACCTAGCGCCAACAACCCAAAAGGGGGAGACTCATCGGCGCCATAAGGCCAATGACGCCCACAACACGGCTGCGAATGCGAAACTCGATCGAAAAGAACTTGCCAAGATGCCTAGGTCCTTCAGCATTTTCCCTTTTTGATGGACGAAGACTCTCTTCCGCGCTCATCCGTGATGGGTAATAAAAGCTCACCGAATTCAGCAATCCGACGCAAGCAGAACTACACCCGCTTTCCCATATTCTGCATTCTTGCAATCTTTCGAATTTCGCACATAGTCGTCCCAACCCAACACCGAAGCAATCAACCGGCGCTTTGTTCACTTACAATGCGCACTCCTAACCTAAGATTACGCGTATTTCGCGCATTTGCAATACAGCGCTCACTCAATGATGAGCAAGATAGGAAAGAAGGGCCAGTTTGTGACCGAGAATCGCGCAGATAGCCTCAGTGAAGAAACAGCTCTTGCCGCACAATGCATCGCCGCACTGCTGTCTCGGCACGGCATTCCGAAGTACCGTTTTGCGGTCACCGTCTCGGAAATCCTTGGTCTCTCCTATTCTGCCGGCAATCGTCGCCTGACGACGGCTGCCTCATGGACGCTTGAGGAGCTGAAGAGTATCGCCGAGCACTTCGGTGAGACCTTGCAGGAACTCGTCACGCTCGAAAACGCCGACGCCCTTGTTGAGGCTTCTGTCGTCATCAACAACCACATCGTGCCCTGCCGCATCAGATTGGGCGGACTCGTCGGGCAAGTGCCCGCCGGAACGCTGATCGCTGCCGAGATCGACGGCTCATGGCGCGTGATGCCCGCCGACGCGAGGTCAATCATACCGGCACATGCCGTCACCCGCCTGCTGATAGAACCGACTGCCTCCCGACGTCGGGTCGCCATTCTCGATGACCACACGGACACGGCACAGACAATCGTGCAGTTCATGGAGGCCGCCGGTCTCGACGCGGTAGCCTTCAACGACCCGCAAGCGCTCTATGATCAAACCGATTTCGACGCCTATGTGCTCGATTGGATCATCGAGAAGAACGCGCGTCGCCATACTGCGCTGGAGCTCGTGGAAAATATTCGGGCACGCAATGCTCTTTGCCCAATCATCATTCTGACCGGCCAGATCAGGACCGGCAATGCAGACGAAGAGAATATCGCAGCGGCTTTGGCGCAGCACAATTTGAAGTTCTTCACAAAGCCGGCGAGCATGCCAATCTTGATTGCTGCGTTGAATGCCAGCTTCAAAACTGCATGATCGTTCGCAGCTGCTGCTGTCGTATGGGCTTGTTCAACGTCATATCAAAGGGCGACAGATCGTGCCTGGAGCTGTGGTGTGCGGCCGAAAGCGCGACAAGCTTCGCACGACGGCGCGGATCCATCTTGCGGATCTGCGCCGCGAGCTCTGAGCCGGTCATGACAGGCATGTCCAGATCGATGAAGATCGCGGAATAGTCATGAGCAACGACGAAGTTCAACGCCGCCATGCCCGAAGCTGCGATGTCGGTGCTGACGCCGAGTTCTTCAAATACCGTTGAAAGGCCTTTCAGCAGATCGGGATGGTCATCGACCAAGAGGACCCTCTTTCGCGTGGCGGCCATGCCTGTGGAGGGTTCGTCCGCGGGGGCGACGGGTATAGCCAGCTCGAAGATGGTTCCGCCGCCCGGGTTGCTTCCAACCTTCATGCGCGCACCAAGCTGTTGCACCAGGGTTTGGACAACCGATAAGCCGATGCCTCGCCCGCTGCCAAGGCTGGCCAAGCCCTTCGCATCGACGCTGTTTTCGACAATCCTCGAGGGCAAACCAGGCCCGGTATCCGTCACCCGCAATATCAACTCGCCGGTCCCTTCGGCGAAGGCGTGGAGGTCGACTTGAACGTGGCCCGACGACGTGTATTTGACCGCGTTTGAAACGAGGTTATGCAGGAGCTGCGCAATCCGCTCGCCGTCGGCGACGACGAATACGGCTTCGTCAGGCCCGTTCCAGCGCAGTTCAAGCTTTTTCGCATCGGCCGCAGCTTGATAGTTGTCCACCACCTCTCGGACCAATTCCCCCGCCTCAAAGACGCCCGGCTGCAGCTCGATGTATCCGGTTTGCGCACGCGCCAGGGTGAGCATATCTCGCAGCTGGACAGCCAGACTGTTGGCCGCCCGACGGATCCGCGCAGTCAACTCGCCTCGCGACTTGCCGTCTTGTGGACGCTCAAGCACATCAAGTGCCGAGACAATGACCTGGAGGGGCGTTCTGAGTTCATGACTGACCATCGCAAGGAAGCTGATCTTGTCCGCAACGGCAGCCTCAGCCGCTGCAACGGCGCGCGCTCTGGCGACGATTGCCCGCCAATAGAAGACCGAAATGATGATGAACGACAAGATCGCACAGATCAACAATGACGCAATAACCAGAATGACGACATGTCCAGCCCGGATGGTCTCGTAGGACTTCTCCTTCAACTCACTATCCTGATCCAAGGCTGCCTTGGATATTCGTTCCAAGCTGGAAGATATG
>NZ_JAELUG010000642.1 GCF_016429255.1 Rhizobium sp. ASV8
GTTTAAGCGACCAGAAACGAGCGAACCGTTGCATGACAATCGAAGACCTCAAAGAACAAATCGAAACCACGATCAGCACTACCCAAAAGTCATTTGGACTTGGTGAAATCCGTATCCTCGCAGTTCTCTTCCTTCTACTCCTCGCACCCGCCGGGGCTCGTCCTACATCCATTCTTCGTCTTCGATTTGGGGACATTCGGCTCGCACTAGCGAGAGACCCGGAAGGTGGGCCGCATAACGTCATAATTCGGTTCACGCTTGCCTTCACGAAGACGTACCTTGGGGTAAAAGACGCGTATGAATTGACGCCACCATACTCGTTAAAGCGTGCTGACTCAGCTATAGGAAGACGTATCCTCTGCCTGAAAATTTACGCGATCCTTCGTTGTTGCTCAACACTCACATCTTC
>NZ_JAELUG010000643.1 GCF_016429255.1 Rhizobium sp. ASV8
CGTCTGGTTGGAGAATCATATCAGTTCCGACGAGGCAGTCGGCTCGTAATGACGTCGGATAACCACAACTCCAACCACGGGCTGCGAGAGTTTGCAAAAGCAGCAGGAGCCCGAGTCAAAGACATACACACTACATCATACGATTTGCGCATCGACACTGCAAAGGTGCAGAAGACGCTGCACGCAAGCACATATGGTGTTATGCCGGCGTCGACGGTATCCTGCCAGATGGGCCCTCGAACTCGACGCAGAGGATTATTTGCATTCCCAGCCCAAAGCAACTTTAGCGGCGTTCGACACCCGCGACAGTGGGTTGAGCTCGCGCAAGAGGCCGGTTTCGATTTGCTTCTCGACGCGGCAGCATACCTCCCGACAGGCACGCTCAATCTGTCACAAGTCAAGCCAGAAT
>NZ_JAELUG010000644.1 GCF_016429255.1 Rhizobium sp. ASV8
CCCCAAGTTTGCCAAGTGGCTACGCGCGCTACGCAAGGCTGGCAATAATGGTCCCGAGGCAACGTGGCTGTCGGCGCACCAGATGGGCTCATGCCGGATGAGCGCAAAGGCGACGGATGGCGTGGTTGACCCCCGCGGAGCGGTCTGGGGCACCAACAACCTGTATGTGGCGGATGCGAGTGTATTCCCCAGCGCGAGCGGGGTGAATCCCATGATCACGGCACTGTCTATTGCGGATTATATTTCGCGCAACATTGCGCAGGACATGGCGGGCAAGGCTTAAGTTTGTGTCAGTCTACTGGGGTCGTGTAAGGTGTGTGTGAGTGTGGATAGTAGTACTGTTTCTATCAATCGGGCATTTGTGGAGTAAATACTATATCATTTCGGGGGCGGTAAAAAGGCGTGTTG
>NZ_JAELUG010000645.1 GCF_016429255.1 Rhizobium sp. ASV8
ACCCACGACACGTCGTCGGCAGCGTCAGATGTGTATAAGAGACAGAGGTTCTTGTTTCATGCGTCGAAACCTAATCGAAGTCTGGTGCTGGTGCCATTGCCGAAACTAGCAAAAAGGTCCCAATCCCCAGGTTTAAATAAATATAGTAATGGCGATGCTGACTACGATTCCTCACACTCCATACAGATCGTACGAGTGATATTTTTGTAATGGCAGAATCAAACGGCACAGCTCTATGTACAGTTGTACAGTTGGGTCGTAGGAGTGTGTTATACCAGTGTTGGAAAATCTTATTATATTACTTGGCTTCGACACGACTGCCTCGTATGTACTATTTTAGAAACAGTCTTCTTTTCTTTGAGCTTTACGACGTAGTACTGTGCCATTATTAACGGCACGCCCCAAGAG
>NZ_JAELUG010000646.1 GCF_016429255.1 Rhizobium sp. ASV8
GTCTTGATTCCAACAGGCTATATCATATACAAGTTATACAGCCAGAATCAGATTCCACGCCGGGACTCTTGATTGTTAGCACTGCGCAATGCATCTCCGATGACACTTCAATCAACACTCTCATAAAAGACATAAGCAGATGCTACGCAGGGCTAAAACGTCTTCCAAGATGTGGAGTATACGATACAGTATCGGATTGGGCCTCAACCGTCAGCCCGGAAACGGATGCGCTCTGGCAAAAGTCACTTGAAGGATGGGAAGCCGAAAGCTTTGGGTCTCTAAGTGGCAACAATCCTCATCTGATCCATTCTGCCAGTACGGCGGAAAATGAGAGCGCGGTCGTTCAGTGCGTAAGCGACATTCCATGGGACGACCTAGCGACCAAGAGCAGGGCATTTGGCGCATCTC
>NZ_JAELUG010000647.1 GCF_016429255.1 Rhizobium sp. ASV8
TGCAGTGATAGGTTTGAATGCTCGAGGTCGATGAAGAGTGCGTCGAAGCCAGAGTTTTGGGCGAGTTGGACGATTTGTGGGTTTGTTACTAGTCGGATTCCGAACGCCTACATTAACTAATTCACTAATATGCTCGTTTTAAGAAGATGTCAAATAGCTTACCTTGCAAAGACTGCCGCTTGTTGTTTTCTTTATGAGATTATTGATAAATGGAGCCATAGTGTCAGGCTGCTCGCTAGTGGACATCGATTTAGCTGACGACGGTGTAAGGAGCGCTAGAGTATCGTCCTACCAATAGGTTCACTGCGCGCTCTCCTTTGGTATGATGCTCCAAAATAACTCAACGCTTTAGCGCTTTCGTTTTGCCAGCCAAGTGGTAAAACAATGTCAAGTTCGGCACCATGGCGG
>NZ_JAELUG010000648.1 GCF_016429255.1 Rhizobium sp. ASV8
GTCCTGGATAGGCACCGCATTCTGACGGGCAGGCCAAACTCTGCTCAAAGTATACGAGTTCAGGGCCCACGGGTCTCCGTCGACGTATTAGCTTCTCGTGGGCTTCAAAACACGAACATATTCTTGTTCTTCGGCCACGTCATCCATATAGCGACGACGGATATTTGCTGGTTGATAGACATCATGTGTGGTGTTACTGCTCGACTGCGCTGGATGGATTCCCGAGCTTGTCGCACAAAACGTCTCCTTCCCCCACCACCGGAAGCAGGAACCGCCGGACCTGTCATCGGAGCATCCTCTATTGGGGTCGGTTCTGGAGGTTCTGCAGTACGATTCGTCGGCTGTTTGTTCAGATCAGTGGCCCCAGGCTGCCGTGCAGCACGGATACGGCTTTGCGGTGCCTGATTC
>NZ_JAELUG010000649.1 GCF_016429255.1 Rhizobium sp. ASV8
AGGGAAGCCCTCTCAAGAACGTCCTCGTACCGTCGCCAACAGAGACGCACAGCGCACCTTTAGTACCGCAGCCTGGGGTCAGTCAGGCTATGGAGGCAGACACTGAGTCAACAGTGGCCCAGCCACCTTCAACCATCGTCGGTGAAGAACCGGCGGCTGCCGTCGAGCGTGACTTGGACGCTGGATTGCCTCGAGCCTCCTCAGAAGAGGCTCTTTTGCCTCCGCCACATGACCAAGTAGGCAACATCGCAACACCTAAAGCTGAGGACGGCTCAGAAAAGGTTTCAGACGGCGAAGACAAGAGCAAGGGGTCCCAGTCTGACAAGACCAACTTATCCGAAAACTATGCTCTGAATCACCAAGATTCAATCATGACAGAAGATACTATCAAACCTGAAGATTCTGCCT
>NZ_JAELUG010000650.1 GCF_016429255.1 Rhizobium sp. ASV8
GCATCCGAAAGACTGCCCTGTTCAAAAACAGGTGTCGGCAAGTCCTCTGCGTCTTTCGGGCTTGCAGGGAGCTTCCACAGACGATTACGAGCATGCTTTTCAGCAGCGGCGTACAAGTGCTCGTCATTCTCGCCCCAGAATACAAAGCCAGGCGAGAGGTCCCAGGCGCCTTCGCCGTTGTCGCCCTCGTAAAATTGCTCAACCTTGCCGAGGTCGCTGATATCCGGAACCAGCATGATTCGGTTCTTGTCAGCCTCGTATTGGATGGACTTCATGCGCAGGAAGGCAAGCTTCTTGCCGTCTGACGAGAATACGGGGGCGTTGGAGTAGCCCTGCAGGCCCTCCGTCTTGATCATTTGCGGCTTGGAAGAAGGCTTCTCGGCAAAGGAGTCAATCTTTACGTAGTAT
>NZ_JAELUG010000651.1 GCF_016429255.1 Rhizobium sp. ASV8
ATGAAATGGTTACTCGCAAACACGGTGCAGGCGGCGATGGGTATGCTGGGCTGCGGGGGCCGAGTATTAGTAGGAATCTTGCAATAGGTGGTGGTGGTTCGGCTGGGACTACTACTATTGATAGTGGGAAACGTGGTCGACGGCAGCAGAGGAGCGTGTCCAAGTCGATTGGCGAGAGAAGGACGGGGTTGATCTGGCGCGAGAGTACGGCTGTGGAGGATGATGTGACGAGGGAGGAAGATGGGGTGTATACGGCTGCGCTTGAGGCGCAGGTTGTTGACCTTGGGGAAAAGATCGATGTGCTTACTGCGATGGTTATGGCGATGCAGAATGGGGGAGGTGGTGGTGGTGAGGGTGAAACTTGAAGAGGTAAACTACCAAGGCCAAAATGCATGCCCATTGAAATGT